>JBPCUN010000015.1:0-17477 GCA_051011115.1 Weeksellaceae bacterium
AGTTTATATAGTTTCTGCGGTAAGAACACCCATGGGAAGTTTTTTAGGAGCATTGTCTACGGTGCCAGCAACGAGATTAGGTGCTATTGCCATTCAAGGTGCTTTAGGAAAAATAGGACTTGCTGCAGACCAAGTACAAGAAGTTTACATGGGTAACGTGTTACAAGCTGGAGAAGGTCAAGCACCTGCGCGTCAAGCAGCGTTAGGGGCTGGTTTACCAGAAAGCGTGCCTTGCACTACAGTGAACAAAGTTTGTGCTTCAGGGTTGAAGGCTGTGATGTTGGCTGCTCAAGAAATTAGAAATGGTGATGCAGATATTGTGGTTGCTGGAGGGATGGAAAATATGTCTATGGTTCCTTTTTATCAACCATCTGCTAGACGTGGAACCAAATATGGTAATACAGCATTAATCGATGGTTTGGCACATGATGGTCTTGTAGATCCTTATGATAATCAAGCGATGGGTGTTTTTGCAGATGAATGTGCTGTAGAACACAATATTTCTAGAGAAGAGCAAGATAAATTTGCCGTACAATCCTATGAAAGATCTACCACTGCTTGGGCAGAAGGGAGATTTGAGGAGGAAATAGTACCAGTTGAGGTTCCGCAAAGAAGAGGAGAGCCTATCATTGTAAAAGAAGATGAGGAGTTTAAAAATGTAAGAATGGATAAAATTCCACAATTGCGTCCTGCTTTTACCAAAGATGGTACTGTTACTGCTGCTAATGCTTCTACCATGAATGACGGTGCTTCTGCTGTAGTCTTAATGAGTAAAGAAAGAGCAGAGGAATTAGGAATGAAGCCTTTGGCGAAAATTGTTTCTTTTGCAGATGCAGCACAAGCTCCTAGTAAGTTTACGACAGCTCCTGCATTGGCTTTACCAAAAGCGGCTAAAAAAGCTAATTTAGATATAGCTGATTTAGATTATTTTGAATTAAATGAAGCATTCTCTGTGGTAGGTTTAGCAAACATTAAGTTAATGAACTTGGATCCAGTAAAGGTGAATGTAAATGGTGGCGCAGTTTCATTAGGACACCCACTGGGGAATTCAGGTTCTAGAATTTTGGTTACGCTAATCAATGT
Source organism: Weeksellaceae bacterium (assembly GCA_051011115.1). Taxonomy (GTDB): domain Bacteria; phylum Bacteroidota; class Bacteroidia; order Flavobacteriales; family Weeksellaceae; genus Profundicola. The sequence goes on from JBPCUN010000015.1 coordinate 1,084, forward strand.
ATTAAAACAAAATGCCGGACGATACGGTGGCATTGGTATCTGTAATGGTGGTGGTGGTGCTTCTGCTATGATTATAGAAAACGTTTAATTAACCGTTCCATTTATATATATTATAAAGTCACTTCAAAAGGAGTGACTTTTTTAGTCATATAAATTTATACCTATCTTTGTTTTGATAATTTAACCAAATGACTGGAAAAGAATTTAAAATATATGCAGAAGATGCCATCATGGACATTACGCATAGAATCGATGAACTGCGTCAACGATCAAATACCATAGATGCTGATATAAAAAATGATTTTGAAGATAAGATAGCTGGTTTAATTCAAAATAGAGATGATCTGAGAGCTCTCGTAGAAGATTATGAGTACGCTACCGAGAACCAATGGGAAGAATTTAAAGTAGAATTTTCCACAGGTTTAGAGCGTCTGCAGAAGGGGTTTGAAAAATTATTTAATATACTTTCTAATTGATGCTATCCAAATTCTTATTCCTTTTGAACCTGATGATTCAGCAAAAGGAGCAACCGTCTGACATAGAAAAAGATGTCGAAAAAGTTTCAGAAGGATTTCAGACTTCATGGGATAAAATGTGGGATCGAATCTTTAATTGGAAAGAACAACTGATTGAGCACTTACCAGAAGTTATATTATCCATATTAGTTTTTACACTCTGTTATGTTATTTCAATTTATGTTAAGAGATGGATAAAGAAACCACTTTCAAGAATCATCAAAAGAGCCTCCATCCGTGCCTTGGTTGCTAACATTGTATCAGGTTTTATTGTTTTAATTGGATTATTAATATCAGTTAGCTTATTAAATTTAAGCGATCTGCTTACTGGTATTATGGCAGCTGGGGGTATTGCTGGTTTAGCTGTGGCACTAGCTTTTCAAGGAACTTTAGCCAATACCTTTTCTGGCATATTCTTGTCTTTAAATGATGTAATGAATGTTGGAGATTGGGTTGTAACGAATGGGTTTGAAGGAAACATAGAAGAAATCACCCTTCGGAATACTAGAATCAGAGAAGCAGACAATAACATTGCTGTGATTCCCAATAAGAATATCATTGAGAGTCCTTTTAAAAATTATGGATTGACTCCTAGAATTCGCACAAGCATCAAATGCGGAGTGCATTATGACTCAGATTTGCGTTTCGTAAAAAAGATTGCGATTGAAGCAATTTCCAAAAGATTTCCCCATTTAGATTATGAACATGTAGAGTTTCATTGGTTAGAGTTTGCAGATAGTTCTATCAATTTTCAAATAAGATTCTGGATAGAGGCGCGATCTAATTTAACGATTTTAGAAGCCAAGTCGGAGGCTATTATGATTATCAAAGAAACTTTTGATCATCAAGGTATTAATATTCCTTTTCCAATTCGCACGCTAGAATGGGCTAAAAAACCCAATGATTCAGAAGAAAACTAAATTTAATATTATCAATAAAAAAATCCAACTCTAAATTTTTAAAGTTGAATTTATGTTTTTTTAAGAAATGATGATTTATTCTTCTTCGTCAGTGTCCTCTAATTCGAAAAAGCTAAAATGTACATTGCCATATTTTTTATGACTTTCAAAAGCGGGCATGTCTTCAAAAGAATGATCTTTCGGATGTTCTAGAATGAGCATGCCAGCCTCGTCTAAATAATCATTTGATAGAATTAAATTTATTAGCTTTTTATAATCCTCTATCGGCATATCAAATGGAGGGTCAGCAAAAACAATGTCATATTTATCATGATGTCCTTGATTCAAGAATTTAAAAACATCCTGTTGATAAACAGTCAATTGTTTAAATTCTAGCTCCTCTGCAGTTTCTTTGATAAAGGAAACACATTTGCTGTATTCTTCTACTGCATTTACTTTCTCTGCACCTCTTGAAGCGAATTCTAAACTAATCCCCCCAATTCCCGCAAATAAATCTAACACATTGACTTCGTTGAGATAAAATCTATGGTTTAAAATATTAAATAATGCCTCTTTAGCAAAATCTGTGGTAGGTCTTGTGGGTAAATCTTTAGGCGCAGTCAAGCGTTTTCCTTTCCATCTTCCAGATATGATTCTCATAAATCTTGTTGTAAGTTTTCTATTAATGTTAAATGCTCCATCCGCTGTATGTCAGATGTAGCTGGGATTACATGGCGCACAAAATTCATCATCATCTTTAGTGTGTCAGGTTGATTGGTTAAACCATAATAATAAAGCTCTACAGTATTCGTGTCGATGTTTAAAACTTTTAAAGTATTTAATAAATGATACATGATATCCTCTTTCGCCTCGTAATCAAAAATATTGTATAGATGTAGCTTTTCATTTTTTAAAACAGCCATTTCAAACTGCTTATGATGAATATTCAAGAATACTTGCTCGGCAGGCTCCGTCACTTCAAATTGATTCAGGAATAGTTCACCAGCGTGCACCATATTCGTTGCTTTCAATTTATTTTTAAAAAAATCATTGATTTCTGCTGAAATTAAAGAAATAAATACTAAATTATGTTTCAGCACTTTATGAGACAACAGCACATCTGACTCCGTAATCTCTGCGTTAAAGCCAAGCCATTTTTCATCTTCCGGATCTTCTGTATAATGCTCTGCTGGAACAAGTATGAAATTAGCAGAGAGGATAGCTACCTGTACTTTATTATAAGATTGCTTTAAATAAATATTCTTTTCAAATACCTTATTTAAATTTTCTAGCACATTCACTTTGGATTCAAAAGCATTGTACCCTTGCTCAATTAGTTCATTGTCTTTAGTAATTAAAAAAGAAAGTCCATCCTTTTCTAAAAGGATGGACAGTATATTAGTATTCATCAAATTTTAATTTGCGTTTGGATTCATAGCTTTCATTCTTCTGTCCTTTAATGCTACGTCTATGTCTGAAGACCAATTACCTTCTAGAGATGGACGTCTGTCGCTACCTACTTGTATCACATCACCTTTTACTGGAGAGGTTTCATCATCTAATTCTCTAGCTATATAATCTTCACCTAAACCTCCTAAAGCATCTTTTTTATCTATCCATGCCTTAAAGAAATAATCTCTTTGGATGTTGGTGCTATCACTACCAATCACACGATCATTAAAATCTGTCCATAATTTGATAGGAACATTTTTACCATTCACTGGAACATATCCAAAATTTTGCATTCCTCTACTTCCAAAAATAGAATCTTTTACAGAGGTTTTTGATTCAATAGTGTCTACCACAGTAAAGTTTTTCATCACGTCAATTCTCTTTGATGCATCATATACATACCCAGAAGAATCTGTTCTATTGATTATATAAATTTTACCTTGTTCAATAAATTGCTTCAAAGAATCTAGGTTATCCGTATATTTTCCGTGATACCCTTTATAAAGACGTTCTGCGTTAGCAACGTCTTCTAATTGCTCTACAGCGTCAGCATAGCGCTGAATTTTTACTTTATTAAATTCTACCAAACCTTGTACAGACTTAAAGATAAAGTAAGACAAAACAACGGCTAAAACCAGTAAAACTATTTTAAGAATGTTTTTCATGAATATTAAATTTGCTCAAATATAAATCATTTTAAAAAAAATACTGAAATTTTCTTTCAAAAAACTTTAATATTGTTTTTTATTGCGACTAATATATGAAATTAAATATAATTGCAGTCATACCTGCCAGATATAATGCTACACGTTTCCCAGGCAAGCTTTTAAAAGATTTAAATGGAGAAAGTGTTATTTACAGAACATACCAATCAGTGGTAAATACAGGGATATTCAAAGAAGTGATAGCAGCTACAGATGATGATAGGATTCTAGAAAATATTACATCTAAGGGAGGGAAAGCTGTGAAAACTTCACCGCATCACCAATCGGGTAGTGATAGAATTGCGGAAGTTGTACAACACTTAGATGTAGATGTGGTAGTGAATATTCAAGGGGATGAACCTTTTATTTTACAAAAAGACCTTGAATCATTGGTGCAAATCTTCCAACAGGATGTTAATAAAAGTGTTCATGTAGCAACTTTAGTAGAATCAATTCAAAAAGAAGAGGATATTAAGAACCCAAACAATGTAAAAGTTGTTTTAGATGAAAGTCAGCATGCGTTATACTTTTCACGTTCAGTTATTCCATATCAAAGAGATTCAGAAGGAAAGGTGGAATATCTAAAACATATTGGTATTTATGCCTTCAGAAAAGAAGCTCTTTTAGAATTCACTCAATTACCACAAGGAAATCTAGAAAAAATTGAAAAACTAGAGCAACTTCGCTATTTAGAGAACGGCTATAAAATCAAAGTGGCATACGCCGAAGGGAAAACGATTGGCATTGATACCGAAGAGGATTTAGAGTTTGCAAGGCGTTATATGAAGTTATTAAAACAATAGTTGAATTTAATTCGTACTTTAATCCATTCAAATAAGTTAATTCATGAATAAAGTTATTTATATCGCTATTCTTATTTTCGCAAGTATAGTAAATGCTCAAACAGCAGAGGAAATTGTAGCTAAACATTTTGATGTAACAGGTGGTTACGAACAATGGAATGCGTTGAGCAGTATCACGATTGAAGCAGAGGTGGCTATTGGCGTTAGTGATGTAGCTCCATTGTTAATTGAGCATAAACGACCTTACTTTAAACGAGTGAGCTATATCATTGATGGACAAGAAAAATTGAACGAAGGTTTTGATGGTAAACATGGCTACACTTATGATGAAAACAATCATAAATTTAAACGACTGGCAAGATATGAACCAGATGCTTTTGAAACTGATTTATTGAACTACAAGAAAAAGGGTTTTAAAGTTAAATTGGAAGGAACTGAAAAAATAAACGGCAAGGAAACTTATAAAATCGAATTAACTAAAAATACCGTACAAGATTATTACTGGATAGATGTCAAGAGCTATCAATTAATTAAAGAAGTGAATGCTATTGAGACAATATACTATAAGGATTTACGTAAGTTTGAGGGTTTAACTTTTGCTACGCGTATGGAAATCAAGCCTCATCGTGGTGCGGAATATGTTTTGATATTTAATGACATAAAACCAAATGCTTCTATTCCTGAAGCACGATTTAAATTTAATTAAAATTGGATCCAAAAATTTTACAAGAAGTCATTACAACGCCCATGCCTTATGGGAAATACAAAGGAGTTAAAATAGCAAACATTCCCATATCTTATCTAGAATGGTATGCTTCTAAAGGATTTCCAAAAGGAAAATTAGGGATGTTGATGGCAACAGTTTTTGAAATTAAAAGTAATGGGCTAGATGAAATTCTAGTAACCTTAAAAAATATTAATAAGAACTAAATAGCTATCTTTGGCTTATGGAAAGTAACAGACTACAGAAAGTTAATAAACTATTACAACAAGAATTAGCAGAAATATTCAGACAAGAGGCTGTAAACATCAAAATGGGTATGTTGATTTCTGTTACAGAGGTGCGTACCACCCCAGATTTATCTATTTCTAAAGTATATTTAAGTGTTTTCCCTACTTTATATAGAGATGAAGTGCTTACCTATATTGATTCTAATCAGGGACACTTTAGAAAATTATTAGGGAATAGAATTGGAAAACAAATGCGTATTGTTCCAGAATTACAATATTATGCAGATGAAACCTTGGACAAAGTAGACGAAATTGATCGCGCTTTGAAGGGTAAAGGTGATAATCCTGTACTATAAACATGAATTTATTCCCTCTAAAACTAGCCAGTAAATATGTATTTTCTGGTAAAAATGCTATTGAAGTAAACGTTATTTCCTGGGTCGCTTTTTTAGCGCTTGGATTTGTGACAGCTTGCTTGGTGGTGGTATTATCAGTTTTTGCAGGCTTAGAAAGTTTAAATATCCAATTTTATAGTCAGATTAATCCTGCTTTAAAAATAGAGCCAGCTCAAGGTAAAACCTTTGTATTTAGTCAAGATTTAGAACATAAGTTGAATGAATTTATTGAATCAGGAGATATTCAAGTCTATAGCAAGGTGATAGAGGAAAAAGCTTATGTGAAATTTCATAATAAAAGCCACATTGTCTCTATCAAAGGAGTAGATGAAAATTTTAATCAAATATTTCAAATTGATACCACCGTTAAAATTGGAAACCCACTAAGTGTAGAATATCCAGAGGAGGTGATTATTGGTTCTGGCGTATCAAGCAGGCTATCCCTATATGTGAATCCAGAAGAACCTTTGGAATTATATGTTCCAAAAGCTGGAACTGGTATTTACACGAGTCAAGAAAATGCATTTAATGGGGTAGTGGCTTATAGCACTGGGATTTTCTTTATCAATGATAAATATGAACAATATGTGTTTGCCCCGCTGGCATTAACACAACAATTATTGTCTTATGATACAAATGAAGTTTCTGCCATAGAGATTAATGCCAATTCAATTCAATTAGAGCCATTACAAAAGAAACTACAGCAAGCCTTAGGGGATCAGTTTGTAATTAAAACAAGACAACAACTCGATGCTGCCTTTTTGAAAATGATGAATACAGAGAATTTAATCATCTATCTTATTTTCATACTGATACTGATAATCGCAAGTTTTAATTTGGCTGGTTCGGTGGCTATCATAATTCTTGATAAAAGAAAAGTTTCAAAAACCCTGCGGAGCATGGGGATGACAACCAAACAATTAAGACAAACCCATTTTATTACTGGGATTTTAATCACGGTATATGCCCTTGTTTTTGGTTTAATCATTGGAGGTCTTTTAGCCTATTTGCAACAGCAATTCGGTTTGGTTAGTATCAGCCCTACAGTAGCTTTTCCTGTGAAATTCACTCTGTTAAACTTCTTAGTGATAACTAGTAGCGTTCTCTTGATAGGCGTTTCTGTCTCTTGGTTTGTAAGTAGAAATATAAAATTTAATCGTTAAAATGGATTTACCAAAAGCTTTATTGTCAGAAACAACCTCAGAGGCATTTGCACAATGCTCTGTGTGTAACGATTCTTTAAAAGACAAACTTTATTTCTTGGAAAAAGCATATCATCGAAATTTGGCAGATGAACATCACTCGGTCATTTTTGAATATGCGATTTGCGAAAATTGTAAAAGAGATATGATGCAACATATTTCTAAAGAATCGATGCAGAAAATGCAAGGGTTTATGATGGAACATCAGAGAGAAGTTGATGATATGATGCAACATGATGTGGATCTAGAGCATTGCACTTTTACGGGAAAATCATTGGCAGAAACACAAGAATATCATTTAGTTGCAGTAATTAGAAATAATGAAGTGCAGATGAGTCCAGTGATTTTTGGTGATGAAATTATGGAACAATACCAAAGTTTATTATCTGAGGAAACCAAAGGATTTTTTGAGGATTTTTATGATAATTTTATCGATATACCACCTGCTTTGGCTAAAATTCTTGGTAAGAAAATGAAACCTGTACTTATATAATTATTTTAATGAAGAAAGGTAAATTAATCTCCCATTTCAAGGAATGGGAATCTTATACATATAAAACCAAAGATCTTACAAATGTGGTAGTTCAAGATGTGGATTTCACTTATAAAGAGGTCTCTTGGGATCAATTTAAGTTTAATAATACCAGTTTCTTAAGTTGCAAGTTCAAGAAGGGTCAAGCCATAGAACTTATATCATTGGGAGCATTTGTATACCCGAAATTCGGAGAATTGCCTTATAATCCTTATCGTACCCAGCTATATAAACACCAAGAATTATTAGAAGGATATGAAGCGGGGAATGATAACTCAGTAGATCTTAAAATCTATAAGAGATTCAAGGAAAATCGTTATACACCACCTTTGCATGAAGCAATGGCACAGCGTCTGCATGATTTTAATATTGATGAAGCTTTAAGGCGTTTGCTTGATTATAGCAGAGAGGGTATGACGAGTAAGAAATGTGTCGGCTTTATGGGTGGGCATTCTACCACACGGGATTCTGAAGCGTATAAAAATGCTGCCTTAACTGCTAAACTATTAGCTGAGGATGGTTATTATGTGGTAACCGGTGGAGGTCCAGGGATTATGGAAGCTGCGAATTATGGAGCATACATGGCCGGGAAATCGCATGAAGATTTTTACGAAGGTTTAGCTATCTTAACTGATTTAAGTTTTGATATTCCCATAGATAATCCGAGAGATTATTTAGCATCCAATTATGTGACCAATGCTCAAAGCGTTTTAGCGAAATTCCCTGAAGGGCATGAGAATCTAGCGATTCCTACTTGGTTCTACGGACATGAACCTACCAATGTTTTTGCCACAGATATTGCTAAATATTTCTCTAATTCGTTGCGTGAAGATATACTCTTAGCTATTTGCTTGTACGGAGTCGTTTTTGCTCCAGGAAGTGCTGGTACAACCCAAGAAATTTTTCAAGAAGCTGCGCAGAACCATTATGGAACTTTTGGATTTTATAGTCCTATGGTATTTCTAGGGAAGAAACGCTATGTAGAAGACACCTCTTTATATTCCGTTTTACATCAACTTGCTATAGGACAGCCTTACAAGGAGTTATTACACCTAACAGATAAACCAGAAGATGTACTTAAGTTTATTCAAGATAATCCTCCGAGACCCATTCTCTAGCTTATAATGCTATTGAATAAATATATGTTGTGGAGGGTAGATTTATAAATTACAGTGAGCATGTAGATGAAGGTAAAATAGCTTCACGCTTTATTTTATCATACATTTAACAACATTCACCATACTAAAGAGTAAGAAAACTTTGTTTTTTATTAAATTGCACAAAATTTAAATTCTATGTCGAAGACTGCAGATAAAATGAATAAAAGCCGCTTGCGCTCATCCAATATCACTGTGGTGGTAAGTATTGCATTGGTTCTATTCTTATTGGGATTGTTTGGCTTAATTGTCGTTAATTCAAATGACTATGCGAAACATCTTAAAAACCAGTTTCAAGTAGAAGCTTATTTTAAAGAGGCATTAGATAAAAAAGATATAGCACAAGAAGAGCAAATGCATCAAGCTTTTGTGGATAGTCTGAAGCAGAAAGATTTTATTAAGTCTGTAAAATACATTGACAAAGATCAAGCTTTGCAATTGGCAAAAGTTCAATTGGGTCTAGATAACAGTGATTTAGAGTTATTTGAAGAAGGGATTTTTCCTCCATCTGTGGTAATGACTATAAAACCAGAGTATGTGGATTCTATTAGAATTGATAGCATCACGCAAGTTGTTTCAAATTATGATTTAATTGACACAGTAAATAATACTTCCAGTTTAGCTAGTATTTATGAAAGAATTGACTCAATTATTTATTGGTTGGTCGGCTTGGCTATCGTATTCCTTATTATTTCTATTATTTTAATTAATAACTCAATTAGGCTTAAAATATTTTCAAAACGCTTTATTATAAAAACCATGCAATTGGTTGGAGCAAAACGTAGATTTATAGTAAAACCATTTATTATTCAAAGTTTCTGGCTAGGCTTGCTAGGTGCAGTATTAGCAATTTTAGCTTTATCTGGCTTATGGTATTTTGCAGCACCAAAGTTAAACCTTGCTTTATGGCATGATAACTTTAAATGGTTGATTTTAGGTTTATTGGTGGTAGGTGTGTTAATTGCCGTATTAAGTACATTCTGGGCTACGTGGAAATATTTAAGATTAAGAACAGATCAATTATACTACTCATGAGAATTAAGTCAGATAATCACTTTTTATTTTCCCAGAAGAACTACTTATGCATGGGGATAGGCCTAGCGCTTATTGCCATAGGTTTTTTTTTAATGACTGGCACAGATGCGAATACCAGACCTGATGGTACTTATGATCCACATTATTGGAATGAGGATATTTTCTCTTGGACTAGAATTAGATTAGCACCATTTCTAGTTTTGCTAGGCTTTGGTGTTGAAGTGTTCGCTATATTATGGAGTCCTGAAAATAAAACAATTACTGAATGAGGGAGATTATTGATGCTATAATTCTAGGAATTGTTCAAGGACTTACAGAGTTTTTACCCGTTTCATCGAGTGGACATATAGAAATCGCAGAAGCTATTTTAGGTGTTAATCAAGAAGAAAGTATGATGATGACCATCGTACTCCACTTTGCTACGGCTTTAAGCACGGTAGTGGTTTATCATAAAGATATATTCAACATTATTAAAGGTCTATTTGCATTCAAAAATAATGAAGAGTCTCAATTTGCGTTGAAGATTGTTCTTTCGATGATTCCAGCAGCCTTGGTTGGGGTATTTTTAGAAGATTGGTTAACAACTTTGTTTGATGGCCAATTGATGTTGGTAGGTTTTATGTTACTCATCACATCTGGGTTATTGTACTTTGCAGATAAAGCCAAGAACACAACAAAATCTGTTAGTTTTAAAGATGCAATCATTATTGGAATTGCGCAGGCCATTGCTATTATGCCTGGTATATCAAGGTCAGGGGCAACTATTTCTACTTCTGTCCTTTTAGGAGATGATAGAAGTAAAGCAGCTCGTTTTTCATTTTTAATGGTGATCCCATTGATATTTGGAGCAATAGCTAAAAAAATCTTAGATGCTGGGGGTATGCCTGAATATGCTAATGGACCTGCTTTATTAGCTGGTTTTATTGCCGCTTTTATAGCTGGTATTATAGCTTGTCGTTGGATGATAAGTTTAGTTAGAAAAGCAAAACTGACATATTTCGCAATTTATTGCTTTATAGTAGGTTGTATCGCTATTGGGTATACCATGATTTATGTGTAAACAACCTATGGAATTAGAAGATTTACAGCAAGGCAAAATATTTATCATTGACAAACCCCTGAATTGGACTTCCTTTGATGTGGTAAATAAGATTAGATGGAATATTCGCAAGACTTTTAAGCTAAGAAAATTCAAAGTTGGTCATGCAGGTACATTAGACCCTAAAGCTACAGGAGTACTTGTAATATGTGTAGGTAAATATACCAAAAAAATCAATGAACTTCAATCAGATGATAAGACCTACACAGGTACCTTTAAACTTGGGGCTACTACAGCTTCTTATGATACCGAACAACCAGAAGATGAAACATTTCCTATAGATCATCTTACAACGGAAGTAATTCATGAAACAACACAGCAATTTATTGGTACTATTCAGCAATATCCGCCCGTGCATTCTGCTATCAAACAAGATGGAAAGCGATTGTATGAATCTGCTAGAGCAGGAGAAAAAGTTGAGGTAAAATCAAGAGAGGTTGTCATTCATTCTTTTGAAATTACATCTATTGAATTACCTTTCGTTAAATTTAAAGTCAGATGTGGGAAAGGTACCTATATACGCTCTCTTGCGTATGACTTTGGAAAAGCATTAAATTCAGGTGCCTATCTTTATCAACTATGTCGAATTCAATCAGGAGAATTCAAATTAGAAGAAGCCGATAATGGTCCTTTAACTCAAGCATATTTTTTAGACTAAACTAGAATTTCTTTAAGGTATAAATGATTTCAATATTTTTATTAAGTTAGATTAGTATAACATTTTTGTATTATCTTTGTAACATGAATTTTACTAAGACCTCAATTTTTAAGATAGGATGCATCTTTGCATTCATTTTTAGTGTAATCTCTTGTAATAACAACTCGCAAGATAAAAGTTCTAAGCTTAAAGTAGTTTGTACGACCACCATGGTTACAGACCTTGTGAAGAATATTGGGCAAGATTCCATTCAACTGACTGGTTTAATGGGAGCAGGAGTCGATCCACATTTGTACAAAGCTAGTGAAGGGGATGTTAACAGGATCAAAAGTGCAGATGTAGTGTTCTACAATGGGTTACATCTAGAAGGTAAAATGGCTGAGATTTTTGAACGTTTACCAGACATGGGCAAAGCTTCTTATGCTGTAAGTGATGGAATCCCAGAAGCTAAGTTGATTTCATCAGAAAATTTTGCAAGTAATTATGATCCGCACATTTGGTTTTCTATCAACAATTGGATAGATGCTGCAACTTTGGTAGCAGAAAAATTATCAGAAAATGATCCTGAAAGCGCTAGTTATTATCAGGAAAATTTAAGAAAATATAAAGTACAGCTTGAAAAAACTCAAAAAGAAATTGTGGAAGAAATTAGCCTTTTACCTAAAGATCAAAGGATTTTGGTAACAGCACATGATGCCTTTTCTTACTTTGGGCAAGAGTTCAATTTTCAAGTGATAGGATTGCAAGGGATTTCTACCGCAACAGAAGCAGGTACAAGAGATGTATTAGATTTGGCTAATTTTATTGTTGAAAACAACATTCCAGCAATTTTTATAGAAAGTTCAGTCCCAAAACAAACTATTCTTGCCTTGCAAAATGCGGTTCAGTCTAAAGGAGCGGATGTGAAGCTAGGTGGAACTTTATATTCTGATGCTTTAGGTAATTCGGGAACACCAGAAGGAACCTACATAGGTATGTTCAAAGCCAACGTAAATACTATTGTAAATGCTTTAAAAAACAATAAGAAAGAGGATGGACACAGCGGCAATTAAAATCGATGATTTAACGGTTTCCTATCATCAAAAACCTGTATTATGGGATATTGATTTAGTGGTACCTCAAGGTATTTTGATGGCGATTGTAGGGCCCAACGGTGCTGGTAAATCCACTCTCATCAAATCTATCTTGGGCATTGTACCCTCATTAGCTGGTACCGTTTCTATTTTAGGTAAATCTTATCAGAAGAATAAGAAAAAAGTGGCTTATGTTCCACAAAGAGGAAGTGTGGATTGGGATTTTCCAGTCAAGGTTTTAGATGTTGTTATGATGGGAACCTATGGAAGTTTAGGTTGGTTTAAACGACCTGGAAAGAAGGAGAAAGAAGCTTCTTTACTCGCTTTAGATAAGGTTGGAATGCTTGATTTCAAAGATAGGCAAATCAGTCAACTTTCTGGAGGACAACAACAACGTGTATTCCTGGCTAGAGCCTTGGTGCAAGATGCAGAAATTTATCTTATGGATGAACCATTTCAAGGAGTAGATGCTACCACGGAAATAGCTATTATAGCTTTATTGAAGACCTTAAAAAAAGAAGGGAAAACAGTTGTTGTAGTGCATCATGATTTGGATACAGTGCCAGAATATTTTGATTGGGTAACCCTTTTAAATGTAAAAGTACTTGCCTCTGGAGAGGTGGAAAAAACATTTACGACTGAAAATCTGCAGAAGGCTTATGGCGCTAAACATTCATTTGAATATTTACTAGGACGGCATGATTGATTTTCTACATGAACCTACATTCTGGGTAATCGTATTAGGGAGTGGTTTATTAGGCGCTACCAGTGGGGTCTTGGGTAGTTTTGCAGTGTTAAAGAACCAAAGTTTATTAGGCGATGCTATATCGCATGCGGCTTTGCCTGGTATTGTTTTAGCCTTTTTATTTACAGGGATTAAGAGTAGTGCTGTACTAATGGGTGGAGCTATTCTTTGTGGTTTATTAGGTGCATTTTTAGTTAACGATATTATCAAACACACTAAATTAAAGACAGATGCCGCTTTAGGCGTTATTTTGTCTGTTTTCTTCGGGGTGGGGATGATGCTTTTAACCTATGTACAAGGTTTAGACAATGCTAATCAAGCAGGACTAGATCGATATTTATTTGGTCAAGCGGCCACTTTAATGAAGAAGGATCTCTATTTGATGCTTTCGCTATTAATTCCTTCCGTATTGGTAATTTTTCTTCTTTGGAAAGAGTTTAAAGTCATGTTATTTGATCGGGATTATGCAGAAACACTCGGGATATCTAGTAGAATTGTAAATTCAATTATTTTATTATTGATAGTCATAAACATCGTCATGGGGTTGCAAACAGTGGGGGTGGTATTAATGAGTTCCTTATTGTTATCCCCCGCTGCCGCCGCAAGACAATGGACTAATTCCTTGACTAAGATGTTGTTTATTGCAGCATTTATTGGGTTGGTATCTGGTGTTTCTGGGGCTTGGATTAGTGCAGCGCAGACCAATTTACCAACAGGACCTGTCATTATTTTAGTGGCTTCGCTATTTGTTGTTGTTTCCTTATTATTTTCTCCGCACCGAGGGATTTTAGCGACCTATTTAGAGAATAAAAGAAAGAAAAAAGAAATATTAAATGATTAGTGCTCAAGTAGAAATTCAGTTAATAGCAGTTTTAGTGTCCATTGCTTGCGCGCTTTTGGGTGTATTTCTAGTACTGCGAAAAATGGCTTTAATTTCTGATGCCATTAGTCATTCCATTTTGCCAGGGGTTGTGATTGGATTTTTTATTACCCAAGATTTAAACTCTCCTTTGCTTATTATTCTAGCTGCCGCAGCTGGAATGCTTACTGTTTTATTGGTGGAGTGGATACAACAAACCAATTTAGTGAAAGAAGATACCGCGATAGGTATCGTTTTCCCAGCTTTATTTGCGATTGGTATTATCATGATAGCTAAGAATGCTGGGGATGTACACTTAGATGTAGATGCGGTATTATTGGGAGAATTAGCTTTTGCTCCTTTTAACCGTTGGATGATTAATGGCACTGATTTAGGACCAAAAGGAGCCTGGGAAATGGGTATTATATTACTTATTGTAGTGGCTGCAATTTATTTATTTTATAAAGAACTCAAGGTAAGTAGTTTTGATGCTGGTTTAGCCACTACTTTAGGATTTTCGCCTGTTGTAATTCATTATGGTTTAATGTTTTTGTCTTCGGTTACAGTTGTAGGTGCTTTTGATGCTGTGGGAGCTGTATTGGTAGTAGGTTTTATGATTGTGCCAGCTTCTGTGGCTTATTTATGGACAGACAAATTAATCAACATGATTTGGATTGCAGTAAGTGTTGAAATTGTTTCATCCATATCTGGTTATTGGCTAGCGCATGTTTTAGATGCTTCTATCTCGGGAAGTATCATGGCAATGATGGGAATATTTTTCACGATTGCGTATTTGTTTTCACCAGAACAAGGTAGGTTTATTCAAAAATATAGAAGAGCTCAGAAGAGACAAGAAATATCTTTGTTGACCCTATTAATTCATCTCCAAAGTCATGAAGAGGCTTCGGAAAAAAGCGTAGAACATTTGCAAGAGCATATTAATTGGTCTAGTGAGAAGGCTAAAAACATTCTAAAACTTGCTCAAAAAAAAGAATTTGTGGAAATTAAAAAAGGTGTGATCTACATCACACCTCAAGGAATTCAATTTAATAAAAATAAAACAGAAAGCTATTTAGTTTAATCTCTTGACATAAATATGCGTAGTACATACCAAAACATGGTCATCAATGCTGCAAATAGTCCTACAGCCGCGCCCACATATTGGCTGGTTTCATATTGATACTTTAATTGAGATGTTTGGTATAGAATAGAGCCTGCGGCTAGTAAAATCATTCCTACAGAAAACCATAAACCTAAATTAAAACCAAATAAAAGCCCCACTACGATAAGTCCTAGAGCAATAAAAAAGCCCACTGTCAAGATAGAACGCAAAAAGGAGAAATCTTTTTTACTAAACATAGCGACAGCAGAGAGTCCTATAAATAAGAAAGCTGTTAAGGAAGCTGCCTGATTAAGTACCGCTGGTGAGCTAAAGTTTACAGCAATGTACAGTACAGGCACAAAAATGAGAGCTTCTGCAATTACATAAAAGAGCAAGCCCATGTATTGAGAAGTTTTATCTAATTTAAAAGACATATTGGTAGCAAAAGTAGAGGCCAACCAAAACCCTCCTAATAATAACAACCATAGATATCCTTCTGTAAGTGAAAGCATAAAATTTACCAATGGTTCTATTTGTAATAAAATATACTCTATACCTACAAAGGCTAGTACAGCCAAAGCTACGTGAATGTAGGTTTTACGATAAAAAGCAACTCTTTCTTGATCCGTTACCTCTAATAAAACGCCTTGATTCATTTTTTTTATAATTTATAAAGTTATTTCTTTTTGAATTGAACAGTTTTCAAATATTTAGTACCGTCGATGTCAAAGATAATACCATCTGGCAAATCTGTAGCAAGCACTTCGTAATTTTCTATTTTTTGAGTTTGGTGAATCATGTTCACGTTATATTTAGACCCATTCACATCAGATGAGTTAATAGCTTTTCTAACACCAAATAAAACTACTTCTTGTGCCACTGGTGTAGGTTCTGAGGTCTCAAAGTTTACGGTATATCCTTTCTCTGTTTGTATCGCATAACTTTCAAAGGTTGGATGCATGATTTTAGGTAAATTCACTTCAGAAGCACTAATGCTGGTTTGATTTCTATGTTTCTTTGTACTTGTACAACTATTTAAAAGAAGCAAGATTGAAATTATAAGGATTGAAAGGGATGTAATTCTAAATTTTTTCATAGTTTTATTTTTGATAAAAAAGATTAATTTAACCTAAATCGGCTAATAAAGAGTAGTTTACAAGTACCGGAAGTACTATCGGTAACGATTTAGTAATGGTGCTTACTGCACTTGTTT
>JBPCUN010000016.1:0-13218 GCA_051011115.1 Weeksellaceae bacterium
GTATTAATGGTTTACCATTAATTGGTAAAAGAGCTTTGGGTGCGGAGTTTGTAAATGGTTTTAAGCGTGTTCCAAGACCAGCAGCGAATAACATTACCTTCATATCAATAGGTTTCATTGACCCAATTTTTTTCTTCTTGAATCACATGTTGTACATGTACTTTCGCTTGCGGAAATTTCTCTTGAATATGAGAGGCTGTTTTATCTGCAGCATACACAGATCTATGTTGCCCACCAGTACAACCAAAATTAATCTCAAGGTTAGAAAAATTACGATTGATATAATCTTCTATAGAAATATCAATTACTTGAAAAACACCCTTTAAGAATTCAGGCATTTTGGTTTCAGTTTCTAAATAAGTTTTAACTTCTTGGTCTCTACCTGTCTTGGTTTTATATTCTTCTATACGTCCTGGATTTAAAATCCCTCGGCAATCAAAGACAAAGCCTCCACCGTTTCCAGAAGGGTCTTGGGGAATGTTTCTGCGATAAGAAAAACTACGTATATTGATATTCAGTTGATTCATGTCTAAAATTTATTGAATGATATGATCGTCCATTTGATTGATAATACCTTGTAGCGTCGGGTAGACTTGCATAAAAGTCTCATTTTGAATTGATTTCAAGTTTTGAATTCCAAAGCTGATACTTTCTTTAAAATGAGGTTTGTTCTGCATTAATCCCAGTTTGCCATAGGCTCCCATTACTTGCAATAAGCGTAATATTAAACAATTATTATAATCTTTTTTGAATGATGGGTAATCAAACTTTTTCGGAATTAATTTTTGTAATTCACGGGTATAAAGTTGAATATATTCTTCTTTTTCTTTAGCCGTTAATTTGGCTTTGGCTTGCCACAGAAGGGAAACTAAATCATAAGCAATAGGACCAAACATTCCATCTTGGTAATCAATAAAATAAGGCTGATTGTCTTGAATCATTACATTTCTACCTTGGAAATCCCTCAAAATAAAATATACCAAGTGGGCATTTTCAATATTTGTAACAATTTGTTCAAACTCTTGTAGCAGTGCACTTTGGCTGTAACTAATTGAAGTGAGATCTAAGAAATAATTTTTAAAATAAAATAAATCCCTGTAAACTAAAGGGGAATCAAAACTTACAGAATCATATAGCTTTGATTTATCCACCACTTGTGCCGTGGCAATTTGTAACCTTGCTAAATGCTTTACGGTATTATGATAATAAGTGGAAGTATCTTCACCTTTTAATCTTTTATCTAGCAGTGTTTCTTCTCCTACAAATTGTTGTAAGTATAACGTTTTATCTTCCGAAATCTTAATGATTTCAGGAACATTGGCATTTAAATATTTAAACAGTTTTGAGAGATAAAAGAAGGTTTCATTTTCTTTTACATCTTTATTATTAGTGAGAATATATTTTTCATTATCTGATTCTACAATATAATTAACTCTGCCAGAACCGCTTACTGCTATGCGGTTGACAGAGTTAATTTTTATATTTATTGATTTTAAAAATTGATCTATGGCTACCATATGCAAACTATCCAGGTAGATTTACGTTCAATTTCTTTGATAAATTAGTCAACATGGTTTCAGTCATTTTCTTTAAATCATATTCAGCCTTCCATCCCCAATCTCTATGGGCAACTTCATCATTGATGCTGTGTGGCCAAGAGTCAGCGATATCTTGTCTGTAATCAATTTGGTAATCTAATTTAAAATCAGGCAAATGCTTTTTGATTTCCTCTGCAATTTCTTTGGGGGTAAAAGAAGTGCCCTCTATGTTATAAGCAGATCTTACTGTAATGTTCTCTTTTGGCGCTTGCATCAATTCTATGGTTGCACGGATAGCATCATCCATATACATCATAGGAAGTTCTGTATTCTCTGATAAGAAAGAAGTATAATGACCCTTTTCTAATGCATCATAGAATATCTCTACCGCATAGTCTGTTGTTCCACCACCTGGGCGTGTCTTCCAGCTAATTAAACCAGGGTAACGGATGCTCCTTACATCTACACCATATTCTTTATGATATAACTCACAGAATCCCTCACCGGCAACTTTGGCAATACCGTATAAGCTTTGTGGGTTTTTTCTAGAGCCTTGTGGTGTTTTGTCTTTTACAGCTTCTCTACCATATACAGCAATACTACTTGGCCAGAATATTTTTTCAATTTCATTTCGCTTGGCCATTTCTAATAATGCAATTACAGAATTGGTATTCAATGCCCATCCTTTTAAAGGAAATTTTGCTGCTGTTGCAGATAACATAGCTGCTAGGTGATAAACTTGAGTAATTTTAAATTCTTTTATCAAATCTTCCCATGCATCAAAATCACTTACATCTAATTGACGGTATTCTACATCTAGTGGGTTATCCTCTGGCTTACGAATATCTGTTGCTATAACGTTTTCTCTACCATATATCTCCACTAACTTTATAGTAAGCTCTGATCCGATTTGTCCTAGTGAGCCAGTAACGAGTATTTTTGTCATGATTTGATATTTAATAAAAATTATTTTCAAATATAAATCTATTTATTAGGATAATTTAAATCAACGCGTAAAAATTACAATAGCTTGTAATTATTATTACTTTTTGCATGATTTTCATAAGATTTTTTAACCTCTTTTTAAACTAAAAAAATGAAATATCATAAATAATTGTGAATATTCCTATCAGAAACTTATATTTGCGCGTTATTAGGAAACCAAAGAATAAGAGAATGCAAGGAAAAGGTTTAGTGCTCACATTTGCCATCATATTGGGCTTGTTGAGTGTTTATTATTTAAGTTTTTCGTGGTACACGGGTAAAGAGGAGAAGCAAGCAACACAAGAAGTGTCCTATAAAATGGACTCTTTGTTACAAGCGAATCCCAATATTTCGGTGTCCGAAAGAGAGTCGTATCGTAATTCATTTATGACCAGAGAGCTAGAGAAACGAGCTCAAGATACATTAGATTTAGGTCTATTTGCTTACGACTACAACAGTGCAAAAGAGCAAGAAATGTCTTTGGGGTTAGACCTGAAAGGGGGGATGAATGTGATTTTGCAAGTATCTGTACGAGATCTTATTCATGACTATGCTGGTAAAAGTACGGATGAAGATTTGAAGACTGTATTGGATAGGACTGATGAGGTACAGAAGAACAGTAGCGCGGAATATATCGAAGACTTCTTCAATCAATACTATGCATATAAACAAGAAAAAGGTAATTTAAAATTATCTTCTCCAACTTGGTTTGGAACTAGAAACAATGCAGAGCGAATCAATATTAATACTACAGATGAGCAAGCAGAAAAAATTATAAGAGAATATGTAGAGTCTAAAGTAAATACAGCCTTTCAAGTAATACGTGCTCGTATCGATCAATTTGGTGTTACACAACCTGTGGTACAAAGAATTGGTGAAAACGGTTCTGGTAGAATTTTAGTAGAATTACCAGGAATTAAAGATGCTGATCGTGTTAAGAAATTATTACAATCTACAGCCAAACTTGAATTCTGGGAAGCGGTACGTTTAGATGATAATATAGGTAATTATTTTGCTAATTTAAATGATAGATTAAGTGCTTTACAAGATTCAACAGCCTCTGAAAGATCATTAGGGAGTTTATTAGTTCCTGGCTCTCCAGGTATCTTCAATGTTCGAGTATCTGATACAGCTTTTGTGAATAGAGCGCTAAATAGCAAAGTTGCACACCAAACGAGACCAGCGAATTTAAAATATTTCAAATTCCTTTGGGGGAATAAAACCTTGAGAGATGCTGCGGGTAAAGAATCTGATTTATTACCCTTATACGCTATTCGAGGAAATGCTAAGGATGAGCCTTTATTAGACGGTGCAGTGGTGACTGATGCAAGTGCCGATCGTTTGACACAAACTTTCACAAATGATGTAGTTGTATCAATGCAAATGAATTCTCAAGGAGCACAACAATGGTATCAAATAACTAAAGAATATACCAACAAGCCAATTGCGGTTGTCTTAGATGATTTAGTTTATACAGCACCAAATATTAATGGTCCGATTCCTAATGGTAGTTCTCAAATTACAGGGAATTTTACTATGAATGAAGCTAAGGATTTAGCAAGTGTTTTAGCAGCAGGTAGTTTGCCAGCATCAGCTAAAATTGTTCAAGCAGATGTGGTAGGGCCTTCATTAGGTAAAGAGGCTATTCAAGCAGGGATTTTATCCTTTTTGATTGCTCTATCTATCGTATTCCTATATATGATATTTTTCTACAATGGAGCAGGACTTGTGTCTGTTGTAGCATTGTTAGCCAACTTGTTATTCCTTTTTGGAATCTTAGTTTCATTCGGTGCCGTGTTAACTTTACCAGGTATTGCCGGTATCGTATTAACTATTGGTATGGCGGTAGATGCGAACGTGATTATTTATGAAAGGGTAAAAGAAGAATTGTTTAAAGGAAAATCTTTGAAGGAGTCTGTAAGCATCGCTTATTCTTGGAAGGGAGCAATTTCTGCAATTATTGATGCTAACGTAACCACTTTAATCACTGCGATTGTTTTATTCTTCTTTGGAGAAGGGCCTGTAAAAGGATTTGCAGTTACTTTAATGATTGGTATTTTTACTTCATTATTTACTTCAGTTTTAATATCTAAACTTTTAATATATAATAGACTTGATGCTGGTAAGAAAATTTCTTTTGGTAATAAAGCTACTTTAAAATTCTTACAAGATTCAGCTTATGATTTCTTAAAATATAAGAAAATGGCTTACATCATTTCTGCCGTATTGTTATTAATATCTGTAGGTTCTTTGGTTACTAGAGGATTGAATTTAGGTATTGAGTTTCAAAATGGTAGAGAGTATAAAGTACGATTCACGGAGCCTGTTGCTGCCAATCAAGTGGCAGAAGATTTAGCTAATGTTTTTATAGATGAAGAAGGCGTTCAATATAGACCCAATGTCGTAACGATTGGTAACGCCAACCAAGTAAAAGTAACTACCAAATATAAAAGTAATGACGATAGTCAAGAAGTGGATGATGAGGTAGAACGAAAATTATACGAAGGGGTGAAGCAATATTTGCCTTCTGACTTAAGTTTTGATGAATTTGTAAACGTTGGGGAATCTAATGGAGAAGCGCTGGGTCTTGTTGAATATAGAAAAGTAGGACCATCTATTGCAGATGATATCACTAACAATTCATTCTACTCGGTAGCGATTGCACTTTCATTAGTATTCTTATACTTATTGATTAGATTTAGAAAATGGCAGTTTTCTCTAGGAGCCGTTGCAGCGGTATTACATGATTCATTGATTGTATTAGGTTTATTCTCCCTATTGCACGGTATAGTACCATTCTCGTTAGAAATTGATGTGGCCTTTATTGCAGCGATTTTAACGGTAATTGGATATTCTATCAACGATACAGTAATTGTTTTTGACCGTATTCGTGAGTTCATGTATGATCACCCAAAAATGTCCTTTGGTAAGTTGATTAATGCAGCGATCAATACAACGTTAACACGTACCATGAATACTTCTTTAACTACTTTATTCGTAATCTTGGTAATTTTCACATTCGGAGGTGATACGATTAGAAGCTTTATGTTTGCCTTACTTGTAGGTATTGGAGTTGGTACTTATTCATCTGTGTTTGTGGCATCATTTATCATGTATGATTTCTCTAAGAAGTCATTAAAGAGTAGACCGCAATAAGGATTAAAATTTAAAATGATAATAAATATAAAATCCCGTTCAGCAATGAGCGGGATTTTATATTTATTATTAAGTTATAATAAGAACTAAGGTACTTGTTTTATGCGCAGTTTCTAACTATCAATAGAAACGCCAGCTAACTTGTTGTCTTTAAATTGAACGTTAAAAATATAATAAGGCTCGTTTTTCTCTTGGAAAGATAATTCAAAGCCTTCACAATTAACTGATATGGTAGGATCATCAAAGTAATCTTCTATGGAATTTAAATGGAGGTCTGCATTTTTCAATTCTGCTTGAAGCGCATTTTCTGTATCTTGACGTATTTCAGATTCATGGTTTAATGCACTTACAAGGATTTCTTTCTGAGTTTTAAATATTCCTTCTTCATTTCCTTCTATGTATATATTGATAACCTTATTAAAAAAATTGTGTTTAATCTCCCATAGAATAACATCTTTATTTAATTTATTCCCTTTAATTAGACCAAAGTCAGCATCATCAATCATGAAAGTTCTTTTTTTCTGAAATAAATTTTTAAATATTCCCATATACATATTATTAATAATTTCAAATATTTATTGAAATTGGAAAGTTATCAAATGTTTTTTTCTCAATTCCTCCTTTATTTATATACCTGGCTTTCTGTTCCTACTAGAGGTAGCAGTAAATAAATGAAATATTCAAAAGTTCAATAAATTAATTTTGTTTGTAAATAATTATAAACTTTCCTAAATGTATATACTTTTATAAATTTCTGGTGATATTTCATTTAATTCATTTATTATTTCTTTCCAAATATGTTTCAACTCATCTATTTCAAATACTTAATCTTTTTTCACTTTCAAGCTGTGAATAGTATTTATTTAGCATTTTAATGTTACTAATTTTATCTGTTCTGTCAGTGTAAGTTAACCACTTTACCATTAGTTTCTCGAATATTAAAATGCCTTTTTCTGTTAAATCATTTTGTACATAAGTCATGTATAAAATTCTGTCTTCATCATCTAAAGGTTGGTACTTTAGCAAACCGTTCTCGTAAGAGAATTGGAGAAATATTTTAAACAATTCATAATCCCTCATAATCTTGTCTGGATAACGAAAATTACTTTTGAAGTGCTGAGATAGATCACAAATAAATCGTTTACTCTCGTGATGCTCTTGATAAGTTTGAATTAATACACTTTTGGCTAATTCTATTGGACAGACCAGCATTTTATGCGTTGCGTTATTAGAATAACCATAGAAAACTGGCTCTGGATTGCTTAAATATACACTAGTAGAGTCGGTATAAATATAACATAATTGTTTGTCAAAAATTCCCCCGATAAAGTGACCATTGCATTCCATCATCCAATTATCATTTTCTGCTGGATAGAAAGTAATTTTATAACGTTGATCATCCAATATGTTGTAGACTTTTTTAATAAAATCCATGTGAAGATATTTTTAATGTGAATAGAGAGAATGTTTTATGTATATAGCCAATCGTTATAGAATTGAAGTTAATTATTTTTTTGACACTCACTAACTATTAAAATATAAAGGCATCAAAATCTAATTCTGATGCCTTCTATGATTTAATGATCTATTTCATTAAAATAGGATAGTATGTGCTAACTTTTATTTACGCAGCTTTCGGATAATATTTATTCTTTAACCAGAAAGAAACTCTTACTAGTAAAATCAATGCTGGTACCTCTACCAATGGTCCTATAACCCCAACAAAGGCTTGTCCTGAATTTAAACCGAATACGGCAATGGCGACGGCAATCGCTAACTCAAAATTGTTACCAGCGGCGGTGAAAGCCACAGAAGCAGTTTTGTCATAGGTGGAGCCCGTTGCTTTGGTTACGAAAAATCCAATGATAAACATGAGAGCAAAATAGATTAAAAGAGGAATGGCTATAATCACCACATCTTGTGGAATCTGAACGATCAATTCTCCTTTTAATGAAAACATTACAATGATCGTGAAGAGTAAAGCTATCAGGGTTAATGGGGATATTTTAGGAATAAATTCCTTCATGTACCATTCTTCTCCCTTAGCTTTCACAAGAACATATCTAGTAATAATTCCCATTAAAAAAGGGATTCCTAAATATATTGCTACAGATTCTGCAATGGTATAGATAGAAATATCTACAATAGCCCCTTCAAAACCAAAAAGTGGAGGTAATTGTGTGATGAAAAGCCAAGCGTAGAAACTATAGCCAAAAACTTGGAAAATGCTATTCAAAGCCACTAAACCAGCACCGTATTCTGCACTTCCTTCAGCTAAATCATTCCATACCAAAACCATAGCGATACATCTTGCGAGACCAATTAATATTAAACAAACCATGTATTCTGGATAATCTTGTAAGAAAATCAAGGCCAAAGCAAACATCAAAATAGGTCCTACAATCCAATTGAGAATGAGGGAAATGGTTAAGATTTTGATATTGCTAAATATCTTTGGCAGTAGTGCGTAATTCACTTTTGCTGATGGTGGATACATCATTAGGATAAGCCCAATCGCAATAGGAATATTAGTAGATCCTTGACTATAACTATTCACGATTTCTGGAAACTCTGGGTAAAAATAACCTATACTTACTCCAATCGCCATGGCTAGGAAAATCCATAGGGTAAGATTTCGGCTTAAAAAATCTAGCTTTTTCATTTTAACTTTTATTTAGTTGGGAGAAAACATACTTCATCTCAGTAGCTATTTGATTGCTTCTCTCTTCATAAGTTTTTTCCATGTTTGGCGTATGATCAGATATTTTAGGATCTAAATAATCTAACGCCACCCTATATATTGCACCTGGAATTATAGGGCAAGCCTCATCTGCATGATTACATGTCATCAAAGCTGCAAATTCTGATTTTGGATTCACGAAATCATCATAC
This sequence comes from Weeksellaceae bacterium, assembly GCA_051011115.1. Taxonomy (GTDB): domain Bacteria; phylum Bacteroidota; class Bacteroidia; order Flavobacteriales; family Weeksellaceae; genus Profundicola. The sequence continues at coordinate 8,571 of JBPCUN010000016.1, forward strand.
ACTTTAGAAAATGTTATAATTGGAGTCTCATTTCCAGCAAATTTAATAGCGTATATTGGATTGTTACTTTCTGCCATAGTTTTCACTAGAAAGCCAGTATTTTCTAATGTTTTTACAATCTGCGGAAATACGGCAGTAGCCTCTGTACCTCCAGAATAGCATTCAATATTTTTAAAACCAAAATAACTTGCAACTGTTTTAGCCCATACTTGACTTAGTATACTGCGTCTAGAGTTATGCGTACAGATAAAATTTAACTTTATAGTTTCGTCTAGACTTTTGGATTGTAAAAACTTGATAAAAGGATCTAAAATTAATTTTCTATCCTCGGGAATCGATTCTGTGGATAAATTTTCTATGTATTCCTGAATGTTTTTATACATGCTGTGTTTTTAGAAGATTTAGCAACAACCAGAACCTGGTGTACATGCATTCGGTTCATTTAATTCGGCAAGTTTCACTTTTGGTTTCTCTGCTGGAATACCACACTTATCTTTTGCTAAACAATCCGTGAATTTAGATTTTAATAAGAAGTTAGTTCCATCAAAATCTAGATTATAAGTTTCTATGGTGTTTCCTTGATATTCAACTTCGATTTCTGCATTTTCGATTCCTAATTTTTCTTCAGATAGATTAATGATATCAATTAGTTTCTGAGGGTTTAGCCTGTGATCATAATCATTAGCACTCCATAATTGCAAGCTTACGGTAGATTCTTTTCTTAAAGTTCCGCCACAATCAATGTAATTCTTGGTGGTTTGTCCTACTTCTGTAATGTGAAAGTAAGGCTCTACCATTTTACCAGATGGTAATTGAAAGCCGATGGTGCTTAATTGTTCTAAGTGTTTTTTAAATTCTGATAATTTCATATTAACAACATTTTGTATTAGTTTGATTATTTAATGCTAAAAATGGTCCTAGCATAGCATTCATTTTTTGCCATTCTTTTTTGTTGATGCAGTAGCAAACACTACTACCCTCAATAGTTCCTTGAATAAGGCCTATGTTTTTAAGTTCTTTTAAGTGTTGAGAAATAGTAGATTGGGATAGCCCAATGCTCTCAACTAAATCACCACAAACACAAGTTTCTAGATTCATGAGGTGTTGTAGAATTGTGATTCTCGCAGGGTGTCCGAGAACTTTAAAATAAGAAGAAATTGTTACGATTTCATCTTGGTACATGGCAGTTTTTGTAATTCCCATTTTGTAAGGTCATTGTTTTATTGCAATATTACGATAAAGTTATGGGAATAGAAAAATATTTTGATGACATTTCAACTTTCACTCTTAAAAAATTTATACCTTTGTTTCTATGTTTTCAGCAATTATAGCATTTATTGGATTTCAGGAGATAACAATGATATTGTTTATTTCTGTGTTGGTATTTGGTCCTAAAAAAATACCAGAAATTGCTCGTGGTTTGGGAGAAGGTTTACGTGCTATGCGTGAAGCTACAGATCAAATCAAGCGTGAGGTGATGGATAGTGCAGATAAAATTGATCCTTCTGGTGAGATTAAAAAAACACAAGCACAAATAGAAGAGGAGATTGCTAGAGCCAAAAAAGAAATTGATGAGGCCGTGGGACCCATCAAAAGAACTAAGCTATAATGGACATTATTGGTTGGGATCAAGAAACTTTTATTTATCTAAATAATCTGGGAACGCCCGCTTGGGATTCTTTTTGGATGACCATTACCAATAAAAAAACTTGGATTCCGCTATATCTTATTTTATCTTATTTTATTTATCGCACTTTTGGTTGGAAGAAAACTTTAATCATACTGGCAGGAGCAGGTCTTTTGGTGCTTTCTGCAGATCAAATTTCTCATCTATATAAGGATGTTCTCATTCAACGCTTTAGACCTTGTAAAGACCCAATTATTTCTCAATATGTAAGATTAGTTAAAAGCTCTTGCGGCGGTGATTATGGATTTTTCTCTGGACATGCAACCAATCATATGGCAGTGGCGGTGTATGTGGGTTTAATCTTCCGTCGGCAAAAATGGATTTTACCCATTCTCGTTCTATGGGCGATGATGGTAGCGTATAGCCGCATTTATATTGGCGTACATTATCCACTTGACATTCTTACTGGCATGTTGATGGGGACACTTCTTGCTATTTTCTTTTATCAAGTACAGCATATTTATTCTAGCCGATACTAGGATATACTTTTAATTATTTTACTTTAAGGTAACATATTGTTTTCGATTATTTCTTTAAATTTATAGTAGCATTTCTAGGAGGCTATTTTAGAAACGCTATTGGAACGGCTGTACAGGGTATGTCTGGGCTTAGTAAAATTATTTTTCAATCGGCAATGCATGGGCATGTGAATGGTGTGTTAAGCGGATTAGATGGTGGTTCATATCAACAAGGCTTTTTCTCTGGCGCAGGTGGTTCTATCGTTTCTAGCGTGGTTAATGGGTTGGTTGTAAGCAATGTACCTGGCATGAGAGGAATATCCACTGTTGCCGCAGGAGGAATATCCGCAGGTATTATAAGCAAAGCCTCTGGAGGTACCTTTTGGCAAGGCTTTAGAATGGGGGCTATTACTGCTGGGTTGAATCATGTGAGGGAGCATATCACTAGAATAATTGAAATACAAAATTTTAAAAGAAAAATTCTTTATAAATTCACTGAAGGAAAAACACCGTTTCAAATAACTGAGATAACATTTGCTGAAATTATAGGAAATGGTTACGGAACAGCAGAAATAAAAGCTATGGAAGGTGCACCATATTCAATGCTTGGAAAAAAATTAGAATCAATCGGTTATAGTTTAGGTGCGGTTACAGGTATTGATGTAGAATATATAAATGCAATTAAAGGAATGATAGTATTCGATGTTCCGATGGAAGGGTATGATTTACGGGATTTATTTTCATCCACAAAATTTTTAAATGTAGCGTCAATCTCTGCGGGTTTTAAGTTTAGCAGAATTACAGGAATGGATTCTAAATTTAATGGCTTATGGCATTCAACTACCTTTGGTATGGGAATTACAATTGGATTGTCAGGTGTTAGATACCCTGTGAGTTTTGAATATAAAAATTAAGCATATGAAATTATTTGAAAAAATACTTTTAACCATACCTACTATATATCAAATTATTTTTTTTATAGTGTTCTTTATAATGATACTACCAACTGATTTTGAGACTTATAAATTTTTCTGGGCTATAGGTTTCATTTTAGTGATTTTAAAATATATATATTTATTTTATTTCATTTATCAACAAGAGATTAAGGATAAATTAACCAAGGTTCTTCTTATTCTTTTCGTTCCATTTTATGATCTATATTTTATTTGGTCTTATAAAAAGGAAAATTAAATAATTAAAATTACTTGTATATGGATTAGTAATAAGCAATGTAGGTATGCGAGGTAACTGTTGCCGCAGGAGGAATATCCGCAGGTATTATAAGCAAAGCCTCTGGAGGTACCTTTTGGCAAGGCTTTAGAATGGGGGCTATTACTGCTGGGTTGAATCATGTGAGGGAGCATGGAAAAAGATGGCTTGAAGCCTCAGCTGATCGTAGGTTTCTAAAACGAATTATGCAGCGACTTGACTATTCTTGTGTTTATGCAAGTAGAGAGATGGTAAGAGCCTATTACGGATCATCTTCAGAAAAATATTATCGTACTTGGGAGTCCGATATTCAATCTGGTGTAGATAGTGATAAAATTTACAGATTATATCATTCAGCTGAGTTTTGGAAGTTTCCTTATCGTGGTGGTAATGGTAATTTTAGAAACTATGGAACTTGGGCAGTAAATCAAATACTTGATGATAGACTAATTATCTTTAATTTCGCATTCCAACAAAATGGTCAAGATTTTGGTCACTCTATGTTATTAACTAAGATAAAGTATACATCTGATAATAGTCAATTTAAGTTATATTTTACAGACCCGTCTAATTATGGACTAGATGGCACGTCTAGTTTCTCATCATCAACCTATTTTGATAGATTATTAAACTCATTTTCTGTAAAACTTAAATATTATTAAATGATGAAAAATATTTTATTATTTATTGTAGTACTCACTTTATATAATTGTAAAACAAACGAGATGATTTCTCATAATACAGAAGTTCACGATTTGGTTACTAAGATTGAGAATGATATTTATGAAAATTTTCATTTTCAACAATATTCTGATGGAAAAAAATCACTAATTCCTTTTAAAGAAATTTATAATAGAAAAGATTTCTACATTATACTTATCCCAAAAATAAGAATAACCAATTCAGGTAAATTATATAAGTGCAATGAAAATTTTTTGGAATGGATTAATTTTAACTCTGTTAACTACCAAGAGCCTGATATTTACATATACGATAAAAAAAATAATTTTATAGATAAATTTTCTTATTATTTAGGCTTTGATAAATCATTATGGCTTAAAAATGATGACTATATCATGAACTTATACGCAAAAAAAGTCTTAGAACACAAATACACATATATTGTAGATAACAAAATTAAATCTAATCAGTTCTACGTTTTTAAAAATGAGAATTCTTATTATACAATAGTAAGTAACAAATTTGTGACTGTAAATGAATTTGCAAGACTAAGAGGTAAAGACTTAATAAACCTTATAATACAAGAAAAAGGGATGATTATTGGTGGTAAAGG
>JBPCUN010000017.1:0-18447 GCA_051011115.1 Weeksellaceae bacterium
GAATTTACTCAAATTGACTGTGAAATGGCATTTGTAGAACAAGAGGATATCTTGAATGTTTTTGAAAACCTTACGAAATCTCTTTTAAGAGAAATTAAAGGTTTTGAAATAGAAGAATTTCCAAGAATCACTTATGCAGAAGCCATGCGACGTTTCGGAAATGATAAACCAGACATCCGTTTTGGGATGGAATTCGCTGAACTGAATGACGAGGCTCAAGGAAAAGGATTTAAAGTTTTTGACAGTCAAGAATTGGTCGTAGGTATCGCTGCGCCAGGTTGTTCGAGTTATACAAGAAAAGAAATTGACAAGTTAATTGATTGGGTAAAACGTCCACAAATCGGTGCGAATGGTCTGGTTTGGGTAAAATATAATGAAGATGGAACCTTGAAATCTTCTGTAGATAAATTTTATTCCAATGAAGATTTACAGGCTTGGGCAGACAAAATGGATGCAAAACCAGGTGATTTACTTTTGGTGATGGCAGGAAATAAAAATGCCACACGTAAACAATTGAGCGAATTACGTATGGAGATGGCTAAACGCCTTAACCTTAGAAATCCAGAAGAATTTGCACCGTTATGGGTTGTAGATTTCCCTCTGTTGGAATGGGATGAAGAAACTAATCGATATCACGCTATGCATCATCCGTTCACCTCTCCGAAACCAGAGGATTTAGAGAAATTAGAGACAGCACCGGGTGAAGTAAGAGCGAACGCGTATGATTTAGTTTTGAATGGAAATGAAATCGGCGGTGGTTCTATCAGAATTTTTAATAGAGAACTACAATCTCGCATGTTTAACCTTTTAGGCTTTACACAAGAAGAAGCACAGGCGCAGTTTGGGTTTTTAATGAACGCCTTTGAATATGGTGCTCCCCCACACGGTGGTATTGCTTTTGGTTTTGATAGGCTGGTTTCTATCCTTGATGGTTCAGAAACCATCCGTGATTATATTGCTTTCCCTAAAAACAATGCTGGTAGAGATGTGATGATTAACACCCCTTCTAGTTTATCTCAAGAACAGTTAGATGAGTTACATTTAAAGGTTGATATAAATGAGAAAAACATAGAAAATTAAGTAATCTTTGAGTTATAACAAATTAAATTCCTTGGCAAGATTGAAGCGATATTAAATACATCACTTTCTTCTTATCAAGGAATTTTTGTATCTTGAAACTAATAAAAACAAAGACATGAAAATTAGATTTTTAGGCCAAAATTGTTTTTTGATCAATTACAAAGATCATTTAATATTGACAGATCCTTTTTACAATATGCAAAAAGATCAATCGGGTTTTGATATTCATGCCCAAAAGATAGATTATATTCTCATCACGCATGCACACCAAGATCACGTGGCAGATGTAGAAGAGGTTTTAAAGGTTCATCCTGAGGCTGTGATCATAGGACAACCAGAAATCTGCGGTCATTTTAATCATAAAAATCAAGTAGACTTGAATATGGGTGGTACTTATAAAATTGATGATTTGAAGGTGACAATGGTTACCGCTACACACACCAGTTCCTTTTCGGATGGAAGTTATGGAGGCGTTCCTGCTGGTTATGTATTTCAATTACCTAACAAAAATTTATATTTAGCCGGAGATACAGGATTAAATAGGGATATGGAATTACTCGCACCTATCTTTGGCGAAATTGATACTGCGATTTTACCTGTGGGTGGCCATTATACATTAAATGCTGAATTGGCTAGTTATTGTGCCAAAGAATTGATTAAAACGCCGAAGGTAATCGGCTGTCACTTTGATACCTTCCCTCCTATTGAAATCAATCATGAAGAGGCTAAAGATAGTTTTTCAAAAAATGATATAGAGTTAACTTTACCCGAAATCGGACAAGAAATTCAGTTTTAAAGCTTAGCTTGTTTTAATATTTCAACTAAATATTTTAATGGATTTTATAAGCGATGTATCTTATAAAATCCATTTTTTATTAAAGTATAATTTAACAAAAAGAAATATATTAATATTTTAGGATGTAAAAAGATTAGGAAATAATGATCAAAAGAAACTTATCTCTGTTTTTCTCAATATTGGCGATGATTTTAGTGATTATCAGCACAGGTTTTGATGAGCTAAATCCTCAATCTTTAAATTTTTGGATTTTAATAGGCGCTGTAATTTTATTAATCATAGCGATATATCTATTAATAAAAAGGGAAATAAATTTCAATCGAAAAGGTTAAAACCAATTTTTAAAATGCTTTAAATTCTCTTTTACTTTCGTTAAAAACTGACTTGCATAAGCACCATTAATTACACGGTGATCATACGAGATAGAAAGCATCATATTTTTACGAACAGCTACAATTTCTTCACCATTTACTTTGACCACCCCAGGAGCTGACAAAATTTGACCCAACGCAATCACGGCAACTTGTGGTTTGCTAATGATAGGTGTTCCTGCAAGACTGCCAAACATTCCCGTATTTGATATGGTGAAAGTTGTTCCTTGAATATCATCATTGTTTAATTTATTCTCCTTGGCCTCTTTAGCTTTTTGATTAACGGCTTTCACCCATTCAATAAAACACATATTTTGAGCTTGTTTTACATTCGGTACCATTAAATCACCATTGGCAAGAGAAGTAGCAAAACCAATATTTATATTATCTTTAATAATTAATTCATCAACATTCATCCATGCGTTGAGCAACGGAAACTCCTTTAATGCCAATATGATTGCATATTGAAAATAATGCGTGTAGGTAATTTTAGTTCCTTGTTCTAGCACAAAAGCCTTTTTAATTTCTTCTCGATGTAGATAAACATCCGTCACATCCAATGCTGCAAATGTGGTCACATGTGGGATTTCCATAAAAGATTGTTGCAAATGATTGGCTAGGATATTTTGCATTCTAGATAAGACTTTCACCGTATCATTTTCCTCTAAATTTAAACTTAATTTTTTGGGTTGAAATATAGCATTGTCTTTGTGTTTAATCTCTTGTGGCTTTAAATATTTTATAATATCCACTTTTCGCACTCTACCATTTTCACCAGATCCTTGTATTTTTTCCAAATCTTCTAATTCCAATCCATGCTCCGTAGCTATTTTACGCACAATAGGTGACAGAAACTTTTTACTTTCTTTATACTTTTTAGTATGAACTTGAGTTTGTAACGCTTCGTTATCCTCCTTACTATTTTCTTTATCAGCTTCTAAAGTTGGTATATTATTTAAATCCAACTTCCTTGCATCTACTTCTATAATGGCAATTGGTGCTCCTACAGCAACCTCTCCCTTCTCTTCTACTAAAACTTTTTTTAATGTACCGGCATACATAGAGGGTAATTCGCTTTCTACTTTATCGGTTCCTATGAGAACATATATTTCATCTTCTTCTATAAAATCTCCTGGTTCTTTATACCATTCTATAACGGTTGCTTCTGAAACACTTTCACCCATTTTAGGTAAAAGAATAGGGATTTCTATAGTTTTTGTTTGATTGGACTGGATCATGAGATGGCATTTAATATTTCCAAAGTTTAATTAATTCTTTTTCAAATTTCTCTAAAGGTAAAAATTGATTTTCTAGGTCGGCATTAAAAGGAATCGGTGTATTCATACTCCCAACCCGAATCACAGGAGCATCTAAATCCTCAAAACATTCCTGTGCAATGGATGCTACGATTTCTCCTCCGAAACCACCAATTTCTATATCTTCATGCAACACCAATGCTTTGCTCGTTCTACGCACAGATGCGAAAACAGTTTCTCTATCCCACGGAACGAGCGTACGCAAATCAATCAAATCTGCTTTAATTTCTGGATATTTTTTCAACATATCCAACGCCCAATAGACTCCTAAACCAGAGGTGACAATTGTGAAATCATCGCCCTGGCTATGGAATCTGGCTTTGCCAAAGGGAATGGTATAATAAGCTTCAGGTACATTTGCTCTTAAAGTTCTATAGAGTTTTTTATGCTCAAAAAACATGATTGGATTAGGGTCTGCAAAAGATTGTAATAATAACCCTTTAGCATCCTCTGGGGTTGCTGGATACACCACCTTTAAACCTGGAACATGGGTAAACCAAGCTTCTGTAGATTGTGAATGATAAGGCCCTGCAGCTACACCAGCACCAGTAGGCATCCTTACAACAACATCGGCATTTTGCCCCCATCGATAATGCGCTTTGGCTAGATTATTTACAATTTGATTGAATCCTTCTGACACAAAATCAGAAAATTGCATTTCTACCATTGACTTTTGATTCTCGATGGATAAACCTAAAGCACTTCCCAAAATCGCAGCCTCGCATAAGGGAGTATTGCGCACCCTATCCCTTCCGAATTGCTCTAATAATCCTTCTGTAATTTTGAACACACCCCCATAGTCTGCAATATCTTGTCCCATCAAGATTAAATTCGGATATCGCTGCATAGCCAATTTTAATGCTTCTGATATAGCATCTATAAACCTCATTTCTCTGTTGGTAATAGAACTAGGTGGAATGCTTTTATTCTTGAAGGGTGCATAAGTTTCTTCGAGTTCTTTCACTCTATTCGGAATTATCTTTGGCTCGTTAACGGCTAATTGTAATGCTTCACTTACTACAGTCTCAAATTCCAATTTACATTCTGTGATGAAGTTTTGATCTATAATCTTTTTCTCTAATAATATGTTTTCAAAGAGATTAATTGGGTCTTTCTTTTCCCACGACTCTATTAAACCTTCTGGGTAATATGCCGTTCCACTAGCCTCTTCGTGTCCACGAAGACGAAAAGTGTTACATTCTATAATTACAGGTCTTGGATTTTCTCTAATTTCTTGGGCCCAATATTTTACGGTTTCATAAACTTCTATAAAGTTATTACCATCAATAGAAACAGCATCAATACCATAACCTATCCCTTTATCTGCAAAGGATTTCATCCTAAATTGTTGGTTTGATGGGGTAGACAACCCCCATTGATTATTCTCTACAATAATGATAACTGGCAATTGCCAAACAGCTGCAACATTCACCGATTCATGAAAATCTCCTTGGCTTGCACCTCCATCTCCCGTAAAAACTAGTGTAGCTTTATTATTTTTTTGAAGTTTATTGGCTAAAGCGATTCCATCTGCTACCCCCATTTGAGAACCTAAATGGGAAATCATGCCTATAATATAGAACTCTTTAGTTCCGAAGTGAAAAGAGCGATCTCGTCCTTGTGTAAACCCATTCGCTTTTCCCTGAAACTGAGAAAATAATTGCTGTAACGGAATATCTCTTACTGTGAACACACCTAAATTACGATGCATAGTTAGCATATATTCCTCTGGATCCATGGCTAATGTACAGCCAACAGAAATAGCTTCTTGTCCCCATGCAGAAAACCATTTAGAAATCTTCCCTTGCCTTAGAGAGAGTAGCATTCTTTCTTCAATTACTCTTGGAAGTAATAGTTTTTTATAAAAAAATTTTAACTCGTCTGTAGAATAATGATCTAAAGTCAATGATATAAATTTTATGATAAACGAATATAATTGATTTTTATGATTATTATCACATTTAAAGCTTTAAAATTGTAATATATCTATATACAGATTAACAATAAATTCATAATAATAAAATAATATTATGACATTCAAACATTAAGAATCTTTTTACTATATTGCTGTTTTATCCACATAAAGTTTTAATAGAAATACATTTTTAAATCTGTTTTGTTAATAATTCATTATTAAAAATTACACTTACCTTATATCATGAAAAAAGTATTTCTACTGTTTATTATTTCTATATCATTTTATACACATGCACAAATCACATTTCAATCAGGATATATTGTTAATAACCAAGGTCAAAAATCAGAAGTATGGATTAAAAACATTGATTGGATAAATAATCCAACATCTATAACCTATAAGACAAATCCAGAGGCACCTATTCAAATTGCAGAGATAATAGACTATTCAAAGAATTTGAGCTGGAATCAAATAAAAATTATGCTGTTGGAGCTGGCTATAAATTCAAAGATAAATATAGCTTAGAAATACAAATTCAGACAGAAAAATCTATTACAAGTTCTGGTATGTATTGGGATCTTAACTATAAGACTGTTTCCTTCATCCTAGGGTATTCCATTTTTTAATGAATGTATCTTACTACTTTCACAAAACGTTTTTTCCAATACTTGTTTTCTAATGAGCTTACCATAACACCCTTAGAAGAAGATGCATGGATAAAGAACACTTCCCCGTTTTTTATATGATCTACAATGCCTGCGTGTGAAATACCACTGCCAGAAGTATTAAAAAATAGCATGTCACCGGGTTGTACTCGCCTTAAATTTACGTTGGTGCCATAAGCAGCTTGTTTAGCAGAATTTCTCGGAAGCTGAATACCAATTTCCTCAAAAGACACCAATGCTAGTCCAGAGCAATCCATACCTCTTTTAGTAGTACCCCCATATTGGTAAGGGGTTCCATAAAAATCATGCGCTTTGGATAGAACCACTTTAGCCCTACCGCTTACAGAATTATCTACCTTGCTTGATTTGTTGGTTCCACATGAGACTAAAAGAATCACAGAGACTAAAAGAAGATAAAATTTTTGCATAAGTCAAAGATAAGGATTTTATCAGATTACTATCATGAATATATTATACATGAATTACACATTATATAATAATTCTATAATTACAATGTATTGAATCAATAAAAGAAATCACAATTAAGATTTTTTTGTATAAAATTTAGATTATTACAAAAAAATTCACAATTAAGATTTTATTATAAAATTTGGATTATTACTTGATTTATTTTTGCTTCTAAAATTAAAAGTAATGAAACGGATTTATTTATTTACAGTCTTATTTGTTTGTACTTTATGTTCGGCTCAAGTGGGGATTAATACAGATAGTCCAGCTGCTACTTTGGATGTTAAGAATGACCCTAAGAACCCTAATCAATTAGAGGGAATTATAGCTCCTAGAATTACAGGAACCTTATTAAGAGCAAAAACCTATACCGCCGCTCAAAATGGTGCCTTGGTATTTATTACTGCACCAGATACAGCACCAGGGGGGCAGACTATTAATATTACAACATCTGGTTATTATTATTTTGATGCACCAAACAATGTATGGGTGGCTCTAAGGGATAGTGGTAAGGGTAAATATCATAAATTTCGTACAACATCAGCGATTCCAATTCAAATTTTACCAGAAGATTACACCATAGGATATACAGGAACAGCTAGTACATCAGTGACTTTACCTCCTGCGTCAGCACATCCCCAGAGAATTATAAAATTATGTACCTTAAATTGGAGAGGTGGTACAATTACAATAAATAATATGTCTTCTACTCAATTTGAAGGTAATAATCCATCTAGCATTATATCTTTCAATTTAAATGGCACTCAAGCTTGTTATGAAATACAATCAGATGGTAATGCGTGGTATGTGATAGGAAGTTTCAAATAATTATCTAATATATACACAAATGTATATACAAAAATATTATTAATAGGCTAACTCAAAAATAATGAGATTGTTTATTTCTTTTCAATTACACTTTTACTTTAGTACATGTTGAAATTACTATTAATTAAAACAATTTTTCAAAAGTTTATTTAATTGAATATTTTTAATTCATGTAAACATACTATTTAAGAAAATTACTATCTTTAAAGTAAAATATAATTGCTATGAAAAATATTCTTGTTCCTGTAGATTTGTCTTCTTTCTCTAATGAAGTGATAAATCAAGCGATTAACCTGGCTAAAGAAATCAATGGAAAATTAACTTTACTACACGTAGTAAGTTTAGATATAGGCTTTATCATTGGCGATATGGGTTATCATTATTTGCCAGAATTAGAAGAAACTACCTTGCATGAGGATGCCAAAGCATTAAATGAATTAGAGCTTAAAGTGAGGGAAATGGGTGTAGAAGTAAATTCTCTTGTAAAACAAGGAATTCCCGTTGACACGATTTTAGAGGAAGCAGAGTCTTTAGGTATAGATATAATCGCGATTGGATCTAAAGGTCATGGCACCTTGTATGAGGCTTTTGTAGGAAGTGTATGTAGAGATGTAATTAAGCATTCTGAAATACCGGTATATGTAATTCCTCATCAAAAAAAGAAGAAAGACATTTAATATAAATGTATTAATCAAAAATAAAAGGTTGAGGAATTCAGAATTCACCAACCTTTTATTTTTGATAATTCAGTAATAATTAACGAGCATCTTTCACTAGACCTCTTACCAACTTTATAACTTTTGGCATAGCAACGTTTGCTGCATTTAAAACCTCTTCATGTGAGACAGGATTTGCAATTTCTGGTCCACCTAAATCTGTAATTATAGATAGTGCAGCAACTCTCATCCCCTGATGCCTTGCCACAATTACTTCTGGTACTGTACTCATCCCTACCGCATCTGCCCCAAGGGCTCTCACCATACCATATTCTGAGGGTGTTTCAAAAGTAGGTCCTTGCAAGCCAAAATATACGCCTTCTTTAACTTTTATATCATTGTCCTTTGCAACTTTCTTAAATAAATTAATAAATTCCTTATCATAAGGAACACTCATATCTACAAAACGAGGTCCGAAATTATCTAAATTGGCACCTCTCAATGGATGTTCTGGAAAGAAATTTATATGATCTGTAATTATCATTACATCACCAATTTCAAAGTCTTTTCTAACACCACCCGAAGCATTAGAAACGATTAAGTTTTTAATCCCAAGAGAATGGAATACTCTTAAATGAAAGGTTACTTCATGCATAGAATAACCTTCATAATAATGGAATCTACCAGACATCAATAAAACCTTTTTACCCTCTAAAGTACCATATATGAGTTTACCTGAATGGCCAGGAACAGTGGTTTTTGGGAAATTAGGAATGTCTTTATACGCTATAACTTCAATGGCTTCTACCTGATCTTTCAATTTTGCAAGACCAGACCCACATACAATAGCAAAATCTGGAATATCATTTTTCAGTTTCTTTTTAAGAAAATCTGTGGCTTCTTGTATTTTTTGTAACATAGTCTAAAATAATTTTGTTAAACTTCACGGCCTCATCCATTTCAACCGTTATGGGAAGATAATACAAATTTTCGATAAGTGCATACTCTTGCTTAAGTCTCATATAATCTTTCTCAGTAGTTAAAATTATCTTGGGATCTTCCATCTCATCAAAAACCACTTTAATTTGTTCTATATCATTGGGTTTAAAATTATAATGATCTGGATAATTCAAATGATTAACTTCTTTAAAATGAGATTTACAAAAACTAATAAAAGGATTGGCATGGGCAATTCCAGTTAGTAAAAGTATATTATAATTCTTTACACTTTCAATATCTAAAGGTAGGCTATAGTGTTTTAACTCATTGGAATAAGCAATTTTAGAGAAAAATAAATGTTGATGCTCTTTCACTTTTAATTCCTTTTTTATCTTATCTTTCTCTTCATTAGATAATTCACGTGGACACTTGGTTACAATGATAATGTTTGCGCGGTCTGCATTCCTCCTACTCTCCCTCAAGCTTCCCACGGGCATCACATAATCATTAGAATATAAATTATTATAGCTAGTAAGTAATATATTATAATCTGTCTTGAGTTTCCTATGTTGATAGGCGTCATCTAATATAACGGCATCTAATTTGAATTTATTGAATAATTCTTTTAAAGCCATTACCCTATCTTCCCCTACACTCACCACAATTCTATTCTTGAATCGATTAAAGAACTGCATAGGTTCATCTCCAATTTCTTGGGCATTGGAGTCATAATTGGCAACTATAAAACCAGAAGTTTCTCTACCATATCCACGGCTAAGCACCGCAACTTTAAATTGATTATATAATAGGTCTAACAAATAGATCGTGTGAGGAGACTTCCCTGTACCTCCTACAGACAGGTTCCCTACCACAATTATTGCTTTATTAAATTTCTTAGACGGGAATATACCCGCATTATACATTATATTACGCATTTGCGTAATCATCCACCAAACACCTGCGAAAGGTGCTAATAAAAATCGCCAATTCATGTTGCAAATATAATTTGACTTACTTATAAAAACATTAACTTAGCAAAAAGAATTTCAAGTTAATTTAAACAGTTTTGAAGACTCCTACTGTAGACGATTTTGCAAATTTAATTTTATCTGGTAATATAACTGCCCTTAGCAAGGCTATTACTTTAGCAGAGAGTAAAAATAGTGAGCATCAAATCTTAGCTCAACAGTTAATTCATCAACTTCTCCCTCATACTGGTAAATCTAAAAGGATAGCCATTACAGGAGTTCCAGGAGCAGGAAAAAGCACTTTTATAGAGTCATTTGGATTATTTCTAATAAAAAAAGGATATAAAGTAGCTGTACTTGCCGTGGATCCCAGTAGTACTTTATCCAAGGGAAGTATTTTAGGTGATAAAACAAGAATGGAAGAATTATCTCGCTCTACAAAAGCCTTTATACGTCCAAGCGCCACAGGTGGAAGTCTTGGAGGAATCACCGCTAGGACTTCAGAAGCGTTGTTATTATGTGAAGCAGCAGGTTTTGATGTTATTCTAGTAGAAACTGTTGGTGTAGGTCAGTCAGAGATACTGGTAGATAGTATCACAGATTTTTTTCTTTTTATACAAATTTCTGGTACAGGTGATGAGTTACAGGGAATTAAACGCGGCATCATGGAAATGGCAGATGTGATTTTTTTGAATAAAATTGATCTATATAATCCTAAGGTGATCAATGATACAAGAATGAGCCTAAATCGATCTTTACAGTTTTTACCTACAAAAACCTCTGGCTGGAAACGTAAAATATTAAAAGGAAGTGCTTACGAAAATAAAGGAATTAGTGAGGTCTGGGATAAAATTCTAGAATATTATGATATCACAACGCAGAATGGCTATTTAGAACAGAAGCGTTGGAATCAAAAAAATATGCGTATTGATGATTATCTAGAAGAGTTAATTTTATTAAAATTAAAGAATAAATCTACCATACAAGCTCAGATAGATGAATTAGAACAAGATTTAAAAGAAGACAAAATATCTCCATTTGAAATTGCCCAAAAAATTATAAAAGATAATTTTCCTAATTTATGAAGGAATTATTCAGTTATATTGAAGAAAAAAATGGATTTAATATTAAAGAATTCAGTAAATTAACTGGAGGTGATATTTCTGATGTTTTTCTTTTACATACCTCTGAAGATGATTTGGTAATTAAAATTAATCAAGCAGATAAAATCAATATGTTTTTGTCTGAAAAGACGGGTTTAAATACATTGCGTTCCACCAACACTTTAAGAATTCCTGAGGTATGGTTGGTAGACCAGTTTCAATCTTATAGCTATATCATCATGGAATATATTCCAAGGGGTGATACAAAACGGAATACTTTTATAAATTTTGGAAAAAAGTTAGCTGAACTTCACTTACACTCTTCTGACGCTTTTGGTTTTGAAAGTGATAATCTAATAGGTTCATTACCTCAAGTGAATAATTCTCAAATCACTTGGAGTGAATTTTATTGGGAAGAGCGAATTAAACCACAGTTTCATTTAGCCTTAAAGAAAGGTTTAATTTCTGAAAGTAATATACCTCATAAGAATATTTTTAAAGACGTTATAGATAATGAATTCTGTGAAACTAAACCTGCACTGATTCATGGTGATTTATGGAATGGAAATTATATTGTAGATGACCATGGAGAAGTTGCATTGATTGATCCTGCTGTATATTATGGGCACCCTATGATGGATATAGGGATGACTCAATTATTTGGTGGTTTTCCTCATGAGTTTTTAGAAACGTACCAATCGAATTCAAGTTGCACAAAATCATGGCAAGCTCAAATTGAACTAGCACAGCTATATTATTTATTGGTGCATTTAAATCTTTTTGGTCACAGTTATTTATCTTCTGTTAAGAGAATTAAAGAAAAATATCTGCATGCTTAAAAACATATTCAAAGCTTGGCTTACATTTAAATGGTTTATAAAGGAGTTATTTGATCATGACCCTATGACTATAAAACCGTATCTATCTTATGCTAATGCAGACAGTATACGAATAAAGGGTAGAGTTCTGGAGGATGAAGGTGAAATTGATATAGAAAACAGAACAATGCTAGATAATCTTGCTATCAATTTAAAAAGTTTTGCAGCTGACCGAGCGAAATATGCTAAGGTAATTGTATCCTATGAAGATGAAATCATAGAAACTTATACGGATGCAGATGGTTATTTTAATGTAGATATACCAATCGCGCAAAAACCTACCAATAGAGAATTCCTGGATTGGGCATCAGCCCAGGTATTAGCTCCTGAATACACGAACAATAAAGGTGATATGATCAATGCAAAGATCAATATTTTACTCCCGCATAGCGATACAGAATATATCATTGTTTCAGATATTGATGATACTGTGCTTGTTACTCATGTTAATTCATTTTTAAAACTTAAATTGTTATACAACACCCTTTTTAAAAATGAAAGAAGTCGTACCCCTTTTGAAGATATAGCGGATGTTCTGCATGAGTTAACATTAAATAATGAAGGTTATCCCGTGAATCCTATTTTTTATTTAAGTAATAGTCCATGGAATTTATACGAATTTTTAACAAATTTTCTGAAATTTCAAAATATTCCACTAGGTCCTTTATTCTTAAGGGATTTTGGGATTAAGTTTGGAAAGAAACGACGTGCTTATAAAAATCATAAAAGTGAGACCTTACAACATTTATTAGAGTTTTATAAAGAACATCAATTCATTTTGTTAGGTGATGCCACAGAAGGTGATACAGATATTTATCTTGAGGCTTACAGACAAAACCCAAATAGAATTGCTCATATATACATTAGAAGTGCCAAGGAGAAATTAAATCAAAGGGTGTTGAAAAAAATTGAAGCACATCCCTCTGCTCCTATTCACCTCATAAATCACTCATCAGATATCTTGCGATATCAAAGTAAATTTCATCGACATTAGTTTCTTGGTATAAATGTTGTATATTTGTAAGTCCTGATAAGGATTTAGAAGTTCATTTATATAAAATTATCATGGGGCTGACTGGTTTTGACAGCAAGCCGAAATGGTAAGTAAGCATGCCGTGAAATGTTGTGCACTCACGTAAATCAGACACTTCAACTTTTTAACTGGCAACAACAATTACGCTTTAGCGGCCTAATTAGACTGAATTACAGTAAGTCTAGGCGTTATCCCTGCAAGGCAGGGACGTTAAATGTCCTGCAGAGGCCCGCTCACCGTGGCGTCTGATTCCAGGGCACAGAAATACGGAGATAGAAGAATTGGTGTTTTGACTTTTCTTTGAAATTAATTAAAACTAAGGTGTAGTCAGGGAGTTTCAACCCAATCTGCACACGAAAATTAAAGATGAAACTAAGCATGTAGAAATCTTATGATTTCCTTGTTTGGACGCGGGTTCGAATCCCGCCAGCTCCACTAGAGAATAAGAAAATCTCAAATAAAATTGACCAGCAATTAAATGAAACTTGTTTTAATTTAATTGCTGGTTATTTTGTTTATATAAAATTTTCATTGGAAATTTTGAGGTTTTCTATTTTGACCTCGATAGTACAGGGATCAATGAAATTAATCTCGCCAGCTACACTATAGAAAGTCGTATTGCTAAAAAAGAGGTTTTATAAAATTTTCAAAATTTATTTTGTAAAGTTTTATAAAGCCTTTTTTTATTAAAAAATTATCTCTTGAAAATTTAGCCATATGATTTTTTGACCTAGGTAGCACAGGGATCAATGAAATTAATTCAAAACCATAATTAAAAAAAATGATGCTGATTACTTCAAATCCTTTATAGAATTCTTTAATGCATTTTCAAATTTGGGTAAGTATTCAATTATAAATTGATTCATTTTATCCCAATCGTTATTATCGAAAAGATTAACACCATTCATCTCATATTTTATGCGACTCATTTTATGTTCAGGTAATTCCTCCCATTCTAAAATGTGACCGAAAGCCTCTTCTATAATTTCTTTTTTTCTTAAAAGTTGATTAAAGTAGCGTTTATTTTTTGATTTTTCTGATGTAGTTAATCCTAATTCTATTCGAACATATTTACCCGTTATTACTAAAGTATAACTTAAGCCACTAATTCCTGCACCTGCACTTAACCAATGATCTTTTGTAGGATTCACGTTATTAAATAATTTGGTATTTTTTATTTGTGGTAATAATTGTTTCCAAAATAGTCTTCTAACATTGTGTCTATTTGGAACAGAACCTGCATTATTTTCACTTTCAGCGTATTTTATGATAAGTTCATCCTCTAATTCAAATAATATAAGTAGCCTTTTGAGAGTGCTAAATTTTGAATTGCTATCGATATTAGCTTCTACATAATATCCACTTATTAGCTCTTGTGGGGACCTGAATATTGAAGGATCCCTAGATAATTTACATATGTCAGAAGCTTCTAATAAAAGTTGTGCATTTTTTTCATACAGTTTTTCAAGAACATATTTAAACATGCGAGAAATAATTTCTTCTTCCACCTTCGTATTTTCAAAAATGAAATATTCCAATTTCTTAGAAGTAGGTGATTCTGCATCAAAAATATTTTGTTCTTCTATATTTTCTGATGGTGGTACTACTACATCTGGATATTCCCAAATTTTTAAAAATCTATCATATATTAAATCAAATCGTTGATTATAATTTACTATACTCCAATTATCAATAGATCTTAATAAATCATTGAGCCAAAGGCGGCTATAGATATATCCTTGCTCCGCCCCATGTCTGTTCATTTGTTTTTTATCAGAAAAACTTTTATTTCCTAAAGCTCCATTATTTCCTGATAAAGTAAGATTGGCTATAGTGTTTATATATTTTTCTTTGAATAAGAAGTAGTCATCAGGTGTTATATCTTTAGCCCAATCTTCATTTGGATTTTGTGGGAATATATGCTCCACAGTTATTTTATCATTGGACGTATCCACATGTTCTCGATTATTGAAATTCTCTAATAATTCGAACATATAGTTTCTGTTCTTTGATTGAATGTTATAAAGATCTTTATCTTTTAAGGCGGTTTTTAAGTCTTCATCCGTTGGAAATTTAGCACTACCCCGTTTTGTTATTAGAGCTAATGCTATAGAATTATAATAATCTTCTGTATCCACTTCCGAATATAGAGACATGAAGATTTTGTTTAAAGCATTGGTTGGTAATCCCACCACAAATCTTCTCCAAGTATAGGTTTGAATAAGTTTTAATACTTTAATTAAGTCTTCATTTGAAATTAAACCATTATCCGCATCTTCAAATACTTGTAAAAGGAAAGGGAATGCCACATTTATTTCTAGACGAGAGATATACTCTAATTCTCTCCTTAAGTTAAAATCTTGAACCGTAGAAGGATTTATAAATTTCTTATAGTGTGTAGAAAATGATTTTATATTTTCCAATTCTTGATGATAGGCTTCATCCTTTACAGCGTATAGTTTTTTGAATTCAATATAAACTTTATTCTTGTTAGGTATTTTTTTGTTGCGCAAGGTTAAATAATCCCTTATATAAGCAGAAACCATAGATTTTTGCTTAGTTAAATCCCTAGCATTTTCTTCAATAGGACTCCATATTTCTTCAAAGACTTTATGCTGATTTTTTGGATCTAAATCCATTAAAATATAGTTCCTAATTAAATCGGATTGAGATAAATCTAACCCTGTTGAGTTTAAACTCTCAAAAATTCGTTGAGGATCATCTTTGCCTCTTTCTAAAGATATCTCAACAAAAATGAGACGCTTTAAACCACTGAGTATGATATTAAAGTTTTCTTGAGTAATTGATGATTTAAAAAAATTATAATTTTCTATAACATTGGAATACTTTCCAAATTCATTTTCTGTACCATGCATTATAGCTTTAAATGCTAAAGAATTCGTATCTGTTTGTTTTAATTTTAATTTATTTGATTCTTTTTGGACATACTGATTTATTAAATACATATTATGCAACATATCTGCTTCTTGTTGCATACTATTTTGCTTTGCAAATTGATATAAGGCTACGTATAAAATATTAATTGTAGTTAGCCTTTGTTGACCATCAATGATTACAAGTTCTTTTACCTCATTGGTACTATAAGTTCCCTCATGAATAAATACTATACTTCCTATGAAATGCGTCCCTCTATTTTTTTTTTCAACTGCAATGATATCATTAAAGAGTTCTTTACATTCACTATTGGTCCAGTCATAATTACGTTGATACACGGGAATTACAAATTGCACATTAGGAGCTTGTAAAAAGGTGTCAATAGGAAGTTCGTTTGCTTTCATATTTTACTTAAAAAGTTTATTATGCATCTCTTTTATTGAATCATAAAAGATTTATTCATAGTTGCAGTCTAGTACCTTATATTATTTTTCTTCCTTCTCTTGAGCATCTAATACTGCAATAGTTGTAAGGTTGACAATCTCTTCTACACTAGATCTCATTTGTAAAACATGAACTGCTTTGTCCAACCCCATTAAGATTGGACCAACCACCTGTGCAGACTCCATTCCCCTAATAATTTTATAAGAAATATTCGCACTTTCTAAGGTTGGAAAAACAAAAACATTAGCAGGTTTGTTTCCTAATTTAGAGAATGGATACTCTGCTAGCAACTCTTTGTTTAATGCAAAATCGGGTTGAATTTCACCATCTACTATCATGTCTGGATATTTCTCATGTAATATTGACACTGCTTTAGCAACTTTTTTAGAAGTTTCTGAATGAGCAGAAAAATTTTCATAAGAAAGCATGGCTATTCTAGGTTCAATAGCAAATGATTTAACCGTTTTTTCTAATATTCTAGCAATATTAACCAAGTCTTCTGCAGATGGATTTTCATTGACGGTTGTATCTGATAAAAACATTTGTTTTTTGTCGCTAAGAACCATCATCATAGATGCCACCTTATCTACTCCTTTTTCTTTGTCTATAACATTTAAAATAGGTTTTAAAACAGAGGAATAACTTTTAGAAAAACCAACAATAAGAGCATCAACATCCCCATTTGCCAACATGAGAGGCGCAAAATAATCTCTATGTCTCACCTCTCTTTTCGCACTATATTCATCCATCCCTTTTCGCTCAAGTTTTTTCCAAAGCATTTGGCGATAGACTTTTCTTCTTTCACTTTGTTCTTCACTCATGGGATCTACAATCTCCACATCCATTTCTATCCCATATTTTTTCATTTGCTTTAGGATGAAGTTTTTCTCACCTAATAATACAGGTTCTGCAATACCATCTTCATAAACAATTTGTGCTGCTTTTAAAACATTGTATTCTTCTGCATTACCAAAGGCAACTCTTTTTGGATTAGATCTTGCCCTATTCTGCATCATTCTAATGAGTTTATCATTTTTATCCATTCTATCGATGAGCACATTTTCATAAACATCAAAATCTTTGATGGGTTTTCTTGCTACGCCACTTTCCATAGCAGCTTTTGCAACTGCCATAGATACTCTAACTAGCAATCTATTATCAAAAGGTTTAGGGATAAAATAATTTTTACCAAAACTCAAAGATTTTAAGTTATAAGCTAAAATAACTGCTTCGGGTACAGGTTCTTTGGCTAACTCTGCAATAGCTAAGGCAGCAGCAACCTTCATTTCTTCATTAATCGTTTTCGCTTGAACATCTAATGCTCCTCTAAAAATATATGGGAATCCTAAAACGTTATTTACTTGATTCGGGAAATCACTTCTACCTGTAGCAATAATAACATCTTTGCGTGTCTTAATAGCCAATTTATAATCTATTTCTGGATTCGGGTTTGCAAGAGCAAAAACAATTGGGTTTTCTGCCATGCTCTTTAACATTTCTGGTTTCAATACATCCGCTACCGATAATCCTACGAAAACATCTGCTCCTTTTAAAGCATCTGCAAGGGTGTCAGCATCGGTTTCTGCAGCAAACTGTTTTTTCTGATCATTCAAATTTTCTCTTCTTGTATTGATAACACCCTTGCTATCACACATTAAGATATTTTCCTTTTTAAGACCTAGCGCCATATATAACTTGGTACAAGCAATGGCCGCAGCTCCGGCTCCATTCACTACCATCTTAACTTTATCTATATCCTTTTCTGCTAAATACAACGCATTTTTGAGAGCCGCTGCAGAAATTATAGCAGTCCCATGTTGGTCATCGTGCATTAAGGGAATATCTAATTCTTCTTTGAGCGTGTTTTCTATATAAAATGCCTCTGGAGCCTTTATATCTTCTAAATTGATTCCTCCAAATGTAGGCGCAATTCCTTTAACTATCTCGATAAATTTATCTGGATCTTTCTCATTAATTTCTATATCAAAAACATTAATATCCGCAAAAATTTTAAATAATAAAGCTTTACCTTCCATTACAGGTTTAGAGGCTTCTGCTCCAATATCACCCAAACCTAGAACCGCCGTAC
>JBPCUN010000018.1:0-29277 GCA_051011115.1 Weeksellaceae bacterium
TCTAATAGCAGATGAACCAGAAAAATTTAAAGCATTGGTGCAAGAATCTTTGCGCCGTCAAGCCAGAGCCATCAATGCGCACGCCGACAAAGGGACTTACTTCTTTGATTATGGTAATGCTTTCTTACTAGAAGCCTCACGTGCAGGCGCCGACGTAAAAGGCGAAAATGGCAAAGAGTTTAAGTTTCCAAGCTATGTTCAAGACATCTTAGGTCCTATGTGTTTTGATTATGGTTTCGGACCATTCCGTTGGGTTTGTACTTCTGGAGACCCAGAAGATTTAAAGAAAACCGACCAAATTGCACATGATGTCATGGCTGAAATTAAAGCCACAGCACCAGAGCAAATTCAGCAACAAATGGCCGATAACATGAAGTGGATTCAGGAGGCCTTAGAAAACAAATTGGTAGTAGGTTCACAAGCCAGAATATTATATGCAGATGCGGAAGGGCGTAGTAAAATTGCAGAAGCCTTCAACAATGCCATTAAATCCGGAGAAATCTCCGCTCCTGTTGTCCTTGGTCGTGACCATCATGATGTGAGTGGAACCGATTCACCTTATAGAGAAACCAGCAATATTTATGATGGTTCTCGCTTTACCGCAGACATGGCGATACAAAACGTGATTGGTGATAGTTTTCGTGGTGCTACTTGGGTGAGTATTCACAATGGTGGTGGTGTAGGTTGGGGCGAAGTAATTAACGGAGGGTTTGGAATGCTCCTAGACGGAACCGAAGATGCCGACCGCCGATTGAAAGCCATGTTATTCTATGACGTAAACAACGGAATTGCTAGACGTGCATGGGCTAGAAATGATGAGGCGTTATTTGCCATTAAACGAGAAATGGAGCGCTGTCCAGACCTTCAAATCACGGTACCTAATTTAGTAGATGACGATATTTTGGATAAACTTTAAAGTGTTTATTATAGATAAATTATATAATCCCAAGGCTCATGCTTTGGGATTTTTTATTAGGAGCTATTTCTGGCTTTCCTTTCCAATCTTTTATATCAATCCTTACAACCAATCTAGCCAAAGGAGCTTCCTCTGGTTGCTCTTTGTCGTCGCTGTTTGTAGGCAGATTCTTACAAAAGGATTTCCAATACAATCCAGGCTAGAAAAAAGATTTTTATAAAAAATCTCATAATTCTCTAACTTTTAATTTTAGAAACAATAAATTTATCTCTTATAAACACCTCCATAAGATTTGAATACAAAATTTAAAAAAATAGAACCAACTGGTAAAATAGCTATAACTATTATATATAAATCTTTAGATAAAAAACTAAAATCACAATGAATCAAAGATTAACATTTACAGGACATTTCGCCGAATTTTTCTTAAAGTCAATCGGCTTATTTTTACTGAGCATCATTACATTAGGCCTTGCCGTTCCGTATTGGTTGTACTGGTCTGTTAAATATTTTTTTGACAATCTAAATGCTGGTGGACAAAAAGTAAAATTCACAGGGAAGTTTGGTGAATATTTCTTAACCTCTTTGCTCCTTCTAATTTTATCTATCATTACACTTGGAATAGCCCTACCCTACTGGATATATTGGTCTTTCAAATACTTCTTCACACGATTAGAAATCAATGGACAAAAAGTTACTTTCTTTGGTAGCTTCGGTGAATATTTCTTAATCTCTCTATTGTTATTTTTACTAAGTGTCATTACCCTTGGTTTAGCCTCACCTTACTGGACTTATTGGTCTTTTAAATATTTCTTTTCTAGAATGAAAGTCGGTGAAAGACGCATTGCATTCACTGGTAATTTTATAGAATATTTTCTCATTTCAATATTACTAACCATTTTATCTGCAATTACCTTAGGTTTAGCATCTCCTTATTTAATCTACTGGTCTCTTAAATATTATTTCACCAAAATGGAGATAGAAAATTAAAACATAGCTTAAACTTTAATCAACACCTTCTCCATGTTCAGATTTAATAGAGGCTATTTTGTCCTATCCATCGTTATATTCGTTATAGAAGTGATCATTGCACTTTACATGAAAGATGATTTCATAAGACCTTATGTGGGGGATATTTTGGTGGTAATTTTAATTTATTCTTTTGTAAAAACATTCTTAAAAGCCCCTGTTTTAGCTGTGGCAAAAGGTGTTTTAATATTCTGTTTTATGGTGGAGTTTTTACAATTAATTAAACTTATAGACATATTAGGTTTGGGACATTTAAAATGGGCTAGAATTATCATTGGCACTTCATTCTCTTGGCGAGATTTCGTGTGTTATATCATAGGTTTTATCATTATTCTTCTGGGAGAGCAATATATCTTTAAGCATGATTTAAAAAAAATTTAAACAAAAAAAGAGAATTCCCAAAAGCGATCAACTTTTGGGAATTTTTATTTAATCAAGAAATCTTGAATATCTAATTTTTAAGCATTTCTAGTTTTCTTCAAGTAATTACTTAATTCTTCTTTCACTTTCGGGAACAGGAAGAATAAACCAATTACATTGGGTACCACCATAGCAAAGATCATTGCATCAAAGAAATCTGTAACAGACCCCAAAGTAGAAACCGATCCTACGACCACAAATACACAGAATAAGATTTTATAAATATTCTTCACGGTTTTAGATCTTCCAAACAAGAAAACCCAACCCTGTAATCCGTAATAAGACCAAGAAAGTACCGTAGAAAATGCAAATAGCATCACTGCAACCGTTAATACATACGGAAACCATGGAAACACAGACGCAAATGCTTTTGAGGTTGCTAATACACCATCGGGAGATTGCATTCCATAAGTCATAATACCGCCATCACTGTTGGTGATAATGATAATCAGGGCAGTCATTGTACATACTACTACTGTATCTATAAAAGGTTCTAAAAGTGCTATTAATCCTTCTGATGCTGGATAATTCGTTTTCACTGCGGAATGTGCAATCGCAGAAGTACCAACAGCTGCCTCGTTAGAAAAAGCGGCTCTCTTAAACCCCTGAACTAAAACGCCAAAGAAACCTCCTGCAATCCCTTCTGGATTCATAGCTCCATTTAGAATTTGACCAAAGGCATCCCCTATTAAATGATAGTTCATGACCAAAATAGTCATTGCTGTAAATATGTAAATCCCAACCATAATTGGAACCACTTTCTCTGTAATTTGACCAATACGTTTGATTCCACCCACAAGCACGATCCCTACAAGAATGGCTGTTACAATACCATAATATAAATTCGCATTTCCACCTAGATTCAGAATATTGGTAAACTGTTGCGTAGATTGATTACTCTGGAACATATTATTACCAATAGATCCCCCAACAATCATAATGGAATAAAATATGGCTAAAAATTTACCGAGTGAACCTTTACCGACATCGGCCAATCCTTTTTTAAGATAATACATTGGCCCGCCATAGATTTTACCATTTTCACCAACATCCCGATACTTTACGGCCAACGTACATTCTACAAATTTTGAAGACATGCCAAGGAAACCAGCCACCATCATCCAAAAGGTAGCTCCTGGCCCTCCCAGGGATAAAGCAATCGCTACTCCAGCAATATTCCCAAGCCCTACCGTACCAGATAGTGCCGTTGTTAATGCTTGAAAGTGAGAAACTTCCCCCTCTTTTTTCTTTTTCTTTCTAAATGATTTTTGGACTCTCCTCTTTTGAATAATTTCATCTTTGTCACTATCTACTTGGTCAATCTCTATCTCCTCTAGTCTTTCTGTACTATCAATAGATTCTAGTTTATCATACTTTCCACGTAGAATATTGATAGAAGTTGGTAATAACGTAATGTTAGGAAATTTAAACAAAAGCGTGAAAATAAATGCCGTCATCACCAAAATAATAACCACCACTGGTACTTCTACTTTACCAAAAGTAAGTGGATAGAATACAAAACTACTCCAAGCGTCCGCTATTGTTTCAAAACCACTGCTAATTCTATCTGCGATCCCTTGATTATTGGTTTGTTGAGCATTCGCGTTTAATATATTCAAAAAGTATAAAAATGTAAATATCTTAACTTTCATAAAGTGTGTTCTAGAATTTAAGCATCTATTAACATAAGAAATTTGAAAAGCTAAAAAAAACATCATGGTTGAAATATATTATGCGCGCATAAGATATGTTTATAACATTCAAATTATATTTTTTAATCCTATATGTATGTGATGACTCAAAGCAGAATCCAAAAGGACATTCTATACAGATACAAGATAACTTGGAACTATTTTTGTACCTTTGTATTTATAATTTTTTTTAAATAATAAGACGAATTTACATGGAACTTATATTAATCACCATAGGTCTGTTACTATTAGCCTTTGCTGGAATTGCTATTAAAATTTGGGCAAAAAAAGATGGAAAGTTCGCAGGAACTTGTGCTAGTCAAAGTCCATTTTTGAATAAGTCTGGAGAGGCTTGTGGATACTGTGGTAAATTGCCAGAAAATTGCGAAAACAAGGATAAAGTTCTTGAAAACGCATAACATACAACAAATTATTGCAGAGGCTAAAAAGGGAAAACAGGCCGCTCAAACTACCTTAATGAACCTCTATTGGGATCAGGTTTATTATTTTATTTTAAGTAAAATTAAACACAAGGCTGATACAGAAGATATTGCCATAAGCACCTTCACCAAGGTTTTTTCTAAATTAAAACTTTATAATTCTGATTTTGAATTTGGTACGTGGATTAAAGCCATTGCTTATAATACCATGATAGATCATATCAGAAAAAAGCCAGAGCTTAAGATTTCACTTGATGATGACTTTGGGACTTTAGATTTAGAGGCTGCGACACCTACGCCAGAACAACATTTCATCATACAGCAAAACAATAAGAAATTGATGAATGCTATTCAAAACTTACCAGAGATTTATCAAAAAGTAATTGAGTTGCGCTACTTAGAAGAAAAAACTTATAAAGACATTGCTACACATTTAGGCCTCACTATGTCTAATGTAAAAGTACGCCTATTGCGTGCAAAAAAACTTTTAGAAGAGGAATACAATCAAGATTAATATATAATCCCCCAAAAACCCTTAGGTTACAAAAAGGAAAACTTTACTGATTTCATTAAATTTAATATTCCTAACTTTGTATCATGTCTGGAACAACAATAGAAAAAAATACACCCAAAGCAGAACCAAAACCTAAATGGTTGCGCGTAAAATTACCTACTGGTAAGAAGTTTAAGGAATTACGTGGTGTGGTGGATAAGTATCAACTGAATACAATTTGCCAAAGTGGATCTTGTCCTAACATGGGATAATGTTGGGGGGAAGGAACTGCCACTTTTATGATTTTGGGAAACATCTGTACACGATCATGTGGATTTTGTGGTGTAAAAACAGGACGACCCAATGCTGTTGATTGGGCAGAACCAGAAAAGGTAGCGAATTCGATAAAATTAATGCAGATCAAACATGCAGTGATAACTTCTGTAGATAGAGATGATATTAAGGATATGGGATCCATCATTTGGGCAGAGACAGTGAAAGCTGTGCGCAGAATTAGCCCAGGAACCACTATGGAAACCTTGATTCCAGATTTCCAAGGTATCTATCAACATGTGGATAGAATTTTAGAAGTTAAGCCAGAAGTGATATCCCATAATATGGAAACTGTCAAAAGGTTAACAAGAGAAGTTCGGATTCAGGCGAAGTATGAGCGTAGTCTTGATGTATTAAAGTACATGAAAGATCAAGGACAACGACGTACCAAAACTGGTATTATGCTAGGCCTAGGAGAAGAAATAGATGAAGTGTATCAAACAATAGAGGATATAGCGGGCGCTGGAGTAGACATTATTACAATTGGCCAATATTTGCAGCCAAGTAAAAAGCATTTACCTGTAAAGCGTTTTATTACCCCAGAGGAATTTAAAGATTTTGAAGATTTCGCTAGAAAATTAGGGTTCCGACATGTGGAAAGTAGTCCACTTGTGAGGTCTAGTTATCATGCAGAAAAACATATACATTAATTTTTTATTAAAATCACTGAGCTGCTATTCATTTGGCAGCTTTTTTTTATTGAAATATGGCTTCCACAACCGCGCATATTATTGTAATTGGAGATGAAATACTCTACGGGCAAACATTAGATACTAACTCTAATTTTATAGCAAAACAATTAGCTTCATACCACATCAATCTAATTTCAGTTTCTGTAATTCCTGATATAGAGGATATAATTTCAAGTACAATTCAAAACTCAACAGCAGAGATCATCATCACCACAGGTGGTTTGGGACCTACAAAAGATGATAAGACTAAAGGTGTTATTGCTGAACTGACAGGAAACAAACTTGTTTATTTTGATGAAGCCCTTGTATGGGTAGAAACTTATTATAAGAGAGTCGTTGGACGTCCAATGAATTTTCTTAATAAAGATCAGGCACTGGCTCCTGAAGGCTCTATTTTATTACAAAATAAAACGGGTACAGCGCCTGGTATATGGACGGAATGGAAAGATAAAATTATCATTAATCTTCCAGGGGTCCCATATGAAATGAAATATCTATTGACGCATGAGGTTTTGCCTAAATTAAAAGAAAAAATTAATTTAGATTATATTTTACATCATTTTATTCGCGTTTATAATTTACCCGAAAGTGAATTGTCTTTATGTTTAACTTCTTTAGAAGAGCAGTTACCACCTCACGTGAAACTAGCTTACCTGCCTACCGCTCGAATGGTGAAGCTTCGATTAACTGTTGCTGGTGCAGATAAAGAAAAGTTAAAAAATGATTTACAATATTGGAAAAATCAAGTAGTTAAATTATTGCCAGTAAATACGATAATTAATGAAGATTTAGATACTCATTTAGCCATTGCCAAATTATTGCATGAAAAAAATCTAATGCTAGCTACAGCAGAAAGCTTTACTAGCGGTAAAATCGCATCTAGTATAACTGCCATACCTGGGAGTTCTACGTACTTTCAAGGAGGTATTGTTGCATACGCTCCAAAGTTAAAGCATAGTTTACTCGGAGTATCAAATGATTTAATACATAGTAAGGGTGTTGTAAATGCAGAAGTCGCTAAACAAATGGCTCAAGGTGCATTAAAAACAACCAATGCTACTATTGCCATAAGCTCTACAGGGGTTGCAGGTCCTAACCCAGATGAATTTGGTGTAAAGCCTGGTACTGCTTTCATAGGAATAGCTACTCAAAATATATCAGAAGTCTGGAAGTTTACATATGAAAATCTAGAAAGAGAAGATTTCACAGAAAAACTAACTCAAATTGCGATTCAGCAATTATTTAGTTTTTTAAATAAATTATGATTCAAAGATTTCAACTAATCCCTCGGGTAAATTCATGTGAATTTTGTGATTTTCTCGATCTACCTTTACAATCCACTCATCTATTACAGGGACCAAAATAGTTTTATCAGAAGGAGTTAAAACTTCAAACAGATTTTGAGAAGTGGTATCTCTAACAAAAGAAATATCACCAATTTCCTGACCTTCACCATCCACCATCTTGTAGCCAACTACCTCGTGATAATAAAACTTATTACCCTCTAAGGGTGGTAAAGTAGACAAAGGTAAATATATATCTCTACCTATAAGTACTGTGGGATCATCAAAGTCTTCTAAAATTATTCTTAGATGATTTTTCTTATGTAATTGGGCTTTGGTCAAAAAAAAGGGAACCAGTAATCCATTTTTCTCAATGAAAACTGATTCCAAGTTTTTATAAAATTCAGGCTGGTCGGTGTCTAAATGAACATTTAATTCACCTTTATAGCCATGAGCTTTGGTGATTGTACCCAAATAGTAACAATCTTTTTTCTGCATTTTATTCTTCGCTTTCTGCTGCTGTTTCTCCTTCAGGAGTAGCTTCTTCTGATTCTGCTGCTGCATCAACCTCCGCTTCTTCTACTGCGATACGCGCATCAGAAATTTTCTTTTCAGCTTCTAATCTAGCTTTTCTTTCGTCTTGCTCTTTTTGAGTTAAGTTTTGCTTCTTAGCCTCAATAAGGCTTTCTTTTTCTTCTAACCAGGCATTGAATCTCTTTTCTGCTTCAGCCTCATCAAAAGCACCTTTAGCGACTCCTCCTTTTAAGTGTTTCTTCAACAAAGCACCTTTGTAAGAAAGAATGTTACGAGCTGTATTGGTAGGTTGTGCTCCTTTTTCTAACCACTCTACTGCTTTATCAATGTCTAAATCAATTGTTGCAGGATTTGTAATTGGATTATATACACCAATTTTCTCGATTAGTCTACCGTCTCTTTTTACTCTAGAATCTGCTATTACGATGTGGTAAAATGGTCTTCCTTTTCTACCGTGTCTTTGTAATCTAATTTTTACAGCCATAATTTCTCTAATTTAAGGGAACTCTGTCCCCGATTATTTAATTTTGTTAATTCAAGGTGGCAAATATAAGGTTTTATTTATGAGAGAAAAAGAAATTCTACAAAAAATTAATGATTATGTATGCAAATTATTAAAAAATGAAGGGACAGGACACGATTTCTATCACATACAAAGAGTAGTGAAGAATGTTCAGATAATATGTGAATCAGAAAATATACCAACCTTTTATCCTAAACTCTTAGCTTATTTGCATGATGTAGGAGATTATAAGTTACATGATGGTATAGATTGTACTGCTTACTTTGTGCATAAGGCATTGAAACCCCTTTTCCCAGATCCATTTATTAAAAAAGTAATCAATGATATACAAGCTATTGGTTATAAAGGAGGTTTAAATGAACCAAGTGATAAAATAGAAGTTTGGATTGTGCAGGACGCTGATAAATTAGATGCCATGGGAGCCATTGGGATTGCTAGAGCTTTTGCCTATGGCGGTAGTAAAAATAGATTATTACATGATCCGTTGTACAATACAGAAAATTATAAAACGATAGCAGAATATCAGCAATCAACTGCACCCACCATTCAACATTTCTATGATAAACTTTTAAAATTAAAAGACCTAATGAAAACTGAAAAAGGGAAAGAATTAGCAATAGAAAGGCATGTCTTTATGGAAACTTTCTTAGAACAATTCTATAAAGAATGGAATATATAATTACTTCCAGCGTATGGTTTCCATCAATTTCATAACGTCCTTTTGTATGTAAGCTACCGCTGGAGCCAGGGAATCAGGTTTTGGATGTGTTTTAAAATAGACAGACCCACGCAAGAAGTTCTGCACACTATCAGTCACATGAAATTGATAATTCATGGCCGACTCACCCCCTAATTCATATAATGTTCCATATACATGATCTCTTTTTCTTATTATTAGGTTAGGATCAATATAAGTGGCTCTAGAAGCGTGGGGCTCATATACTGATTTCTCTGAATCTCTAATTAGACTTTCTATTCCTTGTTCTGGAATTGGCTCATAAGTAAGGTAAATTGTAGCCTTCATGTTGGGGTAATAGATATTATACCTACATAACGAATCTTTAGGTTTCTTCACAGCAAGCGTTGAATATTGAAAAGTAAATGGGCAATCTGTTTCAAACCAAGAATAATCTGCTTCTGGATAGGTCAAACGCAATTCGCCATAAGGTTTGGGCATATAATCTTCTGTACACCCCAAAATAATTACCAACATCAAGATAAATACGCTAATCCTCATCTTCCTCTTCTTCTTTGGGTTCTACTAATCTGGTGACTTTAATTCTTTTAATCCTTTTCTTGTCTATAGATTCAATGGTAAAAATATAATTTCCAAAGGAAATCTTCTGCCTGCGGTTAGGCGTCTCTTCGGTAATCTCTAGCACAAAACCTGCCAAGGTTTCAGCCTCACCTCTATATTCCTCAAAGACGTCTTCATCTTCAATTTCCATCAAGCGATAAAAGTCTTTTAATGATGTTTTTCCTTCAAATAAATAGTTATTATGATCTAGTTTAGAATATAATATTTCTTCGTCATCAAATTCATCAGAAATATCACCTACTACTTCTTCTAACACATCTTCTAACGTTACAACACCACTCGTTCCACCATATTCATCAACCACAATGGCAATGTGAATTTTTCTGTCCTGAAAATCAGATAACAAATCATCTAACTTCTTATTTTCTGGGACAAAGAATGGTTTTCTAATTAACTTTTGCCAATTATGGGTGTGATTGTTTAAAAATGGCAATAAATCTTTAGCATACAAAATTCCTTTAATTTCATCAATATCCTCTTCATAAACTGGTACACGAGAGAATCCCTTAGAGGAAATTAAATTAACAACCTGCTCAAAATCATGCTTGAGCCTGATAGAAAACATATCAACTCTTGGCGTCATAATTTGGCTAGTCTCTGTATTTCCAAAATTTACTATTCCTTCTAAAATCTTCTGTTCATCTTGCGTTGTCGTTTCATCCTCAGAGGTAAGTTCCAAAGCTTGCGTTAGTTGATCTACAGAAATAGTTTGCCCTGCCTTTAAATTTCTCTCTACCAGATTACTCAACCCCAATAACGGAATTGATATGGGCTGCACTAAATGAGATACAAAATTGATGGACTTTGAAGTGAACTTACTAAATTCTAATGGGTTTTTTGCCGCATATATCTTAGGAATAATTTCACCGAATAACAATAATATAAAGGTGATAATTACCACATCGAATAAGACACTAAAATTAATTCCCAAAAAGGATAAACCTTCTATATAAGGATGTATAATAATACCAGACAGATACGCAGAAAGTAATACAATCCCAATATTGATAAAGTTATTACCAACAAGAATAGTAGCCAATAGTTTTTTCTTGTTTCGAAGGAGTTTCTGAACTAAGCTTATTTTATCATCTTCGTCTTTGCTGTTCTCTAAATCCTTTTTTTTAATAGAAAAAAAAGCCACCTCTGACCCAGACATAAGCGCCGAGAGAAACAATAAAACAATAAGCCCTATAATCCCAAATATTGAAGTAGTTGATAAGGCATTCAAGATTAATAACACACTGGGAGGTTCTGGTTCCAAATTATAAACTTTTAATAAATATAAAACTATTTCTAAATATCAAAATTTTCAAGATTCTGGAGTATTAGGGTTTTCGGTATTCTTTTTAATGTTTAAGAATTTTATGCTATCCGCATGAATTTCTGTTTGATATTTATCGACACCATTATCATTCCATTTGCGGGTTCTCAATTTACCCTCTACATAAACCTGATCCCCTTTGGATAGATATTGCTCACATAATTCTGCCAAGTTGTTTCTAGTCACAATTTTATGCCACTCCGTAGTAACCACACGTTCACCTGTACCTTTGGCTTTATAAGCCTCATTAGTAGCTAAAGGAAATCTAGCGATGCAGTTCTTATCATCAAAATAGTGTGTTTTGACATCGTCTCCCAAGTTACCCACTAATATCACCTTATTTACAGATGCACTCATTTTTATAATAATTAATATTAGGTAACAAAATTAAATAATTATTGAAACTTTACATTAGAAAGCTAGATTCATTTTAAATCTGGTGAAAGCAGTGTGTCCTCTTTTTCCACATACTCACTTTGACTAATCTCGTCTTTTATCTCTTTCAAGAAATCATCATAAGCCGCATTATCAATTACGTAATACTTATAAGAAGATTCAAATTCCTCTAGGGATATGTCGTAACGTTTCAAGATTCTGGCATTCATATCTTGTCTATCAAATGGCTCCTCTCCATTACTCATAGTTACCTCTCGTAGATTTCTATAGAGATACATTTCTTTGACAACTTCTTTCATTTGTTCTCTAGGAATCAAATTATCTGGCTTTTCTAGCTCTTTTTTGCAAGAAAACGCTACACAGAGTAAAAGTATGATGATAATCGATCTCATAATTTACCAAAGATATTTCTAATGCGTAAACCAATAATACCAAAAACCGCTTCTTTTACGATAGAATTACTAATTTTTGACTCTCCTAAGGTACGATCTGTAAAGATAATAGGAACCTCTACGATAGGTAAATTCTTTTTCCAAATTTTATATTTCATTTCTATTTGAAAACCATATCCCTTGAACTTGATTTGGCTTAAATCTAAACTTTCTAGCGCTTTTCGAGTATAGCAAACAAAACCAGCTGTAGTATCATGAATAGGTAAATTGGTTACCAATCTCACATATTTAGAAGCAAAATAAGATAATAGAACCCTTTTCATTGGCCAATTCACCACGTTTACACCTTGAGCGTAGCGAGAACCCACTGCCATATCAGCTCCATTTTGACATGCGTCTAAAAGCCTAGGAAGATCGTTTGGATTATGAGAGAAATCTGCATCCATTTCAAAGATATAATCATAACCATGCTCTAAAGCCCACTTAAAACCATGAATATAAGCTCTGCCCAAACCATCTTTGATTTTTCTGACTTCTAAAAAAACACGCTCTGGGAATAGTCGTACGAGCTCTGTAACGATAGCCATCGTCCCGTCTGGTGAAGAATCATCAACAACTAAAATATCAAATCTTTCGGGTAAAGCCAATGTGGCCCGTATGATTTTCTCTATATTTTCTTTTTCATTATAGGTTGGTATAATTACAACTTTATCTGGCATGGTGCAAAGATAACTAAACATGTTATAGATAATTTCTTAATTTTACATTAAATTTCATATTAATGCAACCAATTTTGCGCAACGCAGAAGATTTCACTTGGGTTTTCTCAATCATTCTAGGCATTGGAATCCTCTTTATATTATTAAAATTTAGTTTTTATAAGAGTTTTAAAGCACTTGGAAACATTAAAGTCTTCACAGAGATCGAAGAAAACATCCTTCCATTTGCTTTAACCATTCATTTAATATTGGGTTGTTTAGTGGGCATTTGTCTTTATCCATTTTTAAATTTACCCTATGGTCTGTGGCAAGATTTAAGGCTCCATTTAGCCTTGGTTATAGCCACGTGTAGCATATTTCTCATCATTAAATTCTTAATTAATACACTTATTTTTTATTTCACTAATGAGAGAGGTGAATTTAGAAATATCGTACGATCAAAAGTGTTCTATAAGGTATATCTTGCTTTAATTCTATTGATTGGAAACCTACTACTCTATTATTCATCCATAGAACCCTTATATATTCTATACAGTATGCTAGGTTTCTTTGTGATAACATCGTTGATAGAATACTATAGGCAAGCCAGTAATGGTAAGATATTTAAGTATATGAATAGTTATTATTTTATTTTGTACCTTTGCATTCTCGAAATCTTACCAATACTATACCTTTATAATCACTGGTATAGATGAAAGCAAAAAATGGCGTATGAAAGTTAAATCGATTTTAGTTTCTCAACCTCAACCAACTAATGAATCGTCTCCATATTTCTCCTTAGGAGAAAAACAAAAAGTGCAGGTAGACTTCAGACCTTTTATACATGTAGAAGGATTGAGTGCGAAAGATATAAGACAACAAAAGATAGATTTATCTAAATATAATGCTATTGTGCTTACCAGTAGAAATGCTGTAGATCACTTCTTCAGAATTGCACAAGAAATGCGTTTTAATGTGCCTGATGCGATGAAGTATTTTTGTCAATCAGAAGCAGTTGCCTATTATTTGCAGAAATATATTGTTTATCGTAAGAGAAAGGTATATATCGGCGGAAAGTCTTTTACAGATTTAAAACCCATTTTAAAAAAACATAAAAACTTAAATTTCTTAGTTCCATCATCTGACACCTTAAAACCAGATGTTATTAAAGTAATGAATGATGAAAAACTGAACTGGAAGCGTGCCATTATGTACCAAACAGTTTCTAGTGATTTATCTGATTTGAACGATGTAGAATATGATATTTTAGTTTTCTTCAGTCCTTCTGGAATAAAATCTTTGTTTGAAAATTTTCCAGAATTTAAACAAAAAAACATCAAAATAGCTGCCTTTGGAAAATCTACGGTAACCGCCGCTAAAGAAAAAGGTTTAAAAATTGACATCGCTGTGCCTACACCAGAAACACCATCTATGGCAATGGCTCTAGAGAAATACATCAAAGCAAACAATAAAAAGTAAATGTTAATTTAACGTTAACGAATCGCACTTTGGCATTCAGTTTGAATATGGAAACATCAACTAAAACAAATTGAAATGAAAAAGTTAAGTATTTTGATGATGATGCTAGTAGGTTTTACATTTTCTTACGCACAAGTAGGAGAAGGTACAAACTGGTTGAAATTAGGTGTGCATGCAGGTATTCCTACAGGCGATGCAGACGACACTTCTTCTTTTGCCTTGGGGATTGACGCAAAATATCAATTCTTGAATTTAAATAGCTTTGGGGTAGGTATCGCTACTGGATACACTAACTATTTTGGAAAAGATGAAAACAATGTTGATTATGGTGATACAGGAGTAATCCCAGTTGCGGCACTATTCAGATATTACCCAACACAGAATTTTTTTATAGGAACTGATCTAGGGTATGGATTTGTGACAGGTGATATTGCTGATGCTGCGGATATGACTGGTGGATTCTACTACAGACCAGAAGTTGGTTACCATAGTGATGACTGGAATATCTTTGCATACTATGCTGGAGTTTCTGGTGACTATGCACCTGCTAACGTTGGTATTGGTATTAACTATAATATTATTCAAGCTAAATAATAAAAGAATTTAATTTTCTAAAGTCCCTTTTTTTGAAAGGGACTTTTTTTATGTCTATTTTTGAAGGAATGAATCAAGGTAACTTAATTGAAGTAAAGAATTTAACCATTGCATTTGATGGCAAAGAGGTCCTACAGCAACTGAACGTGGAAGTACAGTATGGCGAGATTCTAGGAATTGTGGGCGAATCTGGATCTGGAAAGTCACTTACTTCTTTAGCAATTATGGGTCTACTCCCCAACAATGCACAAGTGAGTGGTGAGATATTGTTTAGAAATGGTAATCAAGTTATTAATCTACTCAACCATAAAGAGAAAGGAATCCAGGGGAAAGAAATCGGAATGATTTTTCAGGAACCTATGACTTCATTGAACCCAAGCATGACATGTGGTAAGCAAATTCTAGAAAGTGTAAATCTTCATCATAAGTTACCAAAACAGGAAGCGCAACAACAAGTTTTAGCCTTACTAAATCAAGTAAAACTACCGAACCCAGAAAGAATTTATCATGCTTATCCGCATGAGCTATCTGGAGGGCAAAAACAGCGTATTTTAATTGCCATTGCTATAGCATCTAAACCTAAACTTTTAATTGCTGATGAGCCCACAACCGCTTTAGATGTGACTGTGCAACGTTCAATTCTAGAGCTTTTAAAGGATCTAAACAAGGAATTGGGAATGAGTATTATCTTTATTTCTCATGACCTTGGAGTGATAGCGGAAATCGCACATAATGTCCTTGTAATGTATCAAGGTAATATTGTAGAAAAAGGAAACGTAGATGAAATATTTCTAAATCCTCAAGAATCATATACAAAAGGGCTTTTATCAAGCCGCCCTAGAATGGAATACAGATTAAAAAGGCTTCCAAGCATTAAAGACTTTACAGAAAATCAAGAAATCCCGTTTGCAAAAGAATCCATTACAGAAAGGGAAAATAGATTGCAAGTTTTGTACAGTAAACCACCTATTTTACAAGTAAATAACTTGAATAAATATTTCTATTCAAGACAAGGAGCTTTTAAAAAACCTCATGCAATCAAAGCAGTAAACAACATTAATTTTTCACTTTATGAAGGTGAAACCTTGGGTCTGGTTGGAGAATCTGGTAGTGGGAAAACCACATTAAGCAGAACTTTACTTTTACTGGAAAAACCTGATATGGGTGAAATCATCTATCATGATAGAGATTTAGCGATTTTATCTAAAAGTGAAGTCAGAGAAGTTAGGAAAGATATACAAATCATATTTCAAGATCCATATGCAAGTTTAAACCCTAGATATACAATCAGACAAATTTTGATAGAGCCTATGCAGATACACCACATAGGTGATAATAATAAACATAGAAATAGAATGGTTAAAGATTTGCTCGATAAAGTGAACCTACCTATTTCTGCTATGGATAAATATCCTCATGAATTTTCTGGAGGTCAAAGACAACGCATCGGAATTGCAAGAGCTATTGCATTGAATCCTAGAATAATCATTTGTGACGAGAGTGTCTCTGCTCTAGATGTATCTGTACAAGCGACAGTTCTAAATTTATTGAACGATCTAAAATCTGAATTAAAACTTACTTATTTATTTATTTCTCACGACTTATCTGTAGTAAAACATATGAGTGACCGTTTAATCATATTGCAACACGGATCCATAGTAGAAACTGGTGATACAGACGCTATTTATCATAATCCATCAACAGATTACACCAAAAATTTAATTGAAGCAATTCCAAAGATTAAATAAAAAAGTGATTTAAAATTAACACCAATATTGTCTAAAATAAAAGCCCCAATCTGAAAAGAAAGGGGCTTTATTTAATAAATTAACCTAAACCTATGAAAAAACTATAAAATTACTTTATGTAACTTTTGTAAAATTAAGTTATATTTAATTATTATAAAACATTTTATATGTTAATAATTTGCCAAATCACCATTATTCAAATGAAATTGTATCATTCTCAGATGATAACAAATCATTCACACTTGGTCTATTATTTCTTGAATTGGTATTAACTCTAACTCTATTATCATCCATAGACCCAACATTTCCAAAGTTATGGAATCCTTGCAAGGAATTGCAGTCCCAACGCTCATCAATACCCTGTGGTTTCTCAAACTTATCTGACTGACTCACTTCAAATTCTTTTGCTTGGGCATAAACATCTTTCATAAAATATGACCAAATCGGCAAAGCCATTTTCGCTCCTTGTGATTGCCAGCCTGGGAAATGAGCTGCTCTATCCTCATTACCAACCCATACACCTGTCACCAAATGGGGCGTTAACCCAATAAACCATGAATCTGATCCCTCATTGGTTGTTCCCGTTTTACCAGCTACCTCACCTGTAATACCATATCGGCGTATTCCACTACCCGTTCCTTGTTCTATGACACCCTTCATCAAGTCTATCATCGTATAAGCCACATCTTCACTTAAAACTTCACGGGTTAGAGGTTCAAAATCCTTAACGATTTTACCATTTTTATCCTCTACAGAAAGTACCATCTCTGGTTGAATATAAATCCCTTTGTTCGCAAAAGTACTATAGGCCCCTACCATCTCGTATAGCGTTAAATCTGCAGACCCTAACGCAATCGTTAAGTTGGCTGGAATCTCGGATTTTACACCTAAATCTTTTGCTAATTGTATCACAGCTTCTGGTCCTGACTCAGAAATTAATCTAGCAGAAACCATATTGATAGAGTGAGCTAAACCTTGTCGCAATGTTCTATATCCACCATATCCACCACCAGCATTTCTAGGAGACCAACTACCAACAGAAAATCGCTCATTAGACACTTTATGACATGGTGTATAATTCATTTGATGAATAGCCGTTGCATATACAAAAGGCTTGAAGGTAGATCCTACTTGTCTTTTTGCCTGCTTTACATGATCATATTTAAAATAATCCCAATCTATACCACCAACCCATGCTTTGATGGTTCCATCACGAGGGTCCATAGACATGAGTCCTGCTTGGATAATATGTTTATGGTATTTAATGGAGTCCATTAAAGATACATTTTTCTTCCATTCTCTACCTTCCCAAGTAAAAAACTGAACAGAGTCCCTAGGCTTCTCAAATTCTTCTATAATCTGATCGTCATTTAAGCCCTTTGCTTTTAGTTGTTGATAATAAATAGTACGCTTCACAGCAGTATTAAAGATATTTTGTGCCTCTTTACGAGAAATATTATAAAACGGAGCTGTAGCTCTACCTTTTTGCGATTGAAAGAATCTTGCCTGCAAACCTTCAAGGTGTTTCTTGATGGCCTTTTCTCCCATGCGTTGCATACGAGAATCTATGGTTGTATAGATTTTCAACCCATCACGATATAGATCATACTTGACCCCATATTTCTCCTCATATTGATCAAAATATTGCTGTAATTCTTTACGTAAAGTATATTTAAAGTAAGCCGAATAAGATTCTTTAACACTATTATTTAACATTTTAAAATTAATGCCTAAATCCTGATTCTTATATTCATCAAACTCTGCACCAGTGATATAACCAAGCTTTAACATTTGACTCAATACAACATTTCGCTCATGGGTTGACCTATCTGGATGTGTTACTGGATTATAGTAAACAGGATTCTTTAACATTGAAATCAAAACTGCAGATTCTGGCACCGTCAAATCACTTACATCTTTCTGATAATATGTTCTAGAGGCTGCCTCAATACCGTTCGCTCTATAAATAAAATCAA
Source organism: Weeksellaceae bacterium (assembly GCA_051011115.1). Taxonomy (GTDB): domain Bacteria; phylum Bacteroidota; class Bacteroidia; order Flavobacteriales; family Weeksellaceae; genus Profundicola. The sequence continues at coordinate 18,277 of JBPCUN010000018.1, forward strand.
ATTTATTTAAGTACATGGTAATAATTTCCTCTTTGGTATAGCGTTTTTCTAATTGAACAGCTACCACCCATTCTTTCAATTTTTGTTTTACCCGATCAATCTTATTGTTTGCTGGAATTTTAGTAAACAATTGCTTGGCTAACTGTTGCGTGATTGTACTACCTCCTCCATCTTTCCCAAGGGTAGAAACAGCTCTTAAAATGGACTGTCCGTCTATTCCTGAATGCTTATCATAACGTTCATCTTCCCTTGCATATAAGGCTTGCACTAAATGCTCTGGTAATTGATCGTAAGAAATAGGGATACGCTTTTCTTTCTCATATTTATCTATTAACTTACCATCAGCGGAATAAATCTCTGAGGCTATGTTAATCTCTGGATTCTCTAGTTGTTCTATGTTAGGTAACTCCCCCAACATACCTTGTGAAGTACCATATAAGATACCTGCAGCGGTTGCTAAGCCTCCCAACAAGATAATCCAAAAAAGAATAATGAATCTCCAAACCCAGGGATTACCTTTCTTTTTATTTTTTTGGTTTATATTCTTTTTCATTTTAATTTTTTTCTACCATTAAACTAATGTCTTCAATCCCCATCAAGGTATCTTCGCGCATGGCCTGCACTACTGAAACTTTATATCGTCCCGTATCTTTTAATTGGATGTTTTCTTTGTACACCAATGTGTTTTGCTTTATCTCTCCCATACCAAAACCCATCCATCTACCATCAGGATAAGCTAATTGATATTCTAACGTATCTACTATCACCTCACCTGTAGGGGAAGAAAGCTTTGTAAATAGGTATAAATTACTGTACTTATAATCGTTATTATTTCTTAAAACAAAGTAAAGCGTATATAGGTTTTTTGTAGCCTTTACGGGAAATTCAAATGATTTAGGATCATTTTGCTCCCAAGCATTATTCACCTTATTAACTTGCTCAAAATAAAAGTTCTTCTGATCACAAGCTTGTAAAACTACCATCAATAGAATGGCTAAAAAATAATATTTATGAGTCACCTTTATTTTTCTTTTTATACCTTTTTTTACGTGTGCCCTTAACGTCTGTAACCTTAGCTTTAGTATTCACTTTTCTCTTTCTAGAAGAAGGTTTTCTATTTGTCTTTTTGGTTTTAGATTCAAATCTGCGCAGGGAATTTTCTTCTATTACATCTTTGCTATATGTTTTTAGATCACTATTCAGTTCTTTATCTAATTCCTCTAAAGGTTTTATCTTTTGCCCCTTCTTATTTTGAAGTAAAAAGTCTTTTACTTGATCCACTGAAAACTTATACCATGTATGATTGTCACCTCTAGCATAAGCAAACCACATTTCTCTTTTAAAAACATCTATCTTGATACAATTGGCTTGTCCATTGACAGTTTCTAAAACCGTATCGGTTTTTGGAAATTGTTTTAACGCATCTAAATAGGAATCTAATTCGTAATTAAGACAACATTTCAGCTTACCACATTGTCCAGCAATCTTTTGAGGATTAATTGATAATTGTTGATACCTAGCAGCAGAAGTACTTACGCTTCTAAAGTCTGTTAACCAAGAAGAACAACATAATTCTCTACCACATGAACCAATTCCACCAAGCTTAGCAGACTCTTGTCTATAACCAATTTGGCGCATTTCTATTCTACATTTAAAGGCAGAAGCAAAATCACGAATTAATTGTCTAAAATCTACTCGCGTATCAGAGGTATAATAAAAAACGGCTTTTAACCCATCTCCTTGAAACTCTACATCAGATATCTTCATATCCAAGCCCATTTCTCTAGCGATTCTCCTTGCGTCCAACATGATTTGCTGTTCTCTTTCTCTGCAATTTTGCCAAACATCAATATCTTTTTGGTTAGCTAATCGGTATACTTTAGGTAAGTTCTTCTCCTTAACTCCTTTTTTTTGCATCTGTGCACGTACGAGCTCACCTGTTAAGGATACGATTCCCACATCGTGCCCAGGACTTGTCTCTACAGCGATTACATCTCCAATATTTAATTTTAAATTATCTGCGTTATGATAAAATTCTTTTCTTTCGTTCTTAAATCTTACTTCAACAAACGGAAACCTTAAAGCCTCTACTGGTTGTTCCATATTAGACAACCAATCAAATACAGATAGCTTATCGCAGCCATCTGTACCACATGCGCCATTGTTTTTGCAACCCTTAGGTAACCCATTTGTACTGCATCCATTACATGACATATTCCATCTTTTCTTAAATGCAAAATTAACGAATATTATCAGCAATAAAGAATTTATTTTAATACACTGATAATAAAACTACTACACTCAATATGCATCAAAATAAACATAAATAAACACTGATATATTTGCTTCAATGTAAAATTAACGTTAACTTAGTGTAAATTAAATGTAAAATTAACATCATTTAAACGTTAACTAAAAATATATATCATGAAAAATAATATCTTAAAATCGGTTTTGGCTATATCATTATTAGTAGCATTTATCTTACCAACTCAGGCTCAAGAACAAATTGATTGTAATTCTACTCAGCCTTTAACTCAAAAAATGTGTTACCAAAAGCTTGTAACCAATCTTGGAGAATTTATTGAGTATCCTGATGAAGCTTATTTCAATGACAATGAAGGCATAGTTTTGGTACGCTTTTCCACAGATGAGAACAGCCAAATTAAAAATGTGAGCATCGTTGAGGCTCCTAATAGAGTATTAGCGAAAGAAGTATTAAAAGCCGTACAATTAATGGCTCTAGAAAGTCGCAACAATTATATGGCGGCAAATCAAAAATATAGAATTCCTATACAGTTTTCTATAAAATAAAAATATCATTTATAGATACAAAAATTTCAAGGCTCATGTTTCACATGAGCCTTGATTATTTATTCAAGTTCTAAAAGAATAGGGCAATGATCTGAATGAAAGACTTGAGTTAAATGCACTGATCGTCTTAAATTCATTTCCAAAGCTTTAGTTACCATATGATAATCTAACCTCCAGCCCTTGTTCCGAGCCCTAGAATTCGCACGATAGCTCCACCATGTATATTGGTCAGGTTCTGGATTAAAATATCGAAAAGAATCAATCATATCACATTCTTCTATATATTCTGTAAGCCATTCTCTTTCCATAGGTAAAAAGCCAGAAACATTCTGATTTCTTATAGGATCATGAATATCAATAGGTTTATGACATATATTATAGTCTCCACATACAATTAATTTTGGAAACTGTTTTTGTAAGTTTTTTACATATTTTTTAAAATCGTAACAGAACTCCATTTTATAAGCTAATCGTTCTGCACTACCACCACCGTTTGGCAAATAAAGGGAGATAATGGACACCTCATCAAAATCTACACGCATCACTCTACCTTCTCCATCTAGGCTAGCAATTCCTGTATCATATTCTACATGATTTGGTTTTTGCTTGGTTAAAATGGCCACACCACTATACCCTTTTCTATCAGCAGAATTCCAATAGGAGTAATATTCTTTGTCATCTATCGAGCCTAAATCCAACTGTTCTTTCATTGCTTTGGTTTCCTGCAAACATAAAACATCAGGTGATGCTAGTTCAATCCAGTCTAATAGTCCTTTGTTCATCGCCGCTCGAATACCATTTACATTATAAGAGATAATTTTCATAATGGCTAAAGTAAAAATTTAAGGTGACCTTATAAAGTTTTTAATATATTATAATGCTTTCACTCATTATAATACAAGAGATATTTATAAAAACTAATTAAAAAATCCTATTTTTAAGGTAAAATTATATTTATTGATTATGAATGAACCTTATATCCATCAGAATATAGAAAATGGCATTGCTACGGTAGAATTTTTTCATCCTAAAAGTAATTCTTTTCCTACCACGCAACTGAACGCCCTTATAGAAACATTCCATGCGCTTGGTGAAGATGAAAATGTAAAAATAATTATTTTAAAAAGTACTGGCGACAAAGTTTTTTGTGCAGGTGCTTCTTTTGACGAGCTTCTAACCATCAACGACTTTGAAACTGGAAAGAAGTTCTTCATGGGTTTTGCGAATTTAATTTTGGCCATGCGTGATTGTCCTAAATTTATCATTGGGCAAATTGAAGGTAAAGTTGTAGGTGGTGGTGTTGGGCTTGCTGCTGCGTGTGATTACACGCTCGCTTTACATAATGCCAGCGTTAAATTAAGTGAACTATCCATTGGCATTGGTCCTTTTGTGATAGAACCAGCTATTACCCGTAAAATAGGAATTAAAGCATTTTCTGAACTAACGCTAAACCCTACAGAATGGGTGACAGCCACATGGTGTAAAGAAACTGGATTATATAATGATGTACATGAGTCAAAAGAGGCTCTCTATGAAGCTACATTAGCATTTGCGAATCAATTATCCCAGTATAGCCTTGAAGCTATGAAAAATCTTAAATCTATATTTTGGGAAAATGCTTCTAACTGGGATCATATTATGCCCGAAAGGGCTGCTATGAGCGGGGAGTTGGTATTATCTGACTTCACAAAATCTACTTTACAAAAATTTAAATCTAAATAATTATGAATTATAATAATATTATAGTTAACACAGAAAATAAAATAGCAACCGTTACTATCAATAGACCTAAAGCACTAAACGCATTAAACAAAGAAACTATAGAAGAGTTAAGCCAAGCTTTTTCTAATTTGGAACAAGATAATGCCGTAAGGGTTATCCTATTAACAGGAGCAGGAGAAAAAGCCTTTGTGGCAGGTGCAGATATTAAAGAATTCTCTGATTTTGATAACGTAAAAGGACAGGAATTGGCAAGAAAAGGACAGGAAATATTATTTAATAAAGTAGAAAATTTATCTAAACCTGTAATTGCAGCTGTGAATGGATATGCCTTAGGTGGCGGACTAGAATTGGCGATGGCTTGCCATTTCAGGATTGCTTCTGAGAATGCTAAATTAGGATTGCCAGAAGTAACTTTAGGATTAATTCCTGGATATGGTGGAACCCAGCGGTTACCACAATTAATAGGAAAAGGAAGAGCAATGCAAGCCATCATGACTGCAGAAATGTTCTCCGCAGCAAATGCAGAAAAAATAGGCTTGGTAAATGAAATGGTACCTTCTGAAGATTTACTGAATCGCGCAACAGAAATTGCTCATAAAATAAGTAAAAACTCTTCTACAGCAATATCAAAAGCTATTGCAGCGATTAATCAATATAATACATCAGAAGGATTTAAAACAGAGATTGAATCTTTTGGATATTTATTCGAGACCGAAGACTTTAAAGAAGGTACAACTGCCTTTTTAGAAAAACGCAAACCTAATTTTCAGTAGTACTAAATCAATATATTTTTAACGAAAAGATGCTTTTGATCAGGCATCTTTTTTTGTTTACTCACACCACACGTCCACCTCTTTTAATTGAATAATGGTTGTAATTATTTTATCTTCTTGTTTACTATCATATACAAAACTAATGCGGTATGCCTTATTCAACCTAGGTAAAGCAATCCACTCCACAGCCTCATATTTATTGTCATATTTGCCTGAATTATTTACGAGATGAGCCCATGCCTTTTCATCTAATTTCTTAACTATATTAAATTGCTCGTCTGTTAAAAAAACTTGCAATGGCTGTCCATTTCCATAAGCATCAGCAAAAGTGAATCTTAATTTGCATTGTTTTTGCCCAATTTCCAGTAGGGGTGTATGTAGCTTGGCCATTACCTCATAACCCTGTTTTCCTTTTCCTGCAAAAGCGGACATAGTAACATAGGTAGTTTCTTTGTATGTTTTAGCATACCAATTGCGACTAGACATTGTAGATTCTACAGACCAATTAGTAGGAATGCCATGAGAGAAGTTTTCTTCTAAAAGTACTTCTTGTGAAAATAATTTTGTCGAGACACAAAGAATAAAAAAGAGAGATATAAATTTCATAGGCTGGGATATTTACAAACATAAAAAAATCCACAGTATAAACTGCGGATTTTTAACTATTTAATATGAATAATATAATTAATTACAATTTGGATTTTGATTATCTACAATTTTAATGTCATCTAATTGCATGGTGGTTGTAGCTCCACTTCCGCTACCCTTATAGGCAAAAACTATAGCACCTTTACCAGTTATATTAGATAAATCGTATTCTCCAGAAGGTATAAAACTATTTCCATAACCACCATCACTACCTGTAGAGATTTTGAAGGCTGAAGTAATATCTACTAAATTATCCATATCTAATTTTTTCGTAGATAAATCATAAGATTTTATATAATAAACAGATAATACATCTCCTTTATTATATCCATCCTTTGATTTAAAAGAGAAACTATCTGCTAAATCAAAATCTACTGGAATCACAAAATATGATTCAATATCGGTTTCAGCATTAAATGCTGTTAATTGTACATATTTATTACTACTAAATTCTTTTACAGTCCAATAACGGTCCCCAACTTTAGCGTCATTAATATATTCTGGAAAAGTTTTATCATCTTTTGTGTAATTTTCAAAATCAATGGTTTGGCAACCTTTAAAAGAAGCTTTATCACCTCCTATAATACCCGCTCCCTGATCACCACCATCATCATCTCCCCCATCATCTCCATTGAATCTAGGATTTTCCATTTGTACATCTGCGATATCACGGATGAATAATTGATAGGTAGAAGGTGTTGGATTGTTATTAGATGCATATGCACTTAAAACAGCAGTTATAGATCCACTACCTGTTGGTAATTGGGTGGCAGCGAATGTAGCATAAGAACTTGTTCTAAGGATAATCTCATTTCCATCTTTATCAACAATCGTTCTGTTTGTAGCACCTCCAAAAGTAGTGCTGGCCTTTTCATCGTAAAAAGTCTCACCGTTCGCTACGTCTTTAAATTGCACATTTTCTAGCTTCACCAACGTATTTACAACACCACTTTCTTTGAATTTCTTGATAGATGAAAATGTTGTTGGTATTACTTCTGCAACAGGATCACAAGCCATAGCAAGTTTGTTTAAGCCTTCTAATTCTGGCATTCTACCGACTCTTACCTCTCCTTTACCATCAGTAAAAGTTGTTCCTATTTTATGGGTTCCTTTATCTTTTGCTAAGTATAATCCCTTTGCATTCACTAAAATCCTACTACCTACAGGGAATTGTGTATAATTATTGGTGATATCCACTTCTATGGACATTCCTGCAGTTGGATTCTCTAATTGATCTTGAATCACAATGGTTTTGAAGAAGTTACCCGTCTCATCACTTGAAACTACGTAACCACTTAAAACTAAGTCCTCCGTTACCTCTAAAGGAGTGGCAGTATCATTTAGATTGTGAATATCCGTTATAGTTGTATTTGCTTCCCACTTTTGATTACAAACAATTGGAGGAACATCATAATCGTCATTGTCGACACAAGATGTAAAAGACAAAGCAATAAATGAAAGTAGAACTCCGTTTTTGATTAATTTAAATTTATTCATCTTCATTGGTATTTTTCGTTGATTAAAATCTAACTATTAAGTTTAAGAAATAACTGGTTCCTTGATCATACCAGTATCTATTTCCGAATATTTTATTATTATTAGGTTGTGTAGCTACCTCGTAATTTGCAATTCTTAATTGCTCAAATCCACCCGTTCTATAATCTTTGTTGTTTAATACATTATTTACTGTCAATCCTATCATTGCCCAATATTGCCCCATGCGGAAAGATTTACCTGCGTTTAAGTTTAACATGAATTCATCAGAGAATTTTTCTTGTCTCAACACTTCTCTTAAAGTTTGCTCTGTCAAACCTTCATAGGGTCTACCTTCATCATTTTGAACGAATCTCTCGGTTCTCTTGGTCGGAGAAATATCTGCGTAGTTGTCTGCTAAGAAGTTCCCAGTAACACCTAGCCACCAATATTGAGGTGATCTATATTCAACCCCCATAGAATAACCTTTTTGTGGAGAGCTAGCTAATTTATATTTATTTAAATAAGTAGTACCTCTATAAGCATAACCTCCTAAATCAATAAGATTATCGCTAAAAGAATCTGTGAAATAATATAAGTCTGGGTTATTTGCATAAGTATATTGCCCTATAGATGCCGCAGCATTCACAGTAAATGATGTAGATAATTGAGCTTCTAAGGCTAGCTCTGCCCCTATATATTGTTTATCTACCCCAGACAATACCTCTGCCGTAAATAAACTAGCATCTGTAGTCGCTGATAAATCTAAATATCCAAAAGAAGACTCGATTTCATCCTCAGTTTTAGTATAGAATGCAGTCGCTCTAGCCTTCAATCTTGGAGCGCGTAAAATATAATTAATATCAGCTGATTTAATTTTAGTGCTTGTTAAATCTGGAAGCGAAGCATTATTGGTTCTACCCTGTGGAAACACATCATTGATGGTGGGTGCTTTAGTAAAGTAAGCTCCATTGGCTTTAATGAAATTTCTACCATTTAGTTTATATAATAATTGTAGTTTACCACCATAGTCTAAGAAATCATGTGTATCACTTTTCCCGTAAGAATTATCATATTTATAGTGATCATATAGCCCATCTCTCTGCATAGATGTATTAGATATCTTGGCACTTACGCGCACATCTAGCTTATCTAAATTATAGTTACCAGATGCCCATACGTCCATATAATCATGTTTATATTTTGCATTGTACTCATACTTATCACCTTCATAAGCCTTTCGGTTAGGATTTCTAGTATCAGAGTCACCACTCTCACCAGAGTCTGCATAATCGTCCTTATCCCAAGCAAAGCTTGCTCCTAATAAGTCGTCTAACTCACGATACACTTCTGATTTTGTATTCTGATAATTTACACCTCCGTAAAGCGTAAAGTTGCTTCCCAATTGACTTCTTAAAGTAGAACTAAAAGAAAGTACTTTATCCTCATTCACATCACTTACTACCATATAAACTGCATGTCCATCCGCCTGATTTCTATTAGCTTGATAAAGTCTATCCCAATTTATCTGACTAAAAGAAGTGTCATTTAACCAAGCTGAACGTAAATCTGAAATTTGTTTTTCGCTACTTCCTTTGCTTTCTGCATAGCTTGGGAATCTTCTATAATAGATAGGCGTAGGATTGTTTGCATTATACCAATTCAACCTAGAAGCACCCATTTTACCAAACTGATAACCTATAGTTGTAGTTAACTTTGAGTTTTTATTAAAGTTCCAGTGGTGTGTTAACTGCGTTACTGGTTCAAAGTTCTTTTTAACACGTTCACTTCGTTTTTCTCCGTTTTGATACCCCCAATATGCATTATAGCCAGTACCCATCAAATCATAAATCTCTTGTGTGTTTGGACTGTTGGTTGATCTTCTATAAGGAGCTCCGAAGGTTGTTAAGTTCAACGTATGTTTTTCATTAAATTTCTTCTCAATCCCTAAGAAATATCCCCAAGCATCATAAAAAGTTCCGTCTATTCTACCTTCCTCTGCCCATCTTCTAGAACCAGATGCCATAAATCCCCAACCATTTTTCATTAACCCTGTATTGTGGGTAAGCATCAAACGTTGCCTGTATGATCTATTGGTTAAAGAATAAGAAAAGCTAGTACCAGCACGTTTGGTAGAAGGTCTTGTATCCACATACATAGAACCACTTAAATCTCCAAAAGCATAATCAGAAGGATCTAATCCATAAATTGATTCTGCGGGATGACGTGTTACATCATTTAACCCTCCCCAGTTACCATAATCTACGCGGTTATTATCTATTTTGTTCATACGAACCCCGTTGAATAATACATCGCTATACTTATTATCATAACCTCGTGTTCTGAACCAAAAAGCTCCTAATTCATAGGCAGCTGCCTGTGCAAAAACATCTTGTGAAGATTGCAATAATCCAACAGAAGATTGAGCTCCAGATTCATCAGAAGCTAATTCATCTGTAGTTAGAGTAATGACACCTGCCATTGATGATTTAGGATTAAATTGAAGGTAAATTTCGCCTAAATCTAAATCTTCATCATTTACAGTGAAGGTTTCTTGATATGAATCAAAACTTGTACTATTGATCTGAAGGGTGAATTCCCCGTTGTCAACTTCACTAAATTGAAAAAAACCAATCCTGTCTGTTTTCACCTCCTTCCCGCTCTCTGTAATTCTCACAGTAACATCATACAACGGCTTCTGATCCGAAGAAGATTTCACTGTTCCTGACACCTTGTTTTGGGCAAATGCCTGAAATGATAGGCACATTACCAAAAAACTTAACCATAATCTAATCATGAATGAAAAATTTAATTTTATTTTTGCAATGAAAACTATTGATAACTAAGATTACAAATCTACAATTATGAAATCTATAATTTCTACAGTCAAAATTAAGAAATCATTAATACTTTTTATAGTATTTCTTTTCGGATTACAAGGATTCGCGCAAGAGAAGAAATTCCAAGCAGCTACTGTAGGATTCTATAACCTTGAAAACCTGTTTGATATATACGAGTCTGCGGGATATATAGATGGAACTCTTGACCCTCAAGATGAGTTATATCATACCTCTGTGCGTGTGGAGGATATCGCTAAATTAGATACAGTAGATTGTAAATGTCGTTTAACAGAAGAAAACATCAAAGGGAAAAAGATTATTCGTTCGCTTATTCTTCAACAAGAGTTTACACCTTATGGTCCTAAAGCATGGGACTCTATCAAATATAACCAGAAATTAAACAACTTGTCTACCGTTATTGCAGAAATGGGAAGTGATATTACAGGTACAGCTCCCGTTGCGGTTGGCGTATGCGAGGTAGAAAATAGAGAGGTCGTAGAGGATTTAATAGCTCAACCAGCACTAGCTAAATATAACTATGGTGTGGTACATTATAACTCTCTAGATAAACGTGGAATTGACAATGCTTTAATTTATCAAAAAGATAGAATGACGGTTACTAAAACCCATAAATATGAACTAGAAGTTTACAAGCCAAACGGGAATAGAGACTACACCAGAGATATTATTCGTGTGGACGCTTTATTGGACGGAGAGCCTATACACCTACT
>JBPCUN010000019.1:0-83726 GCA_051011115.1 Weeksellaceae bacterium
GTTATGGACCATATTGGGGAATGAGCCAAAATAGAGTGCGTCAATACAAAGAAGGAACTATCATTCTTGATTTTGTAGATAGAAAAAATAATACGCTCGTATGGCAAGGCGTTGGAGAAGGTTTAAATGTTTCTGATTTAGAAAATAAAGCAGAAAGAATTCCTGTAGCCATCAAAGAAATATTAGAAAATTATCCACCAAAGAAATAAGCTAAGTCAAGTCAAAAAATGCAAAAAATCCTTGAGAAACTGAATCTTCAAGGATTTTTTTGTGAGAATTATTTATCAATTTAAATCAATGTAAAAAATGTCTCATGCCTGTAGTGACCATAGCAATGCCGTGTTCATTGGCTGCATCAATGCTGTCTTTGTCTCTGATGCTTCCCCCTGGTTGAATAATAGCTTCTACCCCATTTTTTGCTGCAAAATCTACTACATCTCTAAATGGGAAGAAAGCATCTGACGCCAAGACTAGACCTTCAGCTTCTTGCTCATGCGCTCGCTCTATTGCTTGCTTAGCAGCCCAAATACGATTCGTTTCGCCTGTACCAACCCCAATAGCCATTTTGTTTTTAGCCACTACAATTGCATTACTTTTCACATGTTTAATCACTTTCACTGCAAAATCAAGATCATCTAATTGTTCTTGCGTCGGTGCTTTTTCAGTGGCGATTTCAATATCGTTGGATAATTGTAAATCTGCATCTTGTACTAATAAACCTCCATCTACTTGTACCATATGCATTTTGTCTCCTAAATCATGATTGATTTGAATTACACGCAAATTCTTCTTCTTAGAAAAAACTTCTAATGCATCCTCATCGAATGCAGGTGCCACGACAATCTCTAGAAATATTTCGTTACATTTTTCTGCAACGTGTTTAGTCACTTTTTGATTAAAAGCTACAATTCCACCAAAAATTGACATAGGATCACAATCATGTGCTTTTTGATACGCCACAGCAATATCTTCATCCAACGCAACCCCACAAGGCGTAGAATGCTTAACGGCACAACAAGCTGTTTGCTCAAATTCACAAACCACCTTCCAAGCCAAATCTAAATCTCTAATATTATTAAAAGAAAGTGCTTTCCCTTGAATTTGATTAAAGTCCTTTAAGGCACCTTTTTGAATGGTATTGGTGTAGTAAGCTGCCTGCTGATGTGGATTTTCACCATAACGCAAATCCATATTTTTCTTGTATGAAATAGTATAATATGGAGGGAATTTATCATCTAACAACTTCTGAGAAATAGCCGCATCATAGGCTGAAGTTAAGTTAAAAACCTTCCCCGCTAAATTCTTTCTAGTTTCAAAAGTGGTATCTCCTTCTTTTTCTATTTCTTCTTGTACTTGCTTATAATCATGCTTGTCGGTAATCACCGTAACATCAAAGAATGATTTAGCCGCTGCACGCAACATCGTAGGCCCACCAATATCAATGAATTCCGCCAATTCATTTAGCTCTAAGTCCTTATCTGCATTTTCAAAAAAAGGATATAAATTTACCACCACAATGTCTATGGTATGGATTCCCTTTTCTTGCAAGGTCTTCATATCATTTTCATTAGAACGTCTTGCTAAAATTCCCCCATGGATATGTGGGTGTAAAGTCTTCACTCTTCCATCTAATATCTCTGGAAAATCTGTTACAGAAGCGACTTCTTCTACCTCTACTTGATGCTCCTTTAAATGTTTAAAAGTTCCTCCAGTAGAAAGTATTCTATAATTTTTGGATTGTAAAAATTGGGCGAATGTAGCAATACCGCTTTTATCTGATACGCTTAACAGGGCTGTTTTTTGCATAAATTAAATTTTGCTTTTGTATAAGTGATTAAAGCACGTAAAGTTACAATAATATTTAAAATTATATCTAGCGACTAAGTACACTAGTTACTAAGGGTATAAGAGCATGAATGAGGTTTATTCAAATTAAATGATAAATTTCTGGCAAAGAAGTTCTTTTCTATTAAATTTGCACTAAATCAAGTCTAATATGCAAGCAAAAGAAGATTTTCTATTAAAAGCCTATGAATTAGGAATCATCAAATTTGGAAGCTTTACCTTAAAAAGCGGAATTGAATCACCATTTTATGTGGACCTAAGACCATTGGCCTCTAGCCCTCACCATCTTAAAACACTATCTCATAATCTATTGAAATTAGTAGACGATCAGCATTTAGAATTGATTTGTGGTGTTCCTTATGCGGCGCTTCCTATGGCAACCACCATGTCGCTAGAAAGTGGTGTTCCCTTAATCATCAAAAGAAAAGAGAACAAGGGCTACGGAACTAAACGTATGCTAGAAGGAGTTTATGAAAAAGGACAAAATTGTCTTCTTGTAGAAGATGTGATCACAAGTGGTAAGAGTTTAGTAGAGACCATAGATGAAGTAGAAAAAGAAGGGTTAAAGGTTACAGACATTGTGGTAGTGTTAGACCGCGAGCAAGGAGGAATTAAAAAATTAGAAGAAAAAGGATATCGTGTAAAGACTTTATTTACCATCAATGAAGTAATCGATATTTTGCACAAATATCATAGATTAGACACAGAACAAGTTACAGAGATTAAAAACTTCTTGAATGAATCACCTACGGCTCCTGTAAGAAAACGTACAAAATTAGAGGATAAGGAAATACAACATCCTGTAGGAAAAAATATGATAGATATTGCGCTACGTAAAAAATCTAATTTGATTGCCTCTGCAGATGTGGTTACCTCTATGGAACTTTTAAAATTAGCAGACGACATTGGGGATAAGATTGTAGCCATGAAACTACACTCAGATATTATCGTAGATTTTAGTTGGGATATGGTTACCAAACTACGTGAGATCGCTAGAGAAAAAGATTTTTTATTATTTGAGGATAGAAAATTTGCAGATATTGGTAGCACTCAAGAATTACAATTCAAACAAGGGCTATACAAATTTGCTGATTGGGTAGATATGGTAACAGCCCATCCGATTGCTGGAGAAAAGAGCCTTTCTGTGTTTGAGCCTACGGGCGTGGTAGCTATTGTTGAAATGTCCTCTGAAGGTACATTAACCGATAATTATTATGTATCACAAGCCATGAATGTGGCACAGAAGTCTCCCAATGTATTTGCAGCCGTAGCTCAAAGACAAGTACCAGATGATTTACTTTTGTTTACTCCTGGCGTAAATTTAGAATTAAAAGGTGATGCTAAAGGTCAACAATACAAAACCCCTAAAAGGGTTTTTAAAGAATATTTCACTGATTTTATCATTGTAGGTAGAGGTATATATAAAGCGAATGACCCAGTTGCAGCGGCAGAAGAATATCGTAAACAAGGTTGGGAAGCCTATCAAGAAAGCTTAGATTAAATCTAGCGATGAATTTTTAATTAAAAACCATCGAATTTATAACGATATTTGATCTAAAATTTAGATGGCTTTTTTTTATAACTTTTTTAAAGAAAATAAAAACAAGATCCAGCAAGTAAGTTTTTACTTAAGTATCTTGGCAATCATCATGTTCATTTATGACTATGGCTATAGGGGCACAGCCAATGTTCATAATTGGATCAATATTTTCTATGAGATTGCTATTGTCTTTGGAATCATCTCTATTGCATTAAAACATCTATTCCCAGATAGGCCCATTACCAACCCAGTAAAACTGTTGGACGCACTGAGCGTCTTATTTCTTTCTGCAGTTCTCTATCGGGCATTATTCAATCATAGTTCTTTATGGGCATTTACCATCTTTTTTGTTTTTATAAGAGAGTTTTCTGTTTTACAGATTAATTATGGTAAAAATGTCATTAACCCAGGCTTATTGTTTGTATATAGCTTTATTGTGGTCATCACTTTAGGTTCCTTATTACTCATGCTCCCAAATGCCACTACGCATGAGATAGAATACATTGATGCCCTTTTTACAGCTACCAGTGCTGTTTGCGTTACAGGACTTAGTTCTATTGACTTCAGTACTGTTTTCACATCCTTTGGACAGACGATTGTATTAATTTTAATACAGATTGGCGGATTGGGAATTATGACTTTTGCAAGTTACTTTTCTTTCTTTTTTAGGGGAACTAGTACCTATCAAAATCAATTGACCCTAAGTGAATTTGTAAGCAATGATAAATTAGGTGAAGTCTACTCCATCCTTAAAAAGATTATCGTTACCACCTTCAGTATAGAACTTTTAGGAGCTACCTTTATCTATCTAACCCTAGACACAAAACTTGTAGATAAACCCATTTTCTTTTCTCTTTTTCATTCTATATCTGCCTTTTGTAATGCAGGGTTCTCTACCATGAGCAATGGCTTATACAATGTTGGATTAGAATCCAATTATAATTTACACCTCATTATAGCTGGGCTCATTATTCTGGGCGGTTTAGGGTTTCCGATTGTATTTAACTTTCACCAATACGCTAAGTATAAATTGGGTTATTTATATGGAAAATTATCAGGAAATAACCCTAAAAAGTATAGGCCTTGGGTTTTGACTTTGAATTCTAGGATTGCTCTTATCACTACATTTTCACTGTTTATGTTCGGTTTTATCACCTTTTTTATCTTTGAATATCATCATAGTTTAGAAAAACACACACTGTGGGGTAAATTAGTAGGCTCTGTATTTGGATCTGTAACGCCTAGAACGGCGGGATTCAATACCATAGACATGACAGCCATGAGTTTCCCAATGATTATGATTTATTTTTTATTGATGTGGATTGGTGCTTCTCCGGGCTCAACAGGAGGTGGTATTAAAACCAATACTTTTGCGGTAGCGGTAATGAATTTTGTAAGTCTAGCGAAAGGAAAAGATCGGGTAGAAATCTTTAGAAGAGAACTATCATTTATCTCTATTCGCAGGGCTTTCTCTGTGATGATTCTTTCCTTACTTGTCATTGGAATAGCTATTACCATTATGGAAACTTATGAACATGACATGGGGCTATTAGCTATTGCTTTTGAGTGCTTTTCTGCCTATAGCACCGTAGGTTTAAGTTTAGGTATCACAGGAGATTTAAGTAATGTATCTAAAGTTGTTTTGATTTTTGTGATGCTGATAGGACGGGTAAGCATTCTTACAATTTTACTAGCTTTGGTGCCGAAAGAGAAGTATAAAAACTATAGATATCCGAGCGAGGACATTTTAATAAATTAAATGATGAAAATAATTATTGTAGGTTTAGGGAGTTTCGGGGGTTCATTAGCTGGTTATTTAACAAGTGCAGGGCACGAAGTGATTGGAATAGACAAGGAAATGACCAAAGTGGAATTTCATAAAGATAAAATTACCCATACCATCAACCTAGATGCTACGGATCCATTTACCGTAAAGGGTTTGCCCATTAAAACCACAGATCTTGTAATTATCGCTATTGGTGAGAATCAAGGGGCGAGTGTGATGTGCACGGCAAACTTTAAAACACTTGGTGCAAAAAAGATTATTGGGAGAGCGATTTCAACGGTACATGAAAATATTTTGGTTGCTCTAGGAATTGAAACCATTATACGTCCTGAGAAAGAATCAGCCCGCAAATGGTATAAAAAACTAACGACAAAATACTTAGAAGAAAGTTTTGAACTTAATAAGGAATATAGTATTGTAGAAGTACGTATCCCAGACAAATATATTGGAAAGACTGTGGGTGAGATTGACTTTAGAAATAAATATAACCTTGTGGTCCTTACCACCATTCGGGAAAACGAACTTACTTCTCCTCTTGGAGGAACTAAAGTTCAGAAGGAAGTGCAAGGCGTGGCAATGCATAGCACGGTTTTAGAAAAAGATCATTTACTAGTCGTATATGGTAAAAATGATGATATTCAAAGGTTTCTTGATAGATAGAACTATATCAAATCTTCAATAACGCTTTGCGAATATCCTCATAGGAAATTGTTTCATTTAAGAAATCATAGATAGGTTTTAATTTAATTTCGTCATCCTCAAAGTCAATTTTTTCCACTGCATTCCGTACGTTTTCTAGCACGCTATTATCGACTTCAATCGCAGAAAAATCAGTATCGGGATATATTTCTTTAATTTTATTTAAATGACCATAGATTGTAGAAATAGCGTACCCTCGCTCTTCTGCGATTTGCTTTGGATCCATTCCAGCATCCAGCATTTCTTTGGTAATCATGTGAGTCTGTTTCTTTCCTTCCTTTTTACGGACCGTAGAAGCAACTTTTTTATCACCTTCTTTGATTATTTTTCCACCTGTTTTTCTAATAAAGGCATTATATTGAGCCTTCAATACATCAATATCTAGCTGAGCATCCACTTCATCTGATAATTCTAAAAAGCGTTGATCTGCTTTGTAGGCTAATTCATCTTGAGCCATGGCCATATCATTTACTCCTAAAAGGGTAAGCCCATCGAAGTCTCTAAGTCTAGAAAGTGCTACGTAGCCTTGTCCTTTTTCAAAAGTTTTTCTCAAATCTACACAAGCTTGATCCAGCGTCATACCTTGACTTTTATGAATCGTAATCGCCCAAGCCAAACGCAAAGGTATTTGAGTATAGGATGCTATTACTTTACCCGTTTCATCTTCTACTTGCCAAGTTTCTGGTTTAGCCTCTATCCAATCTCCTTTTTTAGTTTCAACCAGTGGGAAACCTTCCTCTGTAAATTCGCGCACGGTACCCAAAGTTCCATTAAAGAAACCTTTTTCATAATTATTACGTACAAACATCACAGCAGCACCCTCTTTAAGAACCAACTCTGGCGGGGCTAAAACAGATTTACTCAAAGTTTCAGAGAGAACTTTATTTCCTTTGGTCGTAGCCTTAAACAATTCTACGTCTCCTTCTAATTCATTAATCTTTAGGGTATTGATTTTATCCACATCAGCATTATGGGTGTACAATTGTGGAAATCGATTCACATCACTGTACATCGTTTCTTGTATCTTATTATTCACCAAAGCATAGCTATCCTCTCCTACATTCCCAGCACGAATTTCATTTAATAATCGATTGAGATCATTGTTAGTTTGACGATATTGCTCTGTGAGATAACATACCTTTAAGTCAGCTCTAACCCATGATGGAGACATAAAGGCAAACTTATCACGAGAAGTTTCATATTCGCTACCTATGGGAGGTAATTGAAAAAAATCACCTGAAATCACCACTTGTATACCACCAAAAGGTAAATTATTTTCTTTGAAATACTGCAACACCTCATCTACCATCGTAAATTGCTTTTGGTGTAGCATAGAAATCTCATCGATAATCAACACTTTTACCTCATCCATCTTTTTGCGCATATACTTCTTTTCACGTAGACTCTGTAGTTTACGCAAAGAAATATGATCTTTGATTCCAATGCCACTCCAGGCGTGAATCGTCATCCCCCCAATATGTGTTGCAGCAATGCCTGTACTCGCAGTAATGGCCACAGGTATGCTCCTATCCTGTAAATATTCAATGTACTTGTTGAGCACATAAGTTTTTCCTGTACCGGCAGAACCAGTCAGAAAAACATTATGCCCAGACTTTAATATGGCTAACGCTTTGTCTTGAGTCATTGAATAGAATTATGATAATTTACTAATTTAATCAAATTCTATTAAAATAAAATTAATACCAGACTAAACAATAAAATAAGTAAGTTTTAAAAATAGAGTATGAAATTATTCAAATTCTAATAATAAATAATTTTTATCCACCGCATCACCCTGTGAAACGTTGATAGACTTGATTATCCCTGTTCTTGGTGAACTTATCACGTTTTCCATTTTCATAGCTTCTAAAATGAGTAACGTGTCACCTTCCTCTACTTCATCACCTGCTTTAACGTCAACTTGTAATACAAGCCCTGGCATTGGAGAATACAAACTTTTAATTTCTTTGGCACTACCCAGCTCAAATCCTAAATCTTTGATAAGCTTATCTAGGCTATTATTTAATTGAACTATATACCTATTTCCATTAAGAAGTATCTCGTATCTTTTATGGATAAAATCACTATGAAGAACTTCTAACTGTTCTGATTTATGATTATTTAGCAAATGATATTCATTCTTGCCTGTAGGAATTAAATCTAAATTTTCGGCATCCTTTGTGCTTATATCATAAGATAAAGAACCATTTACTTGTATATGATAATTTGAATCGTTCATACGCTGAGGATTTTTAAAGTAAGACACTACTAAGTTAATAAATTAATTTTTCTTAGCCATTTAATCATGTTTATATCATCAAGAAAAAAATTGTAGTTATGGCACATAATATTTTTAAAAAGGGACCCAAGGCTCAAGACATTACGGTAGATGTAGTTGTTGTAGGGTCTGGAACGGGAATGTTAGCGGCATTAAAGGCAAAGAAATTAGGCCTTAACGCTTTGATTATAGAAAAAACACCACTAGTTGGTGGTTCACTTGCAAGGTCGGGAGGAGCCTTCTGGATTCCTGCCAATCCTGCTTTGTTAGCAGATGGCCAACAAGACACAAAAGAAGAAGGTTCAATTTATATTAGTTCTCTTGCAAAGGATGCTCCAGAAGAGGTATGGCATTCATTTTTAGATTACGGGGATGAAACCGTAGAATTTTTACAAAAACACACCGATCTAGATTTATTCTGGGCTAAAGGATATGCTGATTATCATCCAGAAAATCCAGGGGGAAAACCTCTAGGCAGGAGTGTAGAATATAAACCATACAATATTGCAGCTTTGGGAAAAGAAATCAATAGATTTAGGCCTGGAGCTATGAAAGCTTCTATCCCCATGCCTGTTACAGGTTTTGATTATAAAAGATTAAACCTAATGATGAAGATTCCACTGGAAGCCATTCCTATTGTAGGTAAAGAATTACTGACTGGAATTGGAGGGCGTTTGCTTGGTAAAAACTACCAAGCAGGTGGGCAGGCAATTGCCGCAGCGCTCTTTAAAGCTGTAATTGATGCGAATATTCCTGTTTGGACGAGAACAGAAATGACAGAAATCTTGATGGAAAATGAACGTGCAAGTGGAGTTAAAGCGATTCAAGATGGACAAGAAGTTACCATTACCGCCAATAAAGGCGTCATATTGGCTACAGGTGGATTTGACCATAATCATGCGATGCGTGTGGCTTATAATTCTGATAGATTTAAGGAAAGAGCTTATAGTTTAGGATCTGAAGGAAATACGGGAGATGGGATTTTAACTGCAGATAAAGTAGGCGCAGATAAAGCACTTATGGATCAAGCTTGGTGGTTCCCCGCTATTGCGCCTACAGAAGAAGGAGGTGAACCCAAAATTATGCTTGCAGAGAGATCATTGCCAGGAAGTTTTATCATAAATCAAAATGCGGAGCGATTTGTGAATGAAGCTACAGACTATATGACCTTTGGACAGAAGCTTTTATCTTTAGAAAAAGAAGGAAATCCAATAAGAGAAATGTACATTATCATTGATACAACCTATAAAAACAGTTACCTTTTTGGGGGTACAGTGTTTGCTCGCATGCCGTTTCCAGAAGGCTGGTATGATGCAGGGGTTGTTTATAAAGCCAATAGTGCAGAGGAATTAGCAAAAGCTATCGGGGTACCTTCAGAGAAATTTATTGATACATTTAATGATTTTAATACCATGGCTGCTCGAGGTAAAGATAATGACTTTAATCGAGGTGACAGTGCATATGACCGATATTATGGAGACCCTACAGTAAAACCTAACCCAAATTTAAGACCACTAGATTCTAACAAGTCCTTGTATGCTATAAAATTGGTATTATCCGATTTAGGCACTTGTGGAGGTACCGTAACGGATGAATTTGGTAGAGTCTTGCGGGAAGATAAAAGCATAATTAAGGGGTTATACGCTATGGGGAATACGGCCGCAAATATCTTTGGGAAATCTTACCCAGGGGCTGGAGCAACCATAGGACAAGGTTTAGTATATGGAATCATCATAGCCAAGACTATAGCTGAAGAATAATTTACACCTCAATTTCATTCCATAAAAAAACCAGCTTCGATCAATCGAAGCTGGTTTTACTTTTTCAACACCAAACCCATTTTACAAGGTTCAGTTATTATTTAGCTAAATTATTTAATGATAATTTTAGCTGTTTTGAGATTGCCTTGATCATCTACTAAGTTTAAGATATAAACTCCTGTAGCGTATTGCATCAAATTCAATTCTGCTTTGTTACCATTAAAGGTATCTTGATAAATCAACTGACCTGCTAAGTTGTAAACCTCTGCCTTGAAAGAAGTCACAGTAGTATTTTGCTCTACGATGAACATTCCATTCGATGGGTTTGGATAAACTCTAAGTGCATTAGATCCTTCTAAATCAATGGTAGACAAATTAGTTAAATCAAATGTAATTGATACTGGCTCTGAATCTCGATCAGAATACATAGCGTATACATTGTAGGTATATTTACCATTCGCTTTTAAAGTCTCCTCATAGGTTGTATCATACATATCTGCTGTAGTTTTCACCTCAACATCAGCTTTTTCAACTCTATAACCTTTAAATTCTGGCAATCCTAGAACACCAAAGTTAATTTTGGTATCATCTACACTTAACTTCGCGTCATCAATTAAACCATATGGTAATAATATATTGCGATTAGTTTTAGCTTCATATACTGTATTCAGAATTTCAGATCCTTCACTATTGGCTCCCTTGGCATTTGCATGATAAGGTGAATTAGTATACCCGATCATTAAATCATCAAAGAATAACCAAAATGAATCATCTGTATCTAATGTTCTATGGTGAAATGCAATATGAAAATCTTGTCCAGTAGCTTCTGAAATATCCACAGAAACTTCCTCAAATTCTGGATGTTTAACCTCACCATCATTGGTTCTTACTATAGTACCAGTTTCCAAAATTTCTTCTACTGTAGGGAAATCACCTGTTTTAGTAGCTGGAACTACATAAATATCATATCTCTCTGTATATTCATTTTTAACTAAATATTTAAGTACTTCAGCACCCGAACGAACTTTTGGAGTTAATAACCAATCATCTTTCTGATAAGGAGAATAGAACCATGAAATACCTACTACAGCTGGTGTTTCTTTATATCCTGATGAAGATAAGATTATCCATGGCATTCCATCTTTATTGTTATCATAAACCTTCATGTCTGCTGGTATATCCTCTGGATTGGTGAAACTCTCAGTATATAATGGTAATAATTCTGGTCTTTCCCAATTCAACTTCACATTTCCTGATCCTTGATCTAATTCTCCAGTTAAGTTCTGAACTGGCAAATGGCTAGATTTTACTACAATTTTATCAGCAGATGTATAAACATGTGAATTCAATTTAGACGTAGCTTCTAAAGACACAGCATATTCACCTTCATTATTAAATCTAACAACTAAATTCTCAGCAGTATCATCTGTAAGAAATTCTACACCATCGGTAGGTGATACAGACCATTTAAATTCAGTAGGTTCTGGTTTACCTTCTGATAGGTTTGTAAATGTTACTGATTCTCCTTCATAAACGGTAGTCTTTGAAGCTTCATAATTAGCTTTAGTCTTGATATTGAATACATTGATATATTCTTCTCTCGTAGCCAATCCTTCTCCAGCTTTATTAGTAGCTTTTAATGTTACAGTATACTTACCTTCTGCATTAAATTTCACTTTCGGCTTAAGGCTTGAAGCATTGGTACCCTTTACAAATTCCACAGTATTAGGTGTAAATTCCCACGTATAGCTAGTCGCTGGATCATTTGAAGGTGCAATTACATTGCCTGTAAATAATACCTCATCAAATGTAGTTGGTTCTATATTATTTGCACCAAATTCTACCACTGGTTCACCTTCTGCACGCTCTACAACCACATCATCCACAGAAACCGCATAGGTATAAACACCTTTTTTAACTAAATTATTGAAACCGATATAAATAATTTTATCCGTCGGAACTTCAAATTCATATGCATACTTAGCATATCTTTTATCTAACCCTCCAAATAATGGAATAGTTTCTTGCCCTAGCTTGTTCACCATAGACTCACTCGCTGGGTTATCTCCAAAATATAATGCAATATTTTCCTCATCATTTCGGAATTTTGCTGTGTTGTAAATAACTCTATATTTAGTATTCGCTTTCACATAAATTGGATTAGAAAACAACCAATCATTTACTCCTTTATCCGAATCTGAAAAACTAATCGCAAAGCTATTACCTGTTTTGGCGAAATTAGCTCCATCGTATTTACGGAAGGTTCTACCATCTCCATCTATATCTTCAGAAATCCAACCATAAGCTTCAAAATTAGATTCAAAACCAAAGTCAAATCTAGTATCTTCTGGACGTAGATCTACTAAGTAAGAAAATGCAGTACCTTGATTCTTATTATTTTTATCAAAAGCATCATTTTCAATTACTACTTCTCCCTCTATTCTATAATGTGCAAATGGAATGGTTAAATCTAACTCAACCGTTACAGCTTTTGTGCTATTCGGTGCTAAAGTTCCTAAATCAACCTCAGCTGTTTTAATCACCTGATCATTATCATCTGAATTGATTAAGCTGTACTTTAATTTACCATTAACTGCTGGTTCGCTACCTTTATTTAAAACAGTAAATTCCACAGGCGTAGCCGCGGTATATTCTAATTTAGATACTTTAACTTCTACCTTATCTAAAGCTAAATCAACAGCTACACCGTTGTTGATTCCCGTAACAACCATAGAAAAGTCTTGTGCCTCTGTATCTTCTAGCTCCACAACCATTCCGTAACTTGTTTCTTTAAAATTATTCTTTTTTAAAGTACCTTTATGCGTTACACTAATATCATATACAGCTCCTGGTGTAGGATTAGGTATCATTACTTGCTCAACGTTATCTACCAAATTATCTCCTTTTTGAGCTGCTGCCCCTGGATTTGTTGGGTCTAGTTTCCATGGTAAAAATGTTTCACCATCTTTGGTAATTCTTACATCTAAATCATTTACTAATAAAGGTGTTCTGTCATTTAATGTATCAGACGGGAACATACTAGCTGTAGGCGCAGGATCGGTCCAAGCTATGGTTACTTTTAATGGTTCTGAACCATCAGCTGTTACCTGCATCGTATATGTATCGTTATTTTTTAAACTTTCCTCTTTGATCACACTATATGTCTTATTGGCAGAGATGGCCATTGCAGCATTATAAGCATTTAAAAGTCCCCATCCACTAGCATAATCTGGCCCCACATGCGGACCTGCCTCACTAGCAGTCCCTGTAGCTAAAGCTTTAAGGGTTGCAGAACGCATAAACTTGCCCTCGTTTTCTTTGCTATAATGTTCTTGTAACAGTAACAATGATCCAGTAACATTAGGAGATGCCATAGACGTTCCACTTATAGACTGATAAGCATCATCCGCCGAAGAAAATGGAGAAAAAACATCTACTCCAATTCCTGAAATATCTGGCTTTATTCTACCATCATCCACAGGACCTGTTGAGCTAAAGTTAGCCATTACAACATCTGAACCCTGCGTATATGCTCCAACCAACTTTTCTGCTGCCCCTACAGTCAATATATTTTTACCTAATGAACCACGGTTTATAATATCAAACCCTTCTGGCCCACCATTTTTTTGACGTTCCTTGGTTGATTCCTTCCAAACATACTTATCAGCAGCTTCATCATACACTCTTACATAGTGTAATCCACCTTTTTCAGGACCTCCACCTTTATCATTACCAGCCGCCTTTACAGGAAGGTAAAATGGAGCATTTACAGCAATTATATCATAGTCTCTATCTGCTGAGGTATATTTACCAAAGCCAGCATATTCAGTCTCTTCGTCACCTCCAAGCCAATGCCATCCTGTAACTCCAGACCAGTCTCCCCATGCAAAACCTGCGGGAAAACCATAAGAATGATTAGAAACTAAAGCACCATTTTTAGCAGCTTCAGCCATTTCAATTTCATCATCGTTCCAATCATAAGCATCTAAATGTGCTTTAGGTGCCATTCCCTTAGCAGCTCCATTTACACCAGCAGCAATCATAGTACCCGCTACGTGAGTAGAATGATCACTAAAGCTTGTTGCTCCATCTTTTTGCGTAACTCTTCCACCAAACTCTTGATGTGTCGGACGAACTCCGCCACCATCCCACTCATGCACAATCATATCCTCACCATCAAGATTAAATATCCCGGCAGAAGAATTTATTTTATCTGTAAACGTTCCTCTTGCAGCATCAGCATTGAAGGTAATATAGTATAATGGCTCTTTGGTCCACTTATCAAAACCTACGAGTTGATATTTTCTACCATCAACTTCTCCAGAGAATTTAATATTTCTCTCCATCGCCATCGTTTTCAATTGATGAATAGAAAGACTGCTTTTCTCTAAATGCTGTTGTAGCTGTGTTAAATTTTGAAGATTTGATTCCGATCTGATCTTCTGAACTTGAAGTGGCGTTTGTGCTAAACCTATGACTGGTAGTAGCATTAAACTGGCCGCTATGGGCATAATTTTTCTTTGATTAAAAGAGAAATTTAAAAAAGTAGATTTCCTCATGTGTTATTATGTTTTGTTAATAGCCATCTAATTAAGTCAATTTTAAGTTAAAATGCAAATAGAATACTAAATAATTTGCAGTAATTCTATGATTATGTAACATTATTATCAAATTAGTAATTAACATTTCCTAAAATAGTGAAGGGAAAATGGCACTCAATTTTACAATAAATCAAAAAATAAGACACATCACTAAAATTTCTTTAATGACATGCCTTATTTAAGATAATGAAAATTGTATGCAAAAATTTGTTAACTATCCATAATCATTATCAAATCATTGCTATCCACAAGACTGCCAGATGGCAATTGAACTTTAATTACTTTTCCTGCTTTATGTGCGGTAACGGTAGTTTCCATTTTCATGGCTTCTATAATAAAGAGTGGTTGATTTTGTTTAACCCTCTCTCCTTCCTTTACTAAAACTGCGGAAAGCATCCCCTGTAAGGGTGCTCCAATTTGCGATTTAGAATCATCTGCTTTTACATTGGCAACTTTGTCAACTAAAATATTTTGATCTTTGATTAAAGTTGTACGCATTTGACCATTAATTTTGAAATATATCGTCACATTACCATCTTCATCTGGCTCTCCTATTTGCTGAAGTGAAATCAAAACAGTTTTCCCAGGTTGCAGATCTACCATGATTTCTTCTCCTATTTCTAGACCATAGAAAAAATTCTTGGTTGGCAATTGCATTACATTTCCATAAATCAAATGCTTCTCAAAAGCATCTTTGAAAACTTTCGGATAGAGTTTATAGGATAAGAAATCTGTCATGTCCAATGATCTATCCAACTCTCTTTCATATTCATTTTTAAATTCCTCGAACTCTTTATCAAAGTCTATGGGTGCCAAATGGGCGTTTGGGCGATCGGTGTATGGCTTTTCTCCCTTTAGAATTATATCCTGAACATGCTGAGGAAATCCTCCTACTGGCTGCCCTAAATCCCCTTTGAAAAACCCAATCACAGATTGTGGGAAAGAGATAGTATCTCCTTTTTCAAGCACATCTTGTATCGTTAAACCATTACTGATGAGGTATTGTGCCATATCTCCAACGACTTTAGAACTTGGCGTCACCTTCACAATATTCCCAAAAAGATCATTCACTTCCCCATACATTTTAGTAACTTCTGTGAATTTATTTTCCAAACCTAGAGCTATTGCCTGCCCTTTTAAATTGGAATATTGTCCTCCTGGAATTTCATGTTTATAAACCTCCCCTGTACCCGCCTTCAACCCACTTTCAAATGGATAATAATACTTCCTCACAGCTTCCCAATAATTAGCGTATTCTGCTAGTTTTTCATCATTGATGTTGTTTTCTCTTTCAGTGAACCTCACCATCTCTACCACAGCATTAAAGTTAGGCTGAGAAGTTAATCCAGACAAGCCCCCTAAAGCTACATCTACTACATCCACGCCCGCCTCTATGGCCTTCATGTAGGTAGCAGCTTGTATAGAAGAGGTATCATGGGTGTGCAAATGAATCGGTAAGTTAATTTCTGATTTCAGGGCAGATACTAACTCAAAAGCTGCTTGAGGCTTCAATAAACCTGCCATATCTTTAATCGCTAGTATATGGGCACCAGCGTTTTCAATATCTTTGGCGAGTTGCACATAATATTTAAGGTCGTATTTTGTTTCATGAGGATTTAGAATATCTCCTGTATAGCAAATGGAAACTTCTGCCAAACCTCCTGTTCTGTTTCTTACATGATTAATACAAGGCTCTATTGATTTCATCCAGTTCAAAGAATCAAATATTCTAAAAATATCTACCCCAGTTTCCCAAGATTTTTCTACAAACTTTTCTATTAAATTATCTGGGTATGCCGTATATCCAACTCCATTTGACCCTCTAATAAGCATCTGTAATAAGATATTAGGCACTGCCTCACGTATCAAAGTCAAACGCTCCCAAGGATTTTCTTGTAAAAAACGCATACAAACATCAAAGGTAGCTCCACCCCAGACTTCCATACTGAAAACCTCTGGATGATTTTTAGCAAAGCCTTCTGCCACCTTCAACATATCTATGGTACGCATCCTAGTGGCCAATAAACTCTGGTGCGCATCCCGCATGGTGGTGTCTGTAAAGTGAATTTTCTTTTCATTCTTCAGCCATTCAGCAAATTTCTCTGGACCTAACTCGGTCAATAAGTCTTTGGTTCCTTTCGGATAACCATCTATTTTTGGTACAGAAGGAACTATAGGTTTAGTAAATTTGTAATCTGGATTATAAATTTTAATGTCTGGATTGCCATTCACCACAACTTCTCCTAAGTAATTGATTAATTTGTTTACTCTATTTCTAGGGATTTTAAATTCAAATAGAGAAGGGGTGTTTTGAATAAAATTGACATTTACTTTTCCATCTCTAAAAGTCTCATTAATTAAGATATTATCCAAAAAAGCCATATTAGTTTTCACACCACGCACACGGAATTCCTCTAAAGCACGGCGCATTTTTCTACAAGCACCATCTAAAGTTCTACTATGTGCAGAAACCTTCACAAGCATAGAATCAAAAAATGGGGAAATCCTAACCCCTGGATAAATACTACCTGCATCTAACCGAATTCCAAATCCTGACGCACTTCTATAAGTTGTTACGATTCCATAATCTGGTTTAAAATCATTCGCCGGATCTTCTGTAGTTACCCTACATTGTAATGCATATCCAGAAACCTGAATTGACTCTTGGCTAGGTATTTTAATTTGAGTGTCTGCTAATTGATATCCTCCAGCAATAAATAATTGGGTTTTAACTAAATCTATATTAGTTATCATTTCGGTGACTGTATGCTCTACTTG
Organism: Weeksellaceae bacterium; assembly: GCA_051011115.1. Taxonomy (GTDB): domain Bacteria; phylum Bacteroidota; class Bacteroidia; order Flavobacteriales; family Weeksellaceae; genus Profundicola. The sequence continues at coordinate 17,288 of JBPCUN010000019.1, forward strand.
TATACGAGGATTTACTTCTATAAAATATATCTCATCATGCTCATCTAAAAGAAACTCAACGGTTCCGATATTGTTATAGTCTACCGCTTTACAAATATCTAAGGCATATTGATACATTTTTTCTTTGATTCCCGCCTTCAATCCGTAGGACGGTGCAAATTCCATAACTTTCTGGTAACGACGCTGTACAGAACAATCTCTTTCATATAAATGAACCATATTACCATGGTTATCTGCAACAATTTGAATTTCTATATGCTTTGGATTCTCTACATATTTCTCTAGAAAAACGGTATCATCACCAAAAGCACTTTTCGCTTCTCTTTTAGATTCTGGGAAGGATTTTCGTAATTGCTCTTGATTTCTAATCACACGCATTCCCCTACCTCCACCACCAGATGCTGCTTTTAGCATTAATGGATATCCAATGTTTTCTGCCTCTTCTAATGCGACATCAATGTTTATTAAATCCTTTATGCTGCTTTGGATGATAGGAACCTGATTATCAAAAGCAACCTCTTTAGCCATAATCTTGTCTCCGAGTGATTTTAAAACCTCCACCTTCGGGCCAATAAATATAATTCCGTTCTCTTCACATCTTCTAGCAAATTCAGCGTTTTCTGATAGAAAACCATAACCAGGGTGTATAGCATCTGCACTTGTTTTCAATGCAACTTCTATGATGGCATCTATGTCTAGGTATGGTTTTAAAGGCTCATTTTCAGCTCCAATTTGGTAGCATTCATCTGCCTTGTACCTATGCAAAGAATACCTATCCTCATAGGTGTAAACTCCAATGGTTTTTAACCCAATCTCTACACAAGATCTAAATATTCTTATCGCAATTTCTCCTCTGTTGGCGACTAATACACTTTTGATTTTCATTCTGGCAAGATTAAGTCTTATAAATTTATCATGCTTCAATAAGATAAAAAAATTACTAAAGTTGTTTTAATGTTAAATTTACAATCTTGACAAATATTAATTTGAGGTATTCATTGTACCTGATATGAATAAAGCATCGTTTAGTATCAATTTTATATCTTTAGCTCTTAAATTAAGCATACATGGACAACCCCAATAAAGATAATCGGCTATTTTTACTAGATGCATATGCACTCATTTTTAGAGGTTATTATGCTTTTATAAAGAATCCTCGAATCAATTCCAAAGGACAAAACACCTCTGCCATTATGGGGTTTATGAATTCCTTATTAGATGTGATGAAGCGCGAAAAACCTACGCATTTGGCCGTAGTCTTTGATGTTTCTTCTACACAAACCTTACGACACGAGTACTTTCCGGACTATAAAGCTAATAGGGACGAAACACCCGACGGCATTAAAACCGCAATTCCATATATACAAGAAATCTTAAAGGCAATGCATATTCCTGTATTATTTGCAGAAGGATATGAGGCCGATGACGTGATTGGTACGCTATCTAGAAAAGCAAGCGAAAAAGGCTATACCACCTTTATGATGACTCCAGATAAGGATTTCGCCCAGTTGGTGTGCGACAATGTAAAAATGTATAAACCATCCTCTAGAGGAGGGGGAATTGAAATTTGGGGTGTAGAGGAAATTAAAGAAAAATTTGGAGTAGATGAACCCAAGCAAGTGATAGATTTACTTGGAATGATGGGAGATAGCGCAGATAATATCCCTGGAATCCCTGGAATCGGTCCTAAAACGGCTTCTAAATTTATCAAGAAATATGGAAGTTTAGAAGGTCTTTATGAAAATACAGACGACCTCAAAGGAAAACAAAAAGAAAAGGTTATTGAATTTAAAGATCAAGCCTTTTTATCTAAAAAACTCGCTACAATTCTCATAGATGCTCCAGTAGAATTTATTGAAGAAAACTTTACAGTAGACAAGCCCGATTTTGATAGAGTAAAAGAAATCTTTGCGGAGCTAGAGTTCAGACGATTATTAGAGAATCTGTATAAAACTTATAATGTAGAAGATAAATTAGCAGAAGATAAGCCAAGCATCACTGATGGTGATCAAATTTCGATGTTTGATACGGCAGAGAGTTCATCCGATACCGAAGTACGTTCTGAGTCTGGCTTTCAAACGATTCATACGAGAGAACATTTATACCAATTAGTTGATTCTCCTTTAGGCAGAAAATTATTATTACAAAACTTATTAAAACAAAAAGAAGTTTGTATAGATACTGAAACTACGAGCCTCAAATCTCTAAATGCAGAATTGGTTGGTATATCATTTTCTTATGAACACGGTCAGGGCTTCTATGTGACCATTCCTGAGGATTTTGAGGAAGCCAAGGCTATTATACAGGAATTTAAACCCTTATTAGAAAGTAAAGAAATCATCAAAATTGGACAGAACATCAAATACGATATTAAAGTATTGTACAAATATGGTATTCAATTATCGGCTCCAGTTTTTGATACGATGGTGGCACATTATTTAATCAATCCTGATATGCGCCATAATTTGGATGTTTTATCAGAAACATACCTCCATTATAAACCTGTAAGCATTATAGATTTAATTGGGAAAAAAGGTAAAAATCAAAAAAACTTTAGAGAAGTAGAGCTAGAGCATCAGAAAGAATATGCTGTAGAGGATACAGATTTAACCCTACAACTTAAAAACCTATTTCAACCCCAATTAAAAGAAACTAACGCAACGAAATTAGCAGAGGAGTTAGAATTTCCGCTAATTCACGTTTTAGCAGAAATGGAAAAGGAAGGAATTACATTAGACAAAGAAGCATTAGCAAAATTATCAGGTGAATTAGAAAATGATCTTAATAGATTGGAAAAAACCATATTTAAAGATGCAGGACAAGAATTTAACGTGAATTCTCCAAAGCAATTAGGAGAAATCTTGTTTGATGAATTAAAAATTATAGATAAACCTAAAAAAACCAAAACAGGCCAATATAGAACATCAGAAGATATTTTAGTAGAAATGAAAGACAAACATCCAATTATTAAAGATGTTTTAGAATATCGCCAGCTTCAAAAATTAAAATCTACTTATGTTGATTCTTTACCAAAAGAAATCAATAAAAAAACTGGCCGCGTACATACGGTATTCGCCCAAACAGTTGCGGCTACAGGTAGATTAGCCTCTAATAATCCAAACTTACAGAATATCCCGATCCGTACATTGAGAGGACAAGAAGTAAGAAAAGCTTTTATTCCAAAAAATAATGATTATGTTTTATTAGCTGCCGATTATTCCCAAATAGAATTAAGGCTAATTGCATCATTATCTGGTGATGAAGCAATGAAAGAATCCTTCTTAAATGGTGAAGATATCCATACGGCAACAGCTGCTAGAATTTTTGATATTCCACTAGACCAAGTGACCAGAGAGCAACGTAGTAATGCTAAAACTGTTAATTTTGGGATTATATATGGCGTATCTGCTTTTGGACTTAGCAATCAAACTGATTTATCTAGGGCTGAGTCTAAAGACCTCATAGATATATACTTTAAAACTTATCCAAAATTAAAGGCGTATATAGATAATCAAATAGCCATAGCTAGAGAGCAAGGTTACGTAGAGACTGTGCTGGGTAGAAGAAGATATTTAAAAGATATTAATTCTAGAAATCATGTAGTAAGAAGTCATGCAGAGAGAAATGCGGTGAATGCACCTGTACAAGGTAGTGCAGCAGACATTATTAAACTTGCCATGGTAAGACTTCATGAAATATTGAAAGATTACAAAACCAAGATGTTATTGCAAGTACATGATGAGCTAGTATTTGAAGTTCCAAAGGTAGAAATAGAGGTTATTACGCCAATCATTAAAGAAACCATGGAAAATACTTTTCCGTTTGATATTCCTTTAACAGTAGAATGTGGCATTGGAAATAACTGGCTAGAAGCACATTAAATAATATAAATTGCATAAAAATCATCTAAATTGCAGATTTTCATAAAAGATTTAACAAAATGGACTGGTTTTTGCAAATTTCACATACCCAATAAGAAATGAAGGTGGAACAGAAGGAGGTAAGAATAAAAAATAGAAAGGCGAAATTCAATTATGATTTGATTGAAAGCTTTACTGCAGGCATCAAGCTACAAGGAACAGAAATTAAATCTATTCGTTTAGGCAAGGCCAGCATTGCAGAAGCATTCTGTGAAATCAAGAATGGGGAAGCCTATATTGTAAACATGCATATTGATGAATATGCTTGGGGATCTTACGCTAATCACAAAATAAGAAGAGAGCGTAAACTTTTGTTAAATAAAGGAGAATTAAAAAAACTTGAAAGGAAAACTCAAGAGTCAGGACTTACAATAGTACCTACGCTTCTATTTATTAATAAAAGAGGACTAGCTAAATTGAATATTTCATTAGCGAAAGGTAAAAAGCTATATGATAAAAGAAATTCAATAAAAGAAAAAGATTTGAAGCGAGATATACAAAGAGTTCAAAAGAATTTCTAAATTTGTAATTATTATTGCATCATTAATAAATTAGACATAAAACAAGTTAAAATTAATTGTATATGAAAAAGATGAATTTAGTGCTTTCCCTAGCATTTGCCTTATTATTAGGTACGCAGGCTACAGCACAAAATGCACAGAATCCATGGGGAATTACCGTGGGTGCACATGCGGTAGACCATACGTCTGTTCGCGGTGTATTCGATGGTTTTTTTGACTATGATGACTACTCAGTAGTACCACCATTATCTAAATTATCAATTACTCGCCACTTAGGTGGAAAGTTTTCTGCAGATCTTACTGCTTCTGTAGGTGAAGTGGATAACAGTAGATTGATGGTTGATGATAAGTTATTTATCAACGCTGGTTTAGGTTTACGTATGAATGTACTAAACGATAGCTGGTTTGATCCTTATTTAAGAGTTGGTGCTGGATACCACAGATTTGATTACGAAGGTATCAAAATTGACAACGACAATCCAAGAACTGTTTTAGACGGAACTGGAGCCAACGGAAGCAATATGGTATATGGTGAATTTGAAGGTAAAAAAGATTATTTTGTAGCACAAGCTGGTCTAGGTCTTAATTTATGGATCACAGATAATATAGGGATTAACTTGGCATCTGATTATAATGCTGCACCTAGTGAAGAGTCTGATTATGTGAATTTCTTTCAACATACAGCTGGTGTAACATTCAAATTTGGAAAACAAGATAGAGATAAAGACGGTATTCCTGATGAGGAAGATGCATGTCCAGATACTTGGGGTCTAGAAGAATTTGATGGATGTCCTGATACGGATGGAGACGGAATCCGTGATTTAGATGACGCCTGTCCAGAAGTTGCTGGTTTACCAGAATTTGACGGATGTCCTGATACAGATGGTGATGGTGTTGGTGACAATGTGGATAAGTGTCCTAATGAAGCTGGTCCAGTTGACAACAATGGATGCCCTTGGCCAGATACTGACGGTGATGGTCTTACAGATAACTTAGACAAATGTCCTAATGAGGCAGGTCCTAGAGAAAATGGTGGATGTCCTTGGCCAGATACTGATGGTGATGGTTTCACTGACAATGTAGATAAATGTCCTAATGAAGCTGGCGTTGCACCTGATGGATGCCCAGAAGCTGCTGTTATGGTAGAAAACATTAACGTAGGGTTTGTAGTTGAGTTTGATTATGACAAAGCAACAATTCGCGAATCTTCAATTGCAAAAGTTCAAGAAAAAGCTGATCAAATTAGCAGAGCATTAGAAGTATATCCAGACATGACATTATATATTGATGGTCATACAGATAGTAAAGGATCTGCAAAATATAATAAAAACCTTTCTCAAAAACGTGCTGCATCTATCGTAAAAGCATTAGAGGCTAGAGGGATTAAAGAAGGTGCTTTAACTCCTAGAGGTTTAGGTGAATCTGTTCCGAAATGTACTAATGATACAGAAGAAGGAAGACAATGTAATAGACGTGTAGAGGTAACAATTAAATCTACAGGAGATAAGAAATAATTCTTATTATAAACTATAACACATGCAAGCTGCCCTATACGGGGCAGCTTTTTTTTGGTATCTATTTTGCTTATATCATAGGTAGAAATTATAAAAATGATCAATAGAATTAGAGGAAATATAAAGAAGCATTATAGAAGCGAGTATGAAAATGTTCCTGTTAGGAAGGACTTGATTAAATGGATAAACCAGTTAATTGAAACACTTTTTCCTCTAAAGATCGCACAAGATTCAGACATCGAAAGAGCACTTGTGGATAATCAAGCAAAACTATATGCCCTTATCATTCAGACCAAAATGTCTAAGGAAAAAGCGCAAGAACTTTCATCTATTTTCTATAATCACTTAGAACAAATTCATTTGGATTTAATTCAAGATGCAGAAGAATTTTTAAATAACGATCCCGCAGCTAAATGTTTAGGAGAAGTTCTACATACTTATCCAGGCTTTTATGCTATTGCTATCTATCGTATAGCACATCAACTACATCACTCTTTGGAATTGCCTTATATGCCTCGCATGCTTACAGAGTATGCCCATAGCAAAACGGGTATTGACATCCATCCCGCGGCAGAGATTGGAGTCCCTTTTTTGATTGACCATGGCACTGGTGTAGTCATAGGCGAAACTTGTAAAATTGGCAAACATGTAAACATATACCAAGGGGTCACCTTAGGTGCTTTACAGGTAAAAAAAGGGATGCAGAATTTAAAAAGACATCCCACGATAGAAGATAATGTGGTTATATATGCCAATGCAACGATATTAGGAGGTAATACAATCGTAGGGAACCATTCTATTATAGGGGGTAATGTGTTTTTAACTAAATCTGTAGAACCTTACTCATTGGTGTTTAGCAAATCTGACACCCATATTAAAAAATTACACTCAAAAAACGAAGCAATAAATTTCATCATATGATACATAATAATATTTTAAGCACAGTTGGAGATACACCAGTCGTAAGAATTAATACCTTATTTGGAACTGACGCTCAAGTATATCTTAAATTAGAAAAGAGTAATCCTGGGGGGAGCATCAAAGATAGAATCGCTCTGCAAATGATTGAAGATGCAGAAGAAGCGGGGAAATTAAATTCTAAAAGCGTAATCATTGAACCAACCAGTGGAAACACAGGGGTAGGATTAGCTATGGTGGCGGCCGTAAAAGGTTACAAACTTATATTAGTAATGCCAGAATCTATGTCTATTGAACGCAGGAAATTAATGTCATCTTATGGAGCTGAATTTGTTTTAACTCCGAAAGAAGGTGGAATGAAAGCTGCCATTGAAAAAGCTAAAGAGCTTGCTGCAAATAACCCTAATGCTTGGATGCCATCACAATTCGATAATCCTTCTAATATAAAAGCACATGCAGAAAATACAGCAAAAGAAATTTTAAAAGACTTCCCGAATGGTATTGATTATATTATCACCGGTGTAGGAACTGGTGGGCATATAAGTGGTGTCGCTGAAGTTTTAAAGGAAAAATGGCCTGCATTAAAAGTATATGCCGTAGAACCTACTGATTCGCCTGTAATTAGTGGAGGTGAACCTGGAGGGCACGCTATCCAAGGAATTGGAGCAGGATTTATCCCAGAAAATTTAAAAACTGAATTACTTGATGGTAGCTTACAAGTTTCTAAAGAAGATGCCTTTAGCTATGCGAGAAGTGCTGCTACCCAAGAAGGTATTTTAGGCGGAATTTCAACAGGAGCTACTTTGGCTGCAATCGCTCAAAAACTCCCAGAAATTGAATCTGGTAAGACCATTCTAGGATTTAACTATGATACGGGAGAAAGATACCTAAGTGTAGAAGGGTTATTTTAATTCAAAATTATCATTAAATAAAAAGGTTCGGATAATTCAATTATCTGAACCTTTTTTATTAAAACAAGACTTTTAAATTGGATATATTTATGTTACGCTAAATATTTTAAATAAGCATCTCGTGGGATTAACCTAGCTCCTAATGAGGCTAAATGTTTGGTGTAAATTTGACAATCAATAATATCTAAATCATCAGCATGTTTTTGTACGAATGAAATAAAACCAGCTTTGCTAGCATTAGATTCTTTGGCAAACATACTTTCACCGCAGAACACACGCTTAATCCACACGCCATATAACCCTCCAACTAGCTGCTTATTCTTGTTCCAGACCTCAACACTGTGTGCTAAACCCAAATTATGTAAATGTTGGTAATAAGTGATAATTTCATCTGTAATCCATGTGCCATCTTGCCCCTCTCGAGGCATGCTTCTACAAGCTTGAATTACTTGGGCAAAATCTTGATTGTAAGTAATATGAAATATATTATCTCTGAGTACTTTTTTCATCGATTTACTTACCTTTAATTCATCTGGAAACAAGACCATGCGAGGATCTGGAGACCACCAAATCACAGGTTCATCTTCATTATACCAAGGAAATATTCCTTTCTGATAAGCTTCTATTAATCTAGTCAAAGATAAATCGAAACTAAAGGCTAGACAACCTTGATCATCAGCTAAGCTAACAGGGGGAAAGGGTTCATTGGGCTGTAAGAACATCATAAAAAAACTGCTTTATCCAAAGATAAAGCAGTTTTTATAAAATCTAAGATTTACTCTATATTATTTAAGAATCACTGTCATATCTACTCTTCTAGCGCCTGCCTCAGATGTTGAATGATCTTCACCTTTGAATGAAGAAACAATTCTCTCTGCAGAAATTCCCTTATCTAATAAAGCTCTTTCAACTGACTCTGATCTTCTCATAGAAAGTTGTTTGTTATAGTTAGCATTACCTCTTGGACTAGCCCAACCTTCTAATACAATAGATAGCTCTGGATATTTATTTAAAACATCCGTTACATCATTGATGTAAGATAAATCGTTTGTGCTTAGTTTATCAGAATCATTAGCAAAGAAAACTTGCTTTTTGAAATTCTTGAATTTCGCTAATAAATCTTTTAAGGCATCCCTTCTTTCCTCAGGAGTTTTAGCATCCAAAATACGCTGTTCAAGATCAGTTAAATTACTTTTGTTTTCAGCAACATCATCTTGATATTGAGCTTTGAGTGCGTCTAACTCTCTTTGTAATTCTTGAATTCTAGCCGCGTCTGTAGCGTTTGTATTCGCAGGGACAAGGTTGCTTGATCCTGGGGTTACGATAGTAGAATTACTACCATTACCTTGAATAGCTCCGGCATGTAACATAAATAGATTATCAATTCTATCATTGATTCTATCTAGTTGATACATCACACGACTCTCATCTTGTCTTTCTAATCTATTTGTATTAACACCTCTCCTGCTATTTTTATAAAAGCTGTTTAATTGTGCCTTTTTATTAGACCTTAATTCGCTTCTTCTAGCTTCTGCAACTTTTTCCAGAAATGAAGAAAGCTCCTCTTTGGTCATAACAACTTCACTCTCTTGCGCAAGTGCAAAAGAGGAAGTAGTTAATAGCATGATCAATGTTAAACCTAATCGTTTAATATTTTTCATTTTAATTTTTCTAAATAATGATTAAAATCCAAATTTATATCCTACTGCAATTTGATGAATGTCTACAAAACCTCTCGCTGTGTAATCAGCATATAAGTTTCCACCAAGAACATCAAATGAAGTACCTATGATAATATTTGGCCCAAATTTGTCTGTATCACCAATGCTGTTGTATCCAACACCTACACCTAAATAAGGCTCTACGAAAGCTCCACTTGATAATTGATCAAATGTATAAAGTGCATTCGCATTAATACCAAATCCAGATTCAGATGATGGTGATAAATAAATATCTGGCATAAACTTTAAAGAAGTATTGGTAATTGAATAATGTCCTCTAATACCTATGATTGGTGCAGTATCATCTCCAAATCCAGCTCCTCCAAAGATAGACATACCTTCATACAAGAATAATCCTTTAGATATTGCTTGCTTCTCTCTATTATCATCATCCACAGTTGTTACTACTTGTGGTTGTGTAGTAGTCTGTACTGGTTGAGTATCAGTTGTAGTAGTAGTACCAGTAGCACCATTCACAACTACAGTCTTGTCTGTACTTTCAACACCGTTGATGCGATCTATTCTATTAGCATTACGATCAACTTTAGCGTTTAATTCTCTTAATTCATCAAGAATTCTTTGAGATGTTTGGTCTGGAACGTTAGAAGATCTGTTCATATTATTATTGCTATTAGACTCTAATAATAACATCTCTAATCTATCTATACGCTCTTGGTCGCTTACTCTACTTTCTTCTTCGTCAACACCTTTGATGACTTTTTCTACAAGACTTTCTAATTCTTGTGGTGTCATTCTAATTCTAGAAGAATCTGCACTAGGAATTGATTTTTCTTCTAATGCTCTCTTTTCTTTAATAACCTCAACTGCTTTATCAGCATCGTTAGTTCTGTAAGCTTCTTGTAATTCTTTTTCTAATTCATCAATTCTATCTTGATAAACTGAAGTTCTAGCACCTAATTCCTGATTTATATAAGCATCCTCATTAGCATTTTTACCAAATTGAAGTCTAATTCCTGCATTATACATGGTATGTTGCTTTAACTCATCTGGGCTAGTGATTTTATCATAATCTTCTTCATCACGACTAGAGGTGTACATCAAGTTCGCTGCACCAAATAACTCTAAGTTTTTAGTTACAGGAACTGTTAATCCTAGACCACCTTTTGCAAAGTAACCAGACTCATCTGCAGGATTAGATAAATTTCCTTCCTCCCCTTTGTAACCATCATATACATTTAAATAACCACCACCTAAGGTAATGTAAGGAACTAGTCCTCTAGAAACATTTAATTTTGCAATTAAATCTCCACCATAGATAGCCATTTTATCCCAATCTGTAGAAATTTCTTCATCTTCAGTAGATTGGTAATAGAAACCTCTTAAACCAATGTATTGATTTAAATCAAAACCAGCTTGACCTCCTAACAGATATGTATCTCTTAAATTAGCATCATCATCAAAGTTGATGTAAGCCATACCAGGTTCTATGCTTAATTTTAAACCACTTAATCCTCCAGAGAATTTTCTATAATATGCTCTATCTAAATCAGTCATTTCACCAGGCTCTCTACCACCTAGGTACATTTGTAAACCAGCTAAAACAGACCAGTTGTACATTCTTGTTTTATCATCATCTCCTAACCATTCTTGTAAATCTTCATTTTCATCAGGGTTTGGAGTATATAGGATATTCGTAGGGTTTAAATTAAATACAGTGTTTTTACCTTCTACATTTAAAGTTAATCTATCTCCTAAATTAACTTTAACACCTAAACCTCCAGAAGCATAAACTTGTTCAGATTTTTGATTTAAACCGCTTCCACCGTAGTTTTCAACTTTCAACTTTTGAACCCCAGAACCTAAAGTAAGATATGGAGCAAAAGAACCACCTGTAGGAATGTTAGCTTTCATTTCCCCACCAATTCTTTCTACTTCAACATCTCTTTCCTCAAATTTATCTTGGTCTATCCAATCAAATTCAGATGCCGTACTTTTTAAATCTACAGATTTCTCATAAGTACCTCTTAATTCAAATGCCTCACCAAATCCAAATCCAACTCTACCACCAACCATCAGACCATCGTCTATAGCTGCATCTTTATCAAACCAATTATAACTGGCTGTAGGTTGTAATGTCACACTGATGTCACTTACTTGAGCACTTGCCTGAATTCCAGCAAAGGCCAAAGCTGACAAAATAACTGTTTTCTTCATACTACAATGTTTAATTAATTTCTATTTAATTTGTTAAAAAGATGCAAAACAAATGCCACACCTTCCAATTTTACTTTTTATTTTGATAATTTAACTAAAAGGGAAGATCATCCACATCATCTTCACTAGCCGATAAGTCATTTACCTGTGAGCTAGAAAAACTCTCTGCACCAGACGCTCCACTATCAACGCTCCCGCTACCTGGTTGTATGTTTTCTACATTTATCTTTTCTACTCTCCACCCTACAATAGAATTAAAATATTTTACAACTCCCTCTGGGTTCGTCCACTCACGACCTCGAAGGTTGATAGAAACTTTCACTTGATCTCCTATATTGAGGCTATCAGGTATCTCAGTTTTTTCTTGTAAAAACTCTATTGCAATGGGTTGTGGATACTGTTCATCCGTAGTAACAACCATTTCTCTTTTTTTGAACCCACTCTGAAAGGTTTGAGTATCAAATATTTTGGTAACTTTTCCTATTATTTCCATGATAAATATTTGCTACAAAGATACATTATAATGAAGTGAAAAAAAATCTTTGCTAGGATATAAATTTAATCATATATTTGCAATCCATTACAAAAATATTTGCGGGTGTGGTGGAATTGGTAGACATGCTAGACTTAGGATCTAGTGCTTTACGGCGTGGGGGTTCGAGTCCCTTCACCCGCACTATAAAGGCTTAAATCATTTATTTGATTTAAGCCTTTTTTATTTACCTTTACTTTTATTAAATTAAAAAACCCATGGAGATCTCCATTGTCAATCTTACTAAAAACTTCGGACAATCAATTGCTCTTAATCAAATTTCTTTACAAATAAAACAGGGTGACGTAATAGGCTTACTTGGACCTAATGGGGCTGGAAAGTCTACCCTGATGAAATGTCTTGTGGGTAGCTTAAAACCAAATAGTGGTTATATAAAAATTGGTGATTACGATGTACAAAATAACCCTCTAGAAACTAAAAAACTCATAGGATATCTTCCAGAAAACAATCCATTATATACAGAAATGTACATTAAGGAATATTTAGAATTTGTAGCAAACATAAGAGGGTTAAATAATCAAAAGATAGATGAAGTTATAGAAAAAGTCGGTTTATCTCCTGAAAAATCTAAAAAAATTAAAGCTTTATCTAAAGGCTATAAGCAACGGGTTGGTTTAGCACAAGCTATTATTCACCAACCAGAGATATTAATCTTAGATGAACCTACCAACGGTCTTGACCCTAATCAAATCATAGAAATTAGGTCTTTGATTAAAGAAGTTGGCTACAATAAAACGATAATTTTAAGTACCCATATCATGCAAGAGGTTGCGGCTTTATGTACACGTGTCGTTTTATTAAACCATGGCAAGATATTAGCAAATCAATCAATAGAGGCCTTCAAAGGGAATTATGAATCTCTAGAAGATGCTTTCCACCAGTTAACACAAAAATAAATATGATGAAAACTTCTGCAGGAACGCCATCCCCATTAGGAGCTACTATTATAGATGGAGGTGTTAATTTTTCTGTATTCTCACCCAATGCACAAAAAGTTGAACTTTTATTATTTGATTCTGTTACAGATGAAAAACCAAAGGTAATTACATTAGATAATAATATTCATAGGTCTTATTATTATTGGCACATCTTTGTGGATGGTCTAAAGGAAAACCAATTATATGGTTACCGTGTTTATGGAACTTATAACCCGATAGAAGGTAATTGGTTTGATGACTCTAAAGTATTGGTGGATCCATATGCCAAAGCGATTGTAGGAGAATATGATCGAGAACTGGCTCAAGTTTATGGTGCAGATAACATTCATAGTTGTTTAAAAAGTGTGGTAATCTCTAATGACTTTGATTGGGAAGATGATCACTTTTTAAACCACCCGCCTACAAGCACATTAATCTATGAAATGCACCTCTCTGGATTTACGAAAAATCCAAATGCAGGTCTTTCTGATCATGTACGAGGCACCTACATTGGCCTTATAGAAAAAATACCATATTTGAAAAGTTTGGGTGTTACAGCAGTAGAACTTTTGCCAGTATATGCCTTTGATGAACAAGATGCGCCCAATGACAACTTAAATTATTGGGGTTACTCCCCTATCAATTTTTTCGCCTTACATGCGGCTTATGCTTCAGAATCAGAACCTCAAAAAATCATTAATGAGTTCAAAACGTTGGTAAAGACATTACATGCTAATGACATTGAGGTGATTTTAGATGTGGTATATAATCACACCACAGAGAATGATGGCTTTAGAGATGGTCCAACTTTGTGCCTAAGAGGTTTTGCAAATAGCTCGTACTATCTATTAGATGAAGATGGAGCCTTTCGTAATTATTCGGGAACGGGTAACACTTTAAATGCCAACCACTCTGTGGTACGTAGAATGATCATGGATTCTCTGCGCTATTGGAAAAATGAAATGCATGTGGACGGCTTCAGATTTGACCTCGCCTCTATTCTATCTAGAGATGAAACTGGAAAACCAATAGAGAACCCACCGATTTTATGGAGTATAGACTCTGACCCCGTATTAGCTAATACCAAAATTATTGCAGAACCATGGGATGCTACTGGGCTTTACCAAATGGTAAACTTTGCCGGAGATCGTTGGGATATCTGGAACGATGATTATAGAGACACAGTGCGCAAGTTGGTACGTGGTGATAAGGGACAGATACAATCATTTGCCACCAGATTTCTAGGGAGTGAATTTGAAATCCAAGCAAGACACGTGGCCTTTAAACCTCATCAAAACATACACTTTATTACTTGTCATGATGGCTTTACCCTACATGATTTAGTTTCTTACAATCACAAACACAACCATGCCAATGGTGAAAAAAATAGAGATGGCAATAGTAATAATTATAGTTGGAACTGTGGTGTTGAAGGACCCACGAATGATCCGAAAATTAATACACTACGCTACCAACAAGCTAAAAACTTCATGGCCATACTGTTACTTTCTCATGGTACTCCTATGCTCAACATGGGAGATGAAGTGATGAGAGAACAAAAGGGAAATAACAATGTGTATTGCCAAGACAACCCTTTGGCGTGGATGAACTGGGAATTTAGTTCAAGGGCAGAGGATTTCTTGTCATTTACAAAGAGTCTGATACAATTTAGAAAATCATATCAACTATTTGATTATGCTGATTATTTGCAAAAAGCGAAGGATACTACTAAACCTTATGTACTATATCATGGCGTACGTTTACACCATCCTGACTGGTCTTTCCCATCCCGTTCATTAGCCATAGAAATGGTACATCCTACGGCAGGAGAGCATTTATATTTTATCTTTAATCTATACCATAAAGATTTAATCTTTCAATTACCGAAAGGTGCTTGGGTAGAAAAGATTAACACTAGTTTAAACGAAAAAAGGGTATTTAGAGATGAATTGAAATGTGCTGCTAGAAGTATTATGGTATTAGAAAGGGAGGATTAAAAGTCCTCAAAAGCACCAATACCAAACAAGGCAAAATCATAACGTATAGGATCATCTGGATTGAATCTCCTCAATTGGGTATCTATTTCTTCTACCGCTTTCCAATCGTTTTGTTTGCGATGAAGGAGGTTTAACTTTCTTGCCATATTTCCCGTGTGTACGTCTAGTGGTAGACTCAATTTAGACATCGGGATTTGGTTCCATATTCCAAAGTCAACACCTTGTTTATCCTTTCGTACCATCCAACGTAAAAACATATTTAATCTCTTGGCTGCAGAATTTTTAGCAGGAGAAGATACATGTTTATTGGTTCGCACATCTTGATGATTCAAAAAAGCATTTCTAAAACGTTCAATAGCCATTTTAGGATTTTTTTCATCCTCTTTAATCTCAAAATAATGTGCTAGAGAATCATGCTCCTGATAAAGACGCTGTAGATTGTGAATGAAAAATTTAAAATCAGTTTCGTTAAAAGTTCTATGTTTAAAACCATTTAAGTTTTCTAAATCTTTGCCCGTGCTGTTTAATACAAAATCATAGGGTGCATGATCTAACCTCGCCATCATATCATTGGCGTTTTTAATAATAGATTTTCTATTCCCCCACGCAATGGTAGCGGCCAACAAACCTGCAATTTCTATGTCTTGTCGTATAGAAAATTGATGTGGAATCTGAATCGGATCATGTTCTATAAAGAAAGTTTGATTGTACTTCATCGCTTTTTCTTCTAGATATGCATGGATTTCTTCTAAATTCATTCGGGTATTATCCAATTTTCATAGCTTTTGATGGAGAAATTCTTTGAATCAATAAACTTGGGAACCATAAGGCTATAGCACTGATGATGAGACTTCCTAAATTTACATATAAAATCATTTCCCATGTCAGATATACAGGAGCTTCTTTAATAAAGTAATTCTCTGGTGGTAATTGAATAATGCCGTAATATTTTTGGATTAATAAGAGCCCAATAGCTATTACATTTCCTGCAATCATACCGGGTAACATAATAAAAAGTGCATAATTTATAAAGACCTGACGCACTTGTATATTGGTAGCTCCTAAAGTCTTCAAAACCCCTATGGAATGAGTTCTTTCTAAAATCAGAATCAATAAAATCATCACCATATTTATAATTACGACAATCAACATTATAAAGAGAATAATAAAAATATTGGTATCAAAAATATTAATCCATTCTTCTATATCTCTAAATAAATCCATGGCCGATTCTGCTAACAAATTATAGCCAATCACCTCATTCACTTCATGCTTCACCTCATCTAAATTAGATTCTACATCATGTGCAAATAACTCAAATCCTCCTACTTCATTATTACTCCAGTGATTAATTTTCTGTACCTGTTTAATGTCTCCAATGATATATACATTGTCAAATTCTGCAATATCTGTCGTGTAAATCCCTGCTACTTTAAACTTACGATATATAGGTTTGGCTTGAATTTGTTTTTCATTGACAAAGACCATTACAAAAGTGCTGTCTATATCTAAATAAAAATTATTTGCTATTTTTTGAGAAACTATAACTTCTTCGCTTACTTGCTTGTTATAAGATGGAATTTGTCCTTTTTGAATAAATTTTTGAAACCTTTTTTTATCAAAATTTTGATCTACCCCTTTTAAAACGACTCCGTCAAAAGCATCCGCCGTACGAATGATTCCATTCTTAGTGGCTATGGCTTGTATATGTTCTATTTCATCTAATGGAAACTGAGGATAATAACTTTTAGGCAAACTTATAGAATCCGAATTGTAGGATAAATTAGAATTATAGGGCCGAATCGTGATATGACCATTAAAGTCTGCTAACTTCTGTTTAATCTCCTTTCTGGCACCAATCCCTGTAGATAAAGTCACCAATGCTACAATAATTCCAATGGCTACTGCAAATTGACCAATGCGAATAATGGTTCTAGATAGATGATTACTAGACGTTTTACCGAGACCTATTTTTTTAGCAAAATACCAACTGAAGTTCAATAGATTAATTTTAGTACAATTCTTGTATTTTTGATTTTTAAATCTATCATACATGATTCAAAATTCATTCAAATATACGTTTTTAGTTGTTTTATACACTTTTTTCTCTTCATGTCAAGCGCAACAACCTAGAGAAAAATCTACAAGTCCCAATAAAATAGAAATTGATGGAACTGTCTATAATCAGCAAGATATAAACAGTGAAGACACCCATATAGCAAAAGAAATTATTTTAGGAGCTGAACAATCTGAGCTTTACTTACCTCAACTAAAGGACAAAAATGTTGGAGTAATCACTAATCAAACGGGGATAATTCCAGCTAACCACAGCCAGCACCTTGTGGATTATTTATTAGACCAAAAGATAAAAGTAAAGAGAATTTTTGCTCCAGAACATGGTTTCAGAGGAGAGGCTGATGCCGGTGAAACTGTAAAAGACGGGATAGACACTCAAACAGGTTTGCCCATTATTTCACTTTACGGGAAGAATAAAAAACCTTATGACAGCCAAATATCAGACTTAGATGTTTTGGTATTTGACATACAAGATGTAGGAGTTCGATTTTATACTTACATTTCTACCCTACATTATGTGATGGAAGCAGCTGCAGAAAACAACATCCCTGTAATTGTGCTAGACAGACCCAATCCCAATGCGCATTATATTGATGGCCCTATCTTAGAAGCATCACAAAAAACTTTTGTAGGGATGCATCCTGTGCCTATCGTATATGGTATGACGATAGGGGAATATGCTCAAATGATTAATGGAGAAAAATGGCTCAAGAATAGAGTAACCTGTGATTTAACGATAGTTCCTTTAAAGAACTACACCCATGATACAGTTTATGATTTACCTGTAAAACCATCTCCTAATTTACCCAACGCACAAAGCATCAACCTATACCCGAGCCTTTGTTTTTTTGAGGGAACTAATGTGAGTGAAGGTCGAGGAACTGAAATGCAGTTTCAAATTTATGGTTCTCCATACTTGAAAGATATGGCTTTTAAATTCACTCCAAAACCTAATAAAGGTGCTAAGAACCCACAGCATAATGGGAAATTGTGTTATGGTGAAGATTTAAGAAATTACCCTAGATTATCGGAAATCAAATTGAATTGGTTGATCAAAGCTTATAAAAATAATACCCAACAGCCATTCTTTACTAAAAATGCGGGAGCATTTTGGCTTGATAAATTAGCAGGTACAGATGACTTAAGAAAACAAATAGAAAATGGTTGGTCTGAAGAAAAAATAAAAGCCACCTGGAAAGATGGCTTAGAAAAATTTAAAAATATAAGAGGCAAATATTTACTTTACCCGTAAATATTTATCCATTGTTGATAGCTTCTTTAATGCGTTTGAAAGCTTCTATTAACTTTTCTTCTGAGGCTGCGTAAGAGATACGGATACAGTTAGGCGAACCAAATGATTCCCCAGAAACCGTTGCAACATGTGCGTGTTCTAATAAATACATAGATAAGTCTGTTGCATTTTTAATATCTATACCATTCAATGTTTTACCAAATAAATCAGAAACATCTGGGAAAATATAAAATGCTCCTTTTGGCTGATGTACTGTAAATCCATCAATTTCTTGAATCATTTTCATCACCATATCTCTACGCTTTTTAAAAGCGTCCACCATAAATTGAATTTCACTAGGGTCTGCTTTTAAAGCTGTAATCGCCGCTCTTTGTGCTATAGCATTTGCTCCAGAAGTTACCTGACCTTGCAATGTAGCACATCCTTTGGCTATCATTTCATTAGCACCAATATAGCCAATTCTCCACCCAGTCATAGCAAAGGCTTTAGAAAGACCATTGACCGTAACAACTTGGTTATAAATTTCTGGAAATGATGCTAAACTTGTATTTTTACCCTCATATATGATATGCTCATAAATCTCATCAGAAATCACTACTAAATCTGGATGTTTCTTAATTACCTCTACCAATGCAGCCAATTCTTCTTTAGAATACACACTCCCACTCGGGTTACATGGGGAACTATAAAGTAGAACCTTGGTTCTATCTGTAATAGCATTCTCCAATTGCTCTGGAGTCATTTTAAAATCTTGCTCGATGCCTGTTTTAATCTCTACGACTTTTCCTTTGGCAAGTGTAACGATATCGGCATAACTCACCCAATAAGGGGTAGGTAAAATCACCTCATCTCCTTTATCTACTAAGGATTGCATCACATTATATATGGACTGCTTGGCTCCTGTAGATACGACTATTTGATTTATACCATAATCTAAACCATTATCTCTTTTGAACTTCTCTGCGATGGCTTCTCTTAATTCTGGATAACCAGGTACTGGTGTATAATGATTATAATTTTCCTGAATAGCCTGAATAGCTGCTTCCTTAATGAATTCAGGGGTTTCAAAATCTGGTTCACCTAGACTCAAACTTATAATGTCTTTACCTTGTGCTTTTAATTCTCTAGCTTTAGAGGACATCACAATAGTGGCAGATGGTTTTAGATTCTGTAGTCGGTTACAAAGTTCCATGTAGTATGTATATTTAAAAATTTAATGAGGTTTTTGACCTTGATAAAGGAAAGGTATCAAAATTAAATTATTATTACACTTTATTTAACTAAAATACCATCTGCGATAAAATGATATTCTGATTTCGGAGATGTAATCGAGGCTATTTCTTCCTCAGAATCTCCCGCATCTGCTGCATAATGTTTTTGATCTTCAACAGAAACTTCTTTTATAAAAGCTTTACCTTCAACGATGGCCTCTTTTCCTTTAGAATCTTTGGGGATAGAAAAATCATGATTCTTATAGTTGACCATACTTTCTGTATCTGATTCCAAATCTAACTTCACCCAGCAGCCTTCCATTTGGCACACCTCTTTTATATTGGATTTGAACTTTATAGCAACAGTATCACCAGGCTTCATAGTACTATAATGTTGCATCATTTCCTCTTGTGATATTACATTTTCTGTATTAATTTCATTTCCATAAGAAATATAATCTCCTACTTTTTTTCCTTCCTTTTGGTTACAAGAAAACAGCATAAAAGAGCTTATTACCAGTGTTAAGTATTTCATAATTATCGTATTTGGATTTATTTAATTATTCTAAGTCTATTCCTTGGGTTGTGAATGATATACCTTGTTGCCCACTAGCAGATATCATAATAGCCTCAAACAAAGGTTTGATTTTTTTTGATTTGGTGGCCCAATGAAAAACAAAATTCCCTCCTGAACCTCCTTGTTCATGATCTTCTTCTACCACAATTTCCACCGTTTCCATAGGTGCTAAATAAATAGAATTGTCAAAATAGGTATTGATTAAATCTCCTTGTGTGTTATAATATTCAGATTTATTAATATAAACTGAATCATTAAGGCTAGTATTCCTAATGCTCACAGTTATGGTTAATGGATAGGTTCTTGATTCTTTTCTTGCATAAATTTCGGAATATACAGCCAAATAAGTATTTCCAAAATATAAATTACTTTTTTGGTCCAAGTGGATCTGTCTCTTTTCCCAATCATTGTGAGTTTTCCTATCAATCAATTGTTGCTTTTTTGATGTAGAATTTTCTTGTTCAAAAGCTTGGCAACCTAATAAGATACAAAAGATAACAAATCCAAAAAATATCAACTTTCTCATAAATTGATTTATCAAAGTAGAAATATACAAAATATTTGCTGTGTTCCCCTATTTTAAACCAAATTATTTAGATTAATTAAAAATTAGTATATTTGTTCGGAATAAATAGAAGCAAGTGGCAAGTTTAGCAGATTTACAAAAAGGCGATAAAGCTAAAATCCTAGGTTTTAGCACAGAGGACATTCCCGCAAAGTTCTTAGAACTCGGATTGGTACCAGGAGAAGATGTTGAGTATAAATGTTCTGCTCCATTCAACGGGCCCATATGTATTTCTTTGTGTAAATCAAAGTGTGTTTTAGCATTGCGTAAATCAGAAGCAAGCGAAGTCCTTGTGAAGAAAGAAAGATAATGTCTATTAAAGTTGCACTTATTGGGAATCCCAATGTTGGGAAGTCTACGTTATTCAATCGATTAACAGGATTAAAACAAAGAATTGGTAACTACCCAGGCACTACGGTAGATAAGAGAGTTGGTAAATTCACGATAGAGGATCAAGAAATTCTTTTATATGATTTTCCTGGCACTTACTCATTATATCCTAAATCTGTAGATGAAGAGGTTGTTTTTGACATTCTAAGTAACCCAAGTCATCCCGATTTTCCTGATAAGGTATATGTTATTGGCCATCCTCTTAGGCTTAAAAGAAGTCTTTTATTATTCAGACAAGTACAAGATCTAGGTATTCCTGTCATGTTTATTTTAAACATGGTGGACGAGGCAGAAAGGGAAGGAAAGGAAATTCATTTAAAATATTTAGAAAATTATACAGCCACACCGGTTATTTATACCAATGCTCGTACAGGACTAGGGGTAGATGAATTAAAAAAATCAATATTAACTGAATTTGCAGTAAAGCCATTCAAATTTCAGATTCCTGTCATTTATGTCAAGGGTATTAAAGAGGTGCAAGAAATATTAGGCGTGCAAGAGGAGTATTTAGCTTATCAATATGCTGCACAACCCAAGATTTTGCATTTATCTGGAGAAGATAATCAGAAGTTAAAATCAATACGCAAAAAGCATAGTATGGTTCCTGCACGGTTACAGGTAGCAGAAACCATACAACGTTATAATGAGATAGAAGATGCTATCAGCAAAGTAATAATCTCCAAAACTGAAGATAAAAGATCTCTTACAGATAGACTTGATAATATATTAACACATCATATTTTTGGTTATTTAATTTTTTTTGGAATTCTATTTTTAGCTTTTCAAGCGATTTATACTTGGGCAGAAGCACCCATGGATTTCATTGATAGCACCTTTGCATTTTTACAAAATCAAGCACAACACTTATTGGGAGAGGGACCTTTATCCAGCCTCATCGCAGACGGTATTATTCCCGGTATTGGTGGTGTTGTGATATTTGTTCCACAAATCACTATCTTAATCTTCTTCCTTTTGTTGCTTGAAGAAACAGGTTATATGAGCCGGGTAGTGTTTTTAATGGATAAATGGATGCGCCCCTTTGGACTAAACGGAAAATCTGTAGTTCCCTTAATGTCTGGTGCAGCGTGTGCTATCCCTGGTATTATGGCCGCTAGAAACATAGAAAACACGAAAGAAAGATTAATCACCGTTTTGGTGACCCCTTTTATGACCTGTTCTGCCAGGTTACCCGTATATGCCATCTTAATCGCATTGGTGATTCCGTCCAAGAAATTTTATGGAATAGATTTACAGGGGCTCGTATTAATGTTATTATACCTGTTAGGTGTACTTGCTGCTTTGGTCTTTGCATACATATTCAAGAAGTTTTTAAAATCTCATTATAAGAGTTATCTAATCATGGAAATGCCAGACTACCATATGCCCCACTGGCGTAATCTTTTTATGGGTTTATGGGAAAAGGTTTCTGCCTTTATTTTTGGTGCAGGTAAAATCATTTTAGCCGTTTCTATTATTATATGGGTTCTAAGTTCTTGGGGCCCTACAGATAACTTTAAAAATGCAGAAGAAATTATATCTACCCAAGCTGTAGAAAACAATTGGAATGAAAAAGAAATAGCTAATCATTTAGAGTCGCAGAAGTTAGAATATTCTGTTTTAGGTCATATTGGTAAAGCAGTTGAACCCATCTTTCGTCCTATTGGATATGACTGGAAGATAAGCATAGGGGTTTTATCTTCTTTTGCGGCTAGAGAAGTCTTTGTAGGAACCATGGCAACTATCTATAGCATAGGTTCTAATAACGAAGAAGAAACACAAGTTGTACAGCGCATGCGAGACGAAATAAATCCTGACGGCACAAGAGTATATAGTTTGGCGACTGGGGTATCACTGCTGTTATTTTATGCTTTTGCCATGCAATGTATGAGTACACTTGCCATTGTGAAAAAAGAAACTGGAACATGGAAATGGCCTATGGTTCAGTTGATATTTATGAGTGGTTTAGCCTATATCACGGCATTTATTGCCTATCAACTTTTAAAATAAGATTTTATGAATTGGGAATATATTATAATCGGCATAATCTTTATCATTGCTGTCTTATATATGGTATCTAAGTTTTATAACCCTTTCACTAAAAAGGATGATATAGGGTGTAGCAAAGGTTGTGGATGTGGGGCCTCTAGTATAGAGGACATTAAGAAGGAAACAAATCAAAGTCACTAAAGCTCCTATCTAGATTTAAAACCTCAATTGTTAGGATTTTTCTTATTTAATTTAATCATAGAAGAAAAGTCCATGACTTCCTGCCACAGCACCCATAATTGTAATTATACTTAGAATTAATAAAACCCAATGTAACCGATGTATGATATTAAAGGTCTTGTTAGGATTTTTCTCTGCATACCTTTTAAATAATTTATGCAAAACAAGTGGTTCTAAAACATACAATATCAATGTGAATATAAGCCAGACAATAGTCATCGCATGCAACCACCAATATTTAGGATCTAGATATCGATCCCAAGCATCTAGCACATAGAGCATATAAAAACCTGAAAGTGCGGTAAGCAGGGTTGTTATTTTAGCTTGTATGGCAAAACGTCCTTCTATATTTTCAAAAGTGTTGATTTTATCCTCTTTGGTCTTCATCTTTTTGACGGCAGGTATAATGACCGTCGTCACCATAGCAACTCCACCTATCCATAGGACAATGGCTACGATGTGAACAACTCTGGCTATAGTGTAACTTTCCATGCCATAAAGTTATAGCTTAATGCTAGATTAATTCAATTTTTGAGTACTGAAATAAGAATTTTAGATATTACTTATGGGAATTTATAATATTCCTTCTGGCTATACATTAATAACTAAATTGAAAATTGTATTTTATATCATCTACTAAAAATAACTTGATTTTTTCGACTAAATGATAACTATTGGATATAGATTTTAGCTCTAATTATGTTCATATTTAATCATTTTACATCTCAATAAAAATCGTATAGCAGATTAAATATCTTGTAGTATTATATTCATGATAAATGTCATGTTATAATTGTTTGATAAACTTGAAGTATAATTGTTTATTTGTTAACTATTTTTAATTAGTCTAAATATAATTTATGAAAGTTAGAGCATTTTACAGTATTATTATATGTCTCATATTGGGTAGTTTGTCACATGCCCAAGAGAATAAAATTTGGGGATTTGTGACCGATTCTGATATGAAACCATTAAATGGAATTTCCATTCACATACAAGAAATCAATCAAACAATAAATACAGATGAGAATGGTAGATATGAATTTAAACATTTAAATGACGGGTTTTACACGCTAGTTGTTGATGCCACTAATTACCTAAAAGAGTCTAAAGCAATAAATTTAGTTAAAAATCAGTCAGAACAAATTGATTTTATTCTAAGAAATGATGTTATTCAATTGCAAACTGTTGAAATATTAGGTAGGAACAAGATATCCTATATGAATGATGAATCTTTCGCATCAACAAAAACATCCACTTTGATCAAAGATACTCCTCAAACAATAAGTTACGTTACAAAAGAAGTAATGGCCGATAGACAAGCTTATAGAGTAAACGATGTGGTTAAAAATATAAGTGGGGTTAATCAATATTCTTTTTATAATGACTATACCATTAGAGGTTTTAGATCAGAGCAAGAGTTAATCAATGGTCTTAGGGTAATAGGTTTATTTGGACCGCAAATTTTAACAGCCAATTTAGAACGTGTAGAAGTTATCAAAGGTCCCTCATCAGCTGTATTTGGTAATTCATCACCAGGAGGTACCATGAATAGGGTTACAAAAAAACCGCTAGCTACGGACAGAAAAGCCTTAAGCTTTACTACTGGAAGTTATAACACGCTAAGGGCTACAGCTGACTTTACAGGCCCTTTGAATGAAAGTAAAACTTTACTTTACCGTTTAAATATGGCTTATGAAAACTCAGACAATTTTAGAGATTTGCAAAAATTCAAATCTTTTATGGTCGCACCTTCTGTAACCTTTCTACCAACGGACAAAACCAAAATTAATTTTGATTTGGTATTAACAAATTTTGATGGTAAACTAGATCGAGGTCAACCTATATTCGGTGCATCCTCAGGGACAGATTTAAATTCTACACCTATTTCTCTTGCTATAGGTGCTGCCAACGATTATCATAAAACCAATGTAGCTTATAGTACATTGTCTCTAAGTCATCAATTTACCGATCGCTTATCTTTTAATTCTTCTTATATGATGTATTCTTATAATGAAGATTTATTTGAACATAGGACTTCTAACAGGTTTGCTGTTGATAGTTTAGGGAATCAAATCCCAACACTCATGGGAATGAGAATT
This sequence comes from Weeksellaceae bacterium, assembly GCA_051011115.1. Lineage (GTDB taxonomy): Bacteria > Bacteroidota > Bacteroidia > Flavobacteriales > Weeksellaceae > Profundicola. The sequence continues at coordinate 42,834 of JBPCUN010000019.1, forward strand.
TCGGCAAGAGAACAACAAGAAACAACACACAATGTAACATCATATTTTGTATATGATTTTAAAACAGGAGGTATTAATCATAAATTGTTGGCTGGTTATGATTTTGTGAATAGGTCTAGACCTGTAGGAGGAGGTATAATTTTTACCAGCAGTAGCGCTATTTATAGGACTATTGACGGCGGTTTAGCCAAATATGATCCAGCAAATGCATCTAATTTTATTTTTGAAAATGGATTGCCAAAACCCAATATTCCTCATTTTGATTTAAAGAATCCAACCTATAAGTTGGGATATCCAAGTGATTATATTTTAAATAGACGAGAAAGGTCAGCCTATAAATTATATACACAAGGAATTTATTTTCAGGATCAAATTAAATATAAAAACTTACAAGTTCTTTTAGGTTTACGTCAAGAGTATTATACAGATGTATTGAATTATAAAAAAGAAAATGAAGAAACCATAAGTCAAAATAAATTATTGCCAAGAATAGGAATGGTATATACATTAAATCCTCAAATTAATATTTATGGGACTTATACACAAAGTTTTCAACCGCAACAGGCATCAACCTTAGACGAAGCAAGTGGTGGGCCTTTTGACCCTAAAACAGGAAAGATGGTTGAATTTGGATTTAAATCTACTTTTTTTCATGATAAGTTAGCTACCAATGTTTCATTTTATAATATAGATTATAAAAATATATTGGTAACTGATGCTGATACAGGGCTATTAAAGCAAAGAGGAGCAGAGAGATCTAGAGGTTTTGAGGTTGATGTGAATGGTAGCATTTCAAAAAACTTTATGCTTACAGCAAATTACGCTTATAATAAAGGAACCATCGAAGAAAGTGATGAGCCAGAATTAATAGGAGAATTAAAATCCAATGCACCATTACATGCGGGAGGATTTTTTGCAAATTATGAAGTTTTAACTGGAACTTTAAGAAATGTTAATTTTAATTTAGGTTCTAACTTTGTAACTGAGAGAAACACCAACGATAAAGGATTAACGTTACCAGCTTGTTTGATATTTGATGGAGGAGTCTCTTATAAAATTAACAAAGTAAAATTAGCATTAACTGTAAATAATATATTAAATAAAAAACATTGGGTAGGAGGATATAGTTATGTAAGACTATTCCCTGGAGCACCTAGAAATTACCTATTGAACATTGCCTATACATTTTAAACTAATTAGTTATAAAATTTTATGAAATTTAATAAAAAGACATTTTATAAAATTCATCAATGGGTAGGAATTAAATTAAGCATACTATTTTTTATAGTATGCTTTTCTGGTACTTTAGCAACGCTCAGTGTAGAAATGGATTGGCTTTTTATACCAGAGATTAGAGCAGAAAAGGAAAGTTCAAAAGTAGATTTTAATCATAAATTCCAGAATTTATATGATGCTTATCCCCAGTCAGAAAGTGTATATTGGTTTTCTCAGACAGATTCTTATGTTTGTGATATTGTATATATTACCGAGAACAATCACCGGTATTACGCATTTGTAAACCCATATACAGGTGAAGTACAGGGTAGAGTAAACCTGACATTTCAACGGTTCTTTCGAGACTTACATTACTTTTTATTCATACCTTTTCAAATAGGGAATTTTATCGTTTTAACTTTTGGGTTTTTATTGTTTTTTTCTGTTGCTACAGCGCTGTTGTTCTTCAATAAATGGTATAAACATTTATTCCCATTAAAGTTAAAAACTAAGAATAAAGAAGTTATGTATCGGAGTTTGCATAGGCTTGTGGGCGCGTGGTCTGTTCCCTTTATTTTTATAATATCACTAACTGGAATTTGGTATTTTATGGAAAGAACAAATTTAGGTCATATATCAGATATAGCTAATCCTAAAGCACCTATTCTAAACAATGAAAAACCATTTAATTATCAAGATGACAAGCCCTTTTTTCTATCAATAGACTTTAATAAAGCTATTGAAGTAGCCAAACAAACTATTCCTAATCTTACAATTAAAGATGTTAAGATTCCAGATTCTTATAATATACCAATTTATATTAATGGAACCAGTCAGGTACCATTACTGAGAAATAGAGCCAATAGGGTTTATATAAATCCTGTCAATTATGAAGTTGTGAAAGTACAACGCGCAGATAATTTATCTGCAATCACGTTTATTAATGATGCCATGGATCCAATTCATTTTGGAACTTGGGGTGGTTTAACTACCAAGATATTCTGGTTTTTTGGTGGATTATCCATATCCACACTTATATTATCTGGAATTTGGGTTGCGCTTAGGAGAAACGCTAAAAGAAAATTATTTGGTAAAAAGGATAAAACTAGTATAGGTAAATGGGTGAATGTAAATTATCTTATCATTTTAACCATGATTGGTTTTATGTACTATGTATTAAAAAATAGATATAGTGTTGAACCCCGAATTTTTTATGTCGTTTCTATAGCAATAATTGTATTTATTTTTATAGGGTGGTACATTTTTATCTACCGAATAAATAAATCTCTGCATAAATAAATATAGCCTATTAGGTTTAAGTAATTTAATAATGCACAGAAAGCCTCATTATAATCAAAGAGACTTTCTTGTATTAATATTTTTTGTCCAGGTTCTATTTAGTAATCGTAATTGCCTCTTAATTGACCGTAGGTTTGAAATTTTTGTAGATTTTTGTCGTATATAATCACCCCTTTTGTCTCTTCTCCTGTCAAGATGATTCCGTCTAAGGGTGCCGGGACTAGTCTATCTTCTTCCATAAATATTTTAGCTCCTTTCTTAAAAGATGAAACTTTCAATTTGTCTACATAATTTTCGGCAAAAGCTAAATAGGGTTGATCTGTTGCTGAATTAGTACACAAAATCAAAAGGCGAGAACTTTGATTTTCAACGTTATCTATTAAGATAGCTACATCATTAATACCATCGCTATCAAAATCTCCATAGGCTATGACATCTTTAGCTCTATCCTTATTTTGAGTGAGCTCATAGTTCATATTATTCGTATATTTATTACTAAGAATTAAGCTCTTCACACCCGTATGTAACTGGTTGAATGGCTCTAACGAAAAGCTAGTTCTGTATTCGTCAAAAGAGTAACTATCTACCAAAGTATTTCCTACAATATAATAAGATGATGGTTCTGGTTGATTAATTTCTGGTTTGGTAAAATAAACTTTTTTATATTGTTTGATAGATTCATCATAAGAGGACCAAACTTTATCTCCAAAAAACAAACTTTTTACTTTATGGCTATTTTTATTGGGTTTGGAACGAACATAAACTTCATTCGCAATAACATAATATTCTGCATAGGGGTTGTATTCTTCTCCCGCCTCCCCTATCACGGGTTGAATGATATTTACATTATTATTTATTTGCAAAGTGTCTCGTGTATCGTGAGATGTAGAATCTTTGACCGAAGTAACTGTTGAACTATCGCTTGAAGTTTTATCAGTTTTACCCTCTTTTTTACAACCTAATAAGAAAATAAAAATGCAGCTGTAGAATACCATTAATTTTATACTATTCATAGTGTTATCGAATTATTGCTTCTTCTTGCAATTTAGTAAAAAAAACAAAAGATATTATGCATGACAATTAATCTTACCTTCCTCTCAATATATTTCTATAAAAAAAGCAAATAATCAATTCGTAATGCATCATTATAGAATATGCTGTATTTTATAATTTATAGTTTTAGTCTTCATAAATATTTTTGACAGGATCATATATATGTCTATGAGGCTTAGATTTATAGCCCTTTAGAGTTAAATAACTTTAAAGTACTTTGCAGTGTGTGTTTTACCTTCAGAACAATCTTAATGCTGAACACCAATAAATAATGTAATATTACTTCCTAGATTATTTCAATCTGTGTTTCCTAAATATATAATCCCATAAATAGTATAAAAACCATAGTTTTATTACGTTAAATAGGATGGTTTTGATGAAAAAAAATTAGTTGTGGAAGCGAGAAATGTTGGTGTTTTAGTAATCTAATAATATGTGACCAATAAGGAATAGATAGCCCTTAATCGTGGATATGTAAATGAAATAAGGCACAAAAAGTGATGATTTTTGACCAAACCCCTTTTGTGCCTATATTCTTATCTTTGGTTGAATGTGGACTATTAATGACAGTCCTAAGTTGTCCAAAATTTGTTACATATTAATCTTTATATAATTTCTGTTTTAGCTCTTTAACTTTAGGATCCTTTAAGTATTCATCATAGGTCATATAACGATCTATTACACCTCTTGGGGTGATTTCGATTATTCTATTACATACAGTCTGTACTAATTCGTGGTCATGCGAGGACATGACAATAGTACCTTTAAAGTTTTCTAAGGAGTTATTTAAAGCTGAAATCGACTCTAAATCCAAGTGGTTGGTTGGCTCATCAAACAATAAAACGTTTCCTTTAAGAAGCATCATTCTCGAGAACATAATTCGCATTTTTTCTCCCCCTGAAAGAACGTTACTAGCTTTTAACCCTTCATCACCAGAAAATAACATTCTCCCTAGGAAGGTGCGAATATATTCTGCATGGCGTTCTTCATCAGTTTCTACATATTGTCTCAACCAATCTACTAAATCAATATCTGATTGGAAAAATGCAGTGTTATCTAAAGGTAAGTAAGTTTGCTTGGTCGTTACCCCCCATTTATAGGTACCTCCATCAGCTTCTTGATTTCCAGAAATTATCTCAAAAAATGCTGTTTTTGCCAATGATTTTCTAGCAATAATTGCCACCTTATCCCCTTTAGCTAAATTAAAAGTTACGTTAGCAAATAATACCTCATCATCTAATTTAGCAGATAAATTCTCTACTTCTAAAATTTGATCTCCTGCTTCTCTTTCGGGTTCAAAGATGATGGCAGGATACCTGCGAGAAGAAGGTTTTATCTCTTGCATATCTAACTTTTCTATCATCTTCTTACGTGCTGTGGCTTGTTTTGCCTTGGCTACGTTGGAGCTAAATCGAGAGATGAATTCTTGCAATTCTTTTTTCTTTTCTTCTGCCTTTTTATTGGCTTGTGCACGTTGTCTTGTCGCTAATTGTGACGCTTGATACCAGAAACTATAGTTACCTGTATATAAGTTTAATTTTTTATAGTCTAAATCTACAATATGCGTACAGACTGTGTCTAGAAAGTGACGATCATGTGATACAACAATTACCGTGTTTTCATAATCTGCCAAGAAATTTTCTAGCCAATTGATAGTTTCAACATCTAAATCATTGGTAGGCTCATCCAGCACTAGCACGTCTGGATTACCAAATAAGGCTTGTGCTAAAAGTACCCTAACTTTAGATTTGGAGTCTAAATCTCCCATAAATGTATAGTGATTCTCTTCAGGAATTCCTACGTTCGACAATAAAGTGGCGGCATCTGTTTCTGCGTTCCAACCGTTCATTTCTTCATATATCACCCCTAGCTCTCCAGCTTTTACCCCGTCCGCCTCAGAAAAGTCTGGTTTGGCGTACAACGCATCCATTTCTGTTTTAATTTCAAACAGTGGTTTGTTCCCTCTTAATACGGTTTCTAATACAGATACATCATCATATTTGAAGTGATCTTGCTCTAGGAAAGACATTCTTCTACCTGGTTCTAGTGAAACATTACCAGAGGTTGGATCTTGCTCTCCAGATAAAATCTTGAGGAATGTGGATTTACCTGCTCCATTGGCACCAATAATTCCATAACAATTCCCCTTGGTAAACTTAATGTTTACTTCATCAAAAAGAACTCTTTTCCCAAACTGAAGGGATACGTTAGAAACTGTTAACATAGTTTGATTTAAAAATGCAAATATACGAATTTCGATTTGTGTTGCTATGGAATACTTTTTTAATCTTATCTACCAATAGAAAAACCACGCTACTGTAGAAGTGGCGTGGTTTCATTAAAGATTAAACAGAATCAATGTTGATGCGATTTACCCATAGATAAGCTGCATTCAATATTTATTTCTTAATGAACTTATGAGAACTTATTTGATTGTTAGCGTGGTTTAACACTTTAATAAAGTAAACGCCTGATCTTAAATCTTCCACAGAAACTTCTACCTCAGAATTATTAATACGCCTTGTACTACAATTCATCTTTTGACCTACCATATTAAATACTCCTAAAACAGTTGTGTTTTCAACCAATTCTGCCATACCAAAAATCATAATTTTATCGCTTGCTGGATTAGGGTATATTTTGTACGTTAAGCTTGAAGCTTCTTGAGGAGTTTCCGTTGTGCTTAGTTTTGCCGCTGCATCATAAGTATAAGTCACCAATAAGAAGTAAGCATCCGTATATTTGTCCCGCGAGTACGCTGTTCTTTTATTCTCCTCATTTTCTAAACTTGGTCCAGATGGTTCAAATTTGAAGACCACAGAACTATGGTTATTCCAAGAATCTTGAGTGATAAGTTGATTGAGCAATGCAGATAAATCTGGCGTCTGTGTCTCTGCTCCATATCCTTTTTTGGTCCATGCGGGAATATCCCAAACGATGCTCTCCGCTATATAATCTCTGTTGGTTAAATCGTATGGCGTGCTGGTGAATGCTGCGGCATTGTCCGTATTTTCTAGATATATTGTCGTTTGAGCTGGTTCAGCCTGGTCATATTTACCATAAAATTCTATGGTAGATGAAACAATTTCGGCTCTTTTAGGAATCATTAAATCATCAAACCTAATTCCGACTTTTTGATACCCTTGCTCATTATAGCTATCATATCCGAACTCCAAATCAGAGGAGCCCATATACATATTACCTGCATTCGCTTGCCCCTCTTCAATATCATCTGAACCTACACTGGGCAGAATTGTAACTTCAATCTGAAATTTTCCCACATAAATCTTTTTCTCTATAATTTTATTTAACCCATCTACTGAATTTATTTTGGCACGAATAATATAAAGACCATCCTCTTGCAAAGCAGTATGAAGGGTATAAGGTTCTTTTGTTAACGTCGTTAATTTAGTAACAGTTTCCTCTGGTAATTTAATTGTTTCAAATTCAATATCCTTTATCCCATTACCTTTATCTAAAATGTTAACACATAATTCTATGTTATTACGATCTGCAAAATCTGTTTTAGTATCGTCAGAAAATGCTGCATTGGGAGGGTTCAAAACTTGGGTTGGATATATATATGTAATACTTTCACCATCTTTCATAGTCCAAATATCTAATTTATTAGGAATGGCAAATACATTATCATTGGTTAATTCTTCCACTTCATCTGCATTATCTACTTTTACCGTTCTCAACTCTATTTTGTCTCCATCTACAAAAAACCACTTAAATTGATTGAAAGAATCTGAGTCCTGTGTCCAACTTTTTTCATCATCTGGTGTACGTAAAGGAGCTCCCCAACATCCTTCACCCACGTAGGTAGTTCCATTTTTATTATCCACTTCAAATCCCTCATCATTATTGGCTCCACTGCTTGGTTTCAACGGATAAGTCGATTTTACCATGTGTGAATCACACTCTACCACTAATCTTACCGCATTGTGATAAAATAGCCTTGCCCACGCATTGTATCTATCTATCCCCTCAGCTTTACCAGAGGTGTGGGGGCGCATAGGCTTATGGTATTGTGCTGCTTTAAAAACCACATCATCATGAGAAGTCAAATCTTGTTCTAACCAATCTAACTGATCTCCAAAAACAGAAATTTCAGTGTTTAACGTATAGGCTCTAAATAGATTTCCACCAAAGGTAATGGCTCCATAAGAGTCTTCATGAGTGGTGTCAAACAATTCAAAAATGGTATTAGATCGCTCATGGTTTCCTCTCGTAGGTATGATCGGAAACATTCTCCCATCTGAGGCCGTGGTAAGCTGCCAATCATTGAACCAATCTTGCCATTGCTCATCATTATCATATGCAGTCATATCCCCTCCAAATAAAACGGCGGTAGGTTTTAGCTTAGCAACTAGTTTATTAGCATTTTGTCTAGGCACTCTATTGTTCCTAGAGTCTCCACCCGCGATAAAGGATATTTTTGTATGATCGCTAGGTGCTGTTTTAAACCAGAAACGCTTACTTACACCCTCACTATCTTCTATCACGAAATAATAAGCGGTATTGGGCTGTAAACCTTTTAATCTAGCAAACTGGTTGCTCATTCCTCTGAAGGCTGTTGTCCTATCGACACGCTTAGTTTGGGTATATAAGGCAGTATTCTGCCCATGATCTTCTGTTCCGAATTTCACTATGGGGTTGGTACCAGATACCTGATTCCAAGCGATTGTTATTGTGCTAGATGGATCGTCTGTCAAAATCAGACGATATTTATCTGTCTTAGCGCCCACCTTCAGGGCAACCAAAAACAAGATGATGGCAAAATAGTTGAAATGTTTCATAGTTTTACTTTTTTCGAATTAATGATGGATAAGAGTATATAGAGTGATAATGGAATTAGCCCATGAGATAACCTAAATAGGGTATCATGAAGCATGCTAAAGGCTAAAACTTCAAAATTGTTTAGCACTAGATAGTATGCCATTCTAGCAAATGAGGTAAGGAAACCCCAGAGAATAGCGTAGATTAATGCTGGCTTCCATAAAAACTTTGTAAACAAAAGAGGAAATATCAAGATGTCTAGCCAACCCACAATGTGTAAGAAAAGTTTAGCTTGAGTCTCATTGACACCAAGTAAAATAATAGTCATGTCTATGAATTTACCAGGTGTTGCATAGAATCCTATGGCATAAAGCCCATGACCCGCAAAACAAAGTCCAATAACGATTTTGAGCAATAAGGCTAATCGCCTTTTCCCAATGTGTTGATTAATCCATATGGGAAACAGGAAACAGGTACCTACTTGTATAGCTCCCTCTATTAACTGTGCAGTGTGATAGAATTTCTCTTTAAACTCTAAGAATATCACCAGGGCCAATAAGATAGCTCCTATATAGATGATGATGGTGGAAATCTTCTTATAGTAATCTAGGAAAGCTGTAACACATGCTAATGCAGAAATTATAAATATCCACCCTACAAATAGAATTGAATCATTGATATAAACATCTGTTTGCGGGCTATTGGCGTAGGTTTTCCAATCTGTATTTAAGATATTTTCTACAATAGGTTTTAATAGCTGTTGATCCCATAATAAGGTTCTAAAGGGTGCTTCCCAAAATATCAATTGCACGCCCCTGCCGACGAAGATGCAAATAACTGCTAATAAAAATATATTCGTGAAATAATTAATTTTGAAGGTCCTCACAAAGATTTAATTTGTATAAATTTAAATCAATAGAAAGACTATCAGTTTATGCTATAGACAATTGTATATTAACCCTATGTCAATAAAATTGAGTAATGTTATCAAATCGTAAAAGCTGTACAATATATTAAACTTATCGATAATTAATATATGGGCGTGATCCATTGCACTCTGACACCACTATACTTATATTAATGAAGTATAAGATTTGATTTTAGACAATTGATTAGTATATCAATTGTTGATAAAGTTCACCTTATTTTTTAAAGCATCTTTTTGCTCTAAAAACTGTTCCGGGAAGATTGCTCTGGTAGCATTTTCTATGAGGGTAACCTCAAAACCTTCTTTCAAAGCATCCATCATCGAATAATACACACAAAAATCTGCAGCCAAACCTACAAAATGAACTTCGGAAACTCCTTTTTCTTTTAAATAACCACTCAATCCTGTGGTTTTCAGGTGCCCATTATCAAAAAATCCACTGTAGCTATCAATCTCTGCGTTCATTCCTTTTCTAAAGATTGCTTCTACTTTTTTAAAGTCTAAATCTTGATGAAATTCTGCTCCATGTGTTCCCTGTACACAATGATCTGGCCACAATACTTGAGGCAACCCATTAAGCTCTGTAGTTGCATAAGGTTCCATTCCTGGGTGTTGTGATGCAAAACTCTTATGATCTGCTGGATGCCAATCTTGTGTTGCCAATACCAAATCATAATCCTGAATTAGCTTATTAATTAACGGTATAATTTCATCACCACCCTCAACAGCTAAACTACCGCCAGGCAAGAAATCATATTGCATATCTATGACAATAAGTGCTTTCATAAGATCATTTGAATCCGTTAATTGAATATAAGATTGAAAATATCATTCCCAAATATAAAGACCATAAGTCCCATAAGGAATATAACGCCTATATATTGCATCACCTCCATAAACTTATCACCAGGTTTATGACCTGTCACCATTTCATAAATAGTAAACATCGCATGTCCTCCATCTAATCCTGGGATTGGTAAAATATTCACGAATGCCAACCATGCAGAAAGCAAGGCCGTAAAACTCCAAAAGAAAGTCCAGTTCCATGCAGAAGGCAACTGTTTGGCAATCCCTATTGGACCAGCCATATATTTAGTAGCTTCACCTTTTAATTTCCATAAGACCTTAAAGGATTGTACTTGATCTGTAATGGTAGAGAATGTTAATTTAACGCCTCTGCTAAGAGATTCTCCAAGGGTAAATTTTTGAGTGTCTGTAATAGATTCATAATCAAAAGTAGGTATGATACCTACCTTAGCTTCTGCTGGTACTCCTACTACAATCTGTTCTTCTGTCCCATTTCTATTTACTCCAAATGCAACATCTTGATTGGCACTATTTCTTATGGTCCTCGTAACTTCAACCCAACTATCTACTGGTTTTCCATTGAGAGAGGTTATGACATCGCCTTTCTTTAACCCTGCCTCTGCGGCCACATATAGGGTGGTATCTAGTTTTACTGGAAATTCAGGTGCTGGAGAAAAGAAACCACCTTTCATCTCTAGCATATGTACCAGATCAGAAGTCTTGATTGGTAAATCTACTTCTTCATTTCCGCGTTTGATATTAAGAACACCGCCATCTATTAAAGCTCTCTTGCTGATTTCACTTAACTTGTCATAATGAATTCCATTTACCCCAATTGGCACGTCACCAGGCTGTAAACCTAAATCCATTTGCGCAGAATCTATAGCAATTCCATTTTCTAATTTATTGACGTTCACATAACTTTCTCCATTTTGATAGCTTAAAACTGTGAAGATTACTATCGCTAATACAAGATTTACAAATATACCGGCAAGCATAATTATGAGCCTCTGCCAAGCTGGTTTGGACCTAAACTCCCATGGTTGTGCTGGTTTCTTTAATTGCTCGGTATCCATGCTCTCGTCAACCATCCCTGCAATCTTTACATAACCACCTAAGGGTAACCAACCTATACCGTAAACGGTTTCTCCTATTTTAGTTTTGAATAAGGCAAACTTGACGTCAAAAAACAAAAAGAATCTCTCTACTTTAGTCTTAAATAACTTGGCCGCTGCAAAATGTCCTCCTTCATGCAACACTACGATGATGGATAATACCAAAATCATTTGTGCTGCCTTTATTAATACTTCCATATAATGTTTCTAAATTTAAAAGTGCAAAAGTAGCGAATTCTTTATTAAGCTAGGTATTCGTTCTACTCCTTAAGGTATTGAATGGTATCTAGTTTTAATCTCGCTTTCAAGTATTCATTGATACGCAACTCATCTTTTGCTCGCTCTTTCTTCTGCTCGGCTGTAAGTGGGTTTTGTTTCCAAGTTAAAATAAAAGTAGGAATGATATTTTTATCTCCTTTTTTATTGAAGTCTTTATAGTTGAAGACTCCATACCCAAAATGCTGTATTTCTGGATATTGCCCCTTAAGTTCTGTAGCAATGCTTTGAAATGGTATGGTATCACTATTCAAACGCGCAACTTGGTTTTTAAGCGATTCTATGGTAGAATCTTTGGCTTGTATTTCTATTCCAGTGGCTTGATACAATGATCTGACTAATTCTTGACCATCCTTCTGCCAGTTCGTAGTATTATACCCAGCACCTTGATAAACAGCAAGTCTGGTATTTTTTAAATTGTATTCCTTATCCATTATTTTATTCCAATTATTAATCACTTCACTTGGAATCGTTTCTGTGAGCGTAGAAATTGTTACAATTTTAATCGAATCATTTTGTGTAATAATTGGATTATTCAGGTTAAAGAATGTATTTTCATAAACAGAGGCTACTTCATTCTTTAAAAATGCTTGAACTTTTTGATTAAATAACTCTTCATTTATGATATTATAAAAAATAAATGAACTAGGAATCATAGTCAAAAGTGCGATCCCAATGATTAAATAATTAGTTCTTTTAGCTTGTTGTGCATTTTGATATTTAGCCAAAGGAAATCTGGTGATTTTTATAAAAACATAGGTTGAAATCCCTATAAATATGGAGTTGATAAAGAATAAATACAAAGCATTAGCCGCTGCAGAAAATCCTGTATATTCTTTGTATCCTATATCTTGAGAACCCATTGCTAATCCATAACCAGCGGTACAAAGTGGTGGCATTAAGGCCGTAGCGATGGCAACTCCAGCAATTACGTTGGCATTTTTAATTTTAGAACATAGCGCTGCAATTCCTGCAAAACCACCAAACAAGGCAATCATTACATCTAAACTGGTTGGTTCTATCCTGCCCTGTAGCTGTAAGGTCAAGGATTTTAAGGGGACCAACAAAAAATAGGTGGTAGAGGTAATCAATGCTAAAACCACCATAATCGCAAAGTTGATTAAAGACTTTCTTAATGTTTCCCAATCATTTACTGCCACAGAGTATCCAAGCCCTACAATCGGCCCCATTAGAGGAGATATTAACATGGCTCCAATCACAACCGCTACAGAGTTCGCGTTCAACCCAATAGAAGCCACAATAATAGATGCAATTAATACAAAGGCAGGCATACCTTTAAAGTTGATATTATTTAATATCTCTTCTCTTGCTCTTTGCTTATCTACATTTGAGCTAAGCTCAAAAACACCTTTTATGAAGTCTATTACAGCCTCTCCTAGGCTAGGAGTTTCATCTTTTTCGTTCTCCATATAATTCTTTATTTAAACAAATTTCTCCCCACCCTTGGTAAGCTTTAAATCGTTTACAAACTTTTTCACGGTTTGATCACTAGTGATTGGACACACCAACAAAGCTTCTTTGGTATCCACGATAATAAAGTCTTCTAAACCTTCAATGACCACCGCTTTATCTTCTAATACATTCACCATATTGCGAGAGGCATCATATAATTTGACTAATTTACCTCTTACTGCATTTTTATCCTTATCTTTTTCGCTATTTTCATAAAGAGAAGACCATGTACCTAAATCACTCCAACCAAAACTTGAAGGAATTACATACACTTCTTTGTACTTTTCTAAAATCCCAATATCGATTGAAACCCGTTGTAAGGTTGGGTAAACTTTAGAAATTAATTCACTTTCTTTTACCGTCCCTAACGCATGTTTTACTTCTGCCAACGTTGTATACATATCTGGTAAAAGCTCTTGAAAAGCATGAATAATGGTTTTTGCCTTCCAAATAAATATTCCTGAGTTCCATAAGAAATCTCCTGATGCTATAAATTGTTCTGCTAAAGCTAAATCAGGTTTTTCTGTAAAGGTTTTCACTTTTTTTACAGGATCGTCCTCAGATTCCACATACTGTATATAGCCGTATCCTGTATCAGGTCTTGTAGGTTTAATCCCCAAAGTGTATAAACCATCTTTTTGTTGTAAACTTTCTATTGCAATACCAACTTGTTTTACGAATTTCGAAGGCTCTAAAATCAAATGATCTGATGGGCAGAATACAATGTTCGCATCCTCCTGTAGCTTTTCTATTCTCATAGAAGAATATAATACACATGGAGCCGTATTCATCCCTACAGGTTCTACAATGATTTGATCATCATGCAATGCGGGGATTTGTTCTTTTACTATATCTTTATATATACGATCTGTTATGACATATACTTTATCTTGGGTGGTGACCTTTAATAATCTTTCGTAAGTCTGTTGTATTAATGTTTTACCTACACCCAATACGTCATGAAACTGTTTAGGGTAGTCTGACGTGCTCAATGGCCAAAATCTTGTGCCCACACCACCTGCCATTATTACACAATAAGTATTTGTATCTATCATAGATGTCTATCTTCAATTACCTCATCCACAGGAGCAAGCATATGTATAGTATACCTTTTACTGCTAGAGATTTCGGTGCAAAGATATCTTATTTTTCTAATGTTTCCTTTTTTGAATATCTTTTCTTTAATTCTAAAAACTGATCCAGAAGGAATATCTCGTAATAATAATTGCTCTTTATTCTCTTCTTTTAAGAAATAAGTAGCTAATTCTTTTGATGCATAAAAACTAGCTCTAGGATTGTTGGAAAAATTTAAAAGTAAAGGTTGCATTGAAATTGGATATAAGTGTGCGCTTTCTCTAATAAGATGCCCAAAACAAAACTTCCATTCATTCCCATGGGGTTTGATGGTATTTCCATACTTTTCCCTCGCATGTAAATGTGCTATTTCATGGGTGAGCGTAAAAAATGTTAATTCTGGGGACATCCCAATATTCAAGGTAATTTGATGAGTGTTGTGGGCTAATTTCCTATAATCACCTAGCTTGCTTTCTCTCGCATTTTTGATAACAATTTTTATCTTATACCCCTTACACCATTGATTCAAATAATCTCTAGAGCCAGGGATCAAATACTTTTGTAGTTCTGCATTAAACATTCGCCTAAAATATTAATTTTACTTGTAATTATAAATAGTTTAATTTAGCAGAATGAATTTCATTACCTCATATTTAGAATCTATTGGCAGGTATTTTATGCTGATATTTGATTCATTTAGAATTCCTAAAAATTTAAAGGTATTTCATAAGCTAACGATGAGAGAGGTTTATGATCTTGGGGTTAATTCTCTCGGTTTGGTAGCGTTTCTATCACTCTTTATGGGAGCTGTTTTAGCCATTCAAATGTATCAAAATTTTAAAGGAGCAGCAATGCCCATTCCGGATTACTATGTAAGCTATGCGACCAAGGTTGTTTTAGTGTTAGAATTTTCTAGTACGATTGTATGCATCATATTAGCGGGAAAGGTGGGTTCTTTTATTGCCTCAAGTATTGGAACCATGCGTGCAACAGAGCAAATAGATGCCTTTGAGGTGATGGGGGTTAATGGTGCTAATTTTCTAATTTTACCTAAAATTATAGCTTCTTTACTTTTTTATCCTATCTTATTTATGGTTAGTGTGATTATGGGGATAGCAGGTGGGCACCTGGTAGGTTTCGTTACTGGCCAATGGTCTACCATAGATTTCATAGAAGGATTACAGATGCCCTTTGATCCTTGGTTTTATTGGTATTCTTTGATTAAGATGGAAGTCTTTGCTTTCGTAATCGCCACAATTCCAGCATATTTTGGTTATTATGTAGATGGAGGAAGTCTAGAAGTCGGTAGATCCAGCACTACTGCGGTGGTATGGACTTGCGTGGTGATTATAGTTTTAAATCTTGTATTAACGCAGTTACTATTGATATGATAGAAGTAAAAAACTTAAAGAAATCATTTGGTGACACAGAGGTACTGAAGGGAATTTCTACTGATTTTGAAAAGGGTAAAACAAGTTTAGTGATAGGATCTTCTGGAGCTGGTAAAACAGTTTTCTTCAAATGTCTTTTGGGAATATTTAAACCCACCAGTGGAGAAATTATATATGACGGCGATCGATCATCAGAGGATAATAAAGAAAGTATACAAGAAAGAAGAAAAAACATAGGTACAGTATTTCAGTATTCTGCTTTATTTGATTTTATGACCGTAGAAGAAAACGTTATGTTTCCTTTAGAAATGTTTTCTAAAATGTCTAATTCAGAAAAAATAGACAGAGCCCATGAAGTTTTAAAAAGAGTAAACCTTGAAGAAGAATCTTTTAAAAAGTTACCTTCTGAAATTTCTGGGGGAATGAAAAAACGTGTAGCAATTGCCCGTGCGGTGGTGAACAAACCTAAATATCTCTTTTGTGATGAACCAAATTCTGGTTTAGACCCTAAAACAGCCAATATTATAGATAATCTGATTCATGAAATTACCCAAGAATATGAAATTACTACCATTATAAACTCTCATGATATGAACTCTGTGTTAGAAATTGGTGAGAAAATAGTATTTCTAAATGATGGTTTGTTGGCTTGGGAAGGATCCAACAAAGAAATTTTGCATACAGAACAAGAAGATGTAATGAATTTCGTTTATAACTCAGACCTTATGAAGAAAGTGAGACAAGCACTTATTAAAGAAGGAAAATAATTTACCTATTCTTAAAGTTATATATGAAAGAAAGGCAAACTAATTGCATTAAACCTTAAAACAATCAATTATATGAAACGTTCTCTTTTATTTTTAGTTTTAATTATTGCTGGATTTGCACAAGCTCAAATAGGAGTAAAAGCTGGGTTAACATACAATGCAGACGATGGATTATACAAATCCGTTGAAAACACTTATACCAACAAAGGGAAAGGTAGCATGGGATACCATGTAGGTATTTATAAAAAATTCGCTTTAACAGGACTCTATGTACAACCAGAACTTTGGTATGTAAATTACAAAAATGAATTTGAAAACCAAGCGGGTAAAGATATTGATGTCAAATATAAACGTATAGACCTCCCTATAAGTGTGGGTACTTCTGTATTACGATTGGGGTATGTACAAGCTGGTCCTGTTTTCTCATATTACTTTGATGATAAAATAAACATAGATGAAATTTCAGAAATTGAACAGACAGATATTGCAGTCGCATTGCAATTAGGTGCTGGCCTATCTTTCCAAAACTATGATATTATGCTACGTTATGATTTCCCATTAGGAGATCGTGAAACGAAATGGTTACAAAATAGTGATTATGAGTTTGTAACAGAAAACTCACCTAAATTATTACATGTAAGTGTTGGGTATAGATTTTAAACCAATAGAACCTCTACCCCTCTTTCTTGTATAGCGTGCAGAAAGGCATGATCTATTGGTTTATTGGTAATTAGTATATCTATTTCTTCTATATCGGCTATTTTACCAAAACCTTTTTTATTGATTTTTGTGGCATCCGCTAATACAACAACCTTGTCGGCTTGGCTCAGCATCGTTTTATTCAGTTGAGCCTCTGCTGCATTGGAGGTACTAATTCCGAAGTTTAAATCAATACCATCAACACCTAAAAATAACAAGTGGGCGGAATATTGTTTAATAGCGTTTTCTGCAATAGACCCAATCACAGAACGAGAACTCTTGCGTAATTCTCCCCCAATTTGAATGATATTCATCAGCGGATTTTCACCTAAAAGAATCGACACACTTAGCGACGGCGTACACACCGTTAACTGGTTAAAAGATAGAAGTTCTTGCGCTAAATAATAAACAGTAGTTCCCGACGCAAGAACCAAAAAATCATTCTCAGAGATTAACGAAGTTGCCTTTTTGGCAATTTTTATTTTCTCATCTACTTGCAAAGTCTGCTTTTCTAAAATTGGTTTTTCATAAGCGTACAAGTTTCGCTTGCTTACACCACCATGGGTTCTAAACACATAACCTTTTTTCTCTAGCAAGGTTAAATCCTTGCGTACGGTTACAAGAGACACATCCAACTTATCAGCTAATTCTTTTACGGAAATAAATTCGTTTTCCTCTAAAATTTCTATAATCTCAGTATGACGGAGGTTTAATTTTTCCATTATTGTTAAACAATTATATTTCAAATTTAACGAATAGTTTCGTTTTTCTTCGCAAAACACAGTAAAATCTTAAAGAAAATATGATTTTAATTAGGTTATTTTTGCCAAGTTACTTATTATCAAACACATAATTTATTAAATTATAAAATATTCCACCTTTAAATTTCTACATATCTAATTTACTTGTTTTTTCGTTAACTTTCTTTTATCTTTGATTAACCAAACAAAATATTTCGTTATGTTACGCTCTACAGAATTAAAAAAAGTAAAAGAAAACAAAGATTGGGACGTTATTGTAATCGGTGGAGGCGCTAGTGGACTAGGTTCTGCTGTCGATGCAGCCACAAGAGGTTATAAAACATTGTGTTTAGAATCCCATGACTTTGCCAAAGGAACATCAAGCCGAAGCACCAAATTAGTGCATGGTGGAGTTAGATACCTACAACAAGGAGACGTAAGTCTAGTAAAAGAAGCCTTAAGAGAAAGAGGACTACTTGCTCAAAACGCATCACACTTGGTTAAAAATCAATCTTTTGTAATCCCTAATTATACTTGGTGGGGTGGTCCTTTTTACCGATTTGGATTAGGACTATATGATTTACTTGCTGCGGGGTTAAGCCTTGGTAAAACTAAGCATATTAACAAAGAAGATACCATCAAAGCATTACCGACTATAGAGCCAGAAGACTTGCATAGTGGGGTAGTATATAAAGATGGCCAATTTGATGATTCTCGTTTAGCAGTAAACCTTGCACAAACGGTTGTTGACAATGATGGCTGTATTGTAAACTACATGAAGGTTGTTGACTTATTAAAAGATGATCAAGGTAAAGTTTCTGGCGTTGTAGCAAAAGACATGCTATCTGGTGATGAGTATAAATTGAATGCCAAAACTGTAATCAACGCTACAGGTGTCTTCACCAATGAAGTGATGAAAATGGACCACAAAGAAAATAAAAAGTTTGTAGTACCAAGTCAAGGTATTCACTTAGTATTGGATAGATCATTTTTGCCAACAGACGAGGCTTTAATGATTCCCAAAACTTCTGACGGTCGTGTACTATTTGCGGTGCCTTGGCATGACAAAGTTGTAGTAGGTACTACAGATACTTTAATTAAAGAGCCTAGCTTTGAGCCTAAAGCATTAGAAAAAGAAATTGAATTCGTTTTAGAAACTGCTAGACGTTTCTTAACTAAAAAACCTACCAGAGAAGATGTAAAATCAGTATTTGCTGGTTTAAGACCACTTGCTGCTCCAGAGAAAGAAGGTCAAAGCACCAAAGAGGTTTCTAGAAGCCATAAAGTTATTGTATCTGAAACTGGTTTAATCACTATAACAGGTGGTAAATGGACTACCTATAGACAAATGGCAGAAGACACCATAGATGAAGCTATTAAACAAAAACAATTAGAACAGCGAATCTGTGTTACAACACACCTCTCTATTCATGGAAACATTCCTAAAGAACAAGTAGATTTGAAAAATCACTTATATATTTATGGTGCAGACATTCCAGCGGTTAAAGCTTTACAAAAAGAAGATGGAATGCAAGAGAAATTACACCCAGATTATGATTTTACAGTAGCAGAAGTCGTGTGGGCTGTAAGAGAAGAAATGGCTCTAAAAGTGGAAGATGTATTAGCTAGACGTGTTCGTTTATTATTCTTAGATGCAAGAGCTGCGATGGATGTGGCAGAAAAAACAGCGAGAATTATGGCTAAAGAATTAGGTAAAGATGATGCGTGGGTACAAAAAGAAACCAAAGAATTCTTGGATATAGCTAAAAATTATCTTTTAGTAGATTATACCCCGAAAAATTTGAAATAGTAAACTTTTTTTAAATAATTAATAATTTTTTATATCAATAATATCATGAAGGATAAATTTATTTTAGCATTGGACCAAGGGACTACCTCATCTCGTGCCATTGTATTTAATCACAAAGGAGAAATTGTAAATGTCTCCCAAAAAGAATTTGAACAAAAATTCCCTAAACCAGGGTGGGTAGAACATGATGCAAATGAAATATGGTCTTCTCAGATATCTGTAGCCGCAGAGGTTATTGCAAAAGCTGATATCACAGGTTTAAATGTGGCAGCCATTGGAATCACCAATCAACGTGAGACTACGGTAGTTTGGGACAGAGAAACCTCTGATCCAATATACAATGCAATTGTATGGCAAGACAGAAGAACAGCTAATTATTGTGATAAGCTAAGAAATGAAGGAAAAGCAGAATTAATCAAAGACAAAACTGGGTTAGTTTTAGATGCTTATTTCTCAGCTACAAAATTAAAATGGATCTTAGATAATGTAGAAGGTGCAAGAGAAAAAGCTGAAGCAGGAAAACTTTGTTTTGGAACGATTGATACTTGGCTTGTTTGGCGTTTAACTAGAGGTAAAATGTTTATTACCGATGTCACCAATGCGAGTAGAACCATGTTATATAATATTCATGACATGGAATGGGATAAAGAGTTGCTAGAATTATTCAATATTCCAGCGTCTATGCTTCCAGAAGTAAAACAAAGTAGTGAAGTATATGGAGAGACTGCAACCACATTATTCTCTACTAAAATTCCTATCGCGGGAATCGCAGGAGACCAACAAGCAGCCTTATTTGGCCAAATGTGCGTAAAGCCAGGAATGGTTAAAAATACTTACGGCACAGGTTGTTTCTTATTAATGAACACAGGAGATAAAGCAGTAAAATCAGAAAATAACTTATTAACTACGATTGCTTGGAAGATCAATGATAAAGTTACTTACGCATTAGAAGGGAGTGTATTCGTAGGAGGTGCAGCCATTCAGTGGGTAAGAGATGGTCTTAGATTAATTAGAACTGCACCAGAGATCAACGCTTTGGCGAATATGGAAGAAGATAATGGTGGCGTTTATTTTGTACCTGCATTAACTGGGCTTGCTGCACCATATTGGGATCAATTTGCTCGTGGGACAATTTTTGGTATTACACGTGGTACTACTGATGGACACATTGCCCGTGCAACTTTAGAAGGTATTGCTTACCAAGTATATGATGTAGTGAAATCTATGGAAGCTGATGCTAAAACTAAATCTGTAGAACTTAGAGTAGATGGTGGTGCAACAGCAAGTAATACATTAATGCAATTTCAATCAGACTTATTTGGGTTTAAAATTGTAAGGCCTGTAACTTTAGAAACAACAGCACTAGGTGCCGCATATTTAGCTGGTTTAGCTGTTGGTTACTGGGATAGTTTAGAAGAAATCCAAGAACAATGGGTGACTGATAAAGAATTTAAACCACAAATGGAGAGAGAAGTAGTAGAAGAAAAACTTCATTACTGGCATAAAGCTGTAAAAGCATCTCTAAACTGGATTGAAAAAGAAGAACATACTAACTAAAAACATTTTTAAAGAATGACACCATTTATAGCAGAAATAATTGGAACTGCCTTACTTATATTGTTGGGTAATGGCGTGGTTGCCAATGTAGTTTTAGATAAAACCAAAGGACATAACTCTGGTTGGATAGTTATCACCTTCGCTTGGGCATTTGCCGTATTCGTAGGTGTAGTAGTGGCAGGTCCTGTTAGTGGAGCGCACTTAAATCCTGCTGTTACCATAGGTTTAGCATTGGCTGGGCTATTTGATTGGGCAGATGTACCTATGTATATAGCGGGAGAAATGATAGGCGGAATGATAGGAGCCTTTTTCGTATGGTTATTCTACAGAGATCACTTTAACGCGACAGAAGACGAAACAAGTAAACTAGCATGTTTTGCAACTATTCCAGAAATTAGAAATTCAAGTTCGAATTTAATCTCAGAGATAATAGGAACATTTGTATTAGTATTTGTAATATTCTTTATTGCAGGACCTACCTTTGAGTCTCCTACGCATCAAGATGTAGCCATAGGACTTGGATCCGTAGGTGCATTACCTGTTGCATTCTTAATTTTAGTAATTGGTCTATCCTTAGGAGGGACAACTGGTTATGCGATTAATCCTGCCAGAGACCTTTCACCTAGAATCGTTCACGCCATTTTACCATTTAAAGGTGCAAGTGATTGGGGATATTCGTGGATTCCTGTTGTAGGACCAATGATTGGCTGTGCTTTAGCCGCAGGATTATATTTAATTTTAATTTAATGAAATGAAATGAAAATGAAAAAAATAATTTTAGCTATCATAGCATGTACTAGCATGTTCAACATGATTAATGCGCAAGAAGTAGTAATAGCTCAAAAATCAGATAGATTTGAGTTCAATGCGGGAATAGAAACTAATCACCTTTGGAGAGGTCTTGTTATCTCTGACAAACCTACCGTTACAGGTATGATTAAAATGAATCTAGATGATCAGAATAAATTTCATTTTGGATTATGGGGAGGCACAGCGATTTCCAATGAAAATGATGGAACGCATTACAAAGAGATCAATTATTTTATTGAATATGCAGATACTAATTTTAGTATAGGATTATGGGACTTGTTCAACACAAGAGGAATCACTTCTCCAGAAGTATTTAATTATGATAAGGATAAGACAACTCATATCCTAGATTTAAGAACTGCATTTTTCCTAGGCGAAAGTTTCCCTATGTCGCTTCAAGCCAACGTACTATTGTATGGTACAGCAGATCAAGAGTTAAATGATGATGGAGACAACGAGCAAGTATACTCCACTTATTTAGAAGCAGCTTATCCAGTTTATAAAGGACAAGTAAATGTTGATGCTTTCGTTGGGGCAGGATTAGCACTTAACGGTGATACCCACCTGTATGGGAACCAAGAAAATAGCTTTGACATTGTAAACGTAGGGGTAAAAGCTTCAAGAAATGTTACTGTTGGTAATTTATCATTTCCAGTAAATGGAATGGTGTTTTGGAACCCTAGTAATGAATATGTAAGAATGCAAATTGCTGCTTCATTATTTTAAATAAATAGCAAATTCTACTCATGTTAAAAAAGGTCGCACTTCACTAGGAAGCGTGACCTTTTTTACTTCGATAAACAACGAATATTCAAAAATTTAGGATAATAATTATAAAAAGTTTTATATCATAGTAATTTTTGTAATTTTGCAATCCTGATATAACATAGGAAAGATGTCTAAAAAGAAAGAAGAAAAGAAATACGCAACCGAAGAGGTTTTTGAATCATTAGAGCATACAGCACAACAATCTGAACATTTTCTAGAGAAAAATGCCAAGCTTTTAGGTATCATTTTCGGTGTTTTGATTTTAGGAGCCTTAGGATATTTTGCTTATTTAAAATTTGTAAAAGAACCGAACAACATCAATGCACAAAAAGAAATCGTAACGGCTGATCAAATGTTCAACCAAGATTCTATGAGTTTAGCATTGAATGGTAGCCCTGGAGCATATTTAGGATACAATCAAATTATAGAAGAATATAGTGGATCAGATGTAGCGAATATTGCGAAATTTAAATCTGCTATCGCCCTCTATCAAACAGGCCAATACCAAGAAGCTCTTGATAGAATAGAATCCTTTAATGCAGACGAGGAGGTAATGAAAGCTATGAAAAGTGGTGTTAAAGGTGATGCTTTAGTTCAATTAGGACAAAAAGACAAAGCCTTAGAAGCTTATACTAGTGCTGTTAATGCTTCTAAATTACAAGTTTTACAAGAGGTATATACCAAGAAAGCAGCCACATTAGCTTTTGACTTAAAGAACTACGAAAGTGGTCTTAAGGTGATTAATAGTTATATGGAAGGATATCCAGATGGTGATGCTTCTGGAGAAATAGCTCAATTAAAAGAAATGCTTACTTACGCATCTAAATAAAATGGCCACAGAGAATAAAAACTTGTCTGATTACGACAAAAATCAGTTGCCAAGCGCAGAACCATTTACTTTTGGTATTGTAGTAGCAGAATGGAATAGCCACATAACGCACCCTATGCGTGATGGTGCCATAGAAACCTTGATAGATCTAGGTGCCGACGAAGGTAATATACTTGTAGTCGATGTGCCGGGTAGCTTTGAGCTAGTCTATGGAGGTAAGTTAATGTGTGAGCAGTTTGTAGATGCTGTGATTGTTATTGGCTCTGTGATCAGAGGTGAGACTGCACATTTTGATTACGTGTGCCAAGGCGTTACACAAGGAATCAAAGACCTTAATTTACAATATGATGTACCAGTAATTTTCTGTGTATTGACAGATGATAACGAAGAACAAGCTATTGCAAGATCGGGGGGCAAACACGGTAATAAAGGTATTGAAGCCGCTGTAGCCGCTGTGAAAATGGCTCAACTGAATGCCGAATTAGGTGAAGATGATCTTGGCGGAGACGATTTCCCTTCTTTAAATTAAAATAAATCCATGGCCGCAAAGCGGAAGTATTATGTCGTTTGGAAAGGTAGAACACCAGGCATTTATAATAGCTGGAAAGCTTGTCAAAAACAAATAGAAAAATTTCCTGGAGCAGAATACAAATCCTTTGACAATCTGCAGATGGCAGAAAAAGCTTACTCAGAATCTTATAATCAATACAAAGGGAAAGTTACCACTACTCAAAAATCAAAGAAAAAAACCTTAACACCAGAACAGCTAGCGAAGCTAGGAAAGCCTATATATCCTTCTATCGCTGTAGATGCTGCTTGTAGTGGAAATCCAGGCAAAATGGAATATCAAGGAGTAGATGCTAAAACGGGTAAACGCATCTTTCATCTAGGGCCTCTGATGAATTCTACCAACAACGTCGGGGAATTTCTAGCACTTGTACACGCCATATCCTTTCTCAAAAAGCATGGTCAACACACCCTTCCTATTTACTCTGATAGTAAAATTGCTATAAGTTGGGTAAAAGCAAAGAAAGCTAGAACCAATCTCAAAAAAAAAGCACAGAATGCAAACTCTTTTGAGCTTATTGCTAGAGCAGAAAATTGGTTAAAAAATAATACATATCAAAATCCAATCTTAAAATGGGAAACCAAAGCTTGGGGAGAAATTCCAGCTGATTTTGGTCGAAAATAATTTGATTATTCCTTCAGTTTCAACTTTGCACCTTCTCTCAATTTAGATTATCTTTACCCAAGATTCCAAATTCTTACAACCAACAACCCATAATTAAATTATGAATCGCCGAATTTTTATAGAAAAAAAACCCACTTTTGACTATTTATCTAAAGCCATAACCTCTGAGTTACGCATGGTAGATAAGGATATTGACGCCAAAGTTTATATAGTTTACGATATATTCAATCTATCTGATGCAGCGTTTGATATGGTAGCAGATACTGTATTTGCAGATCCTGTGATGGATATTTTACATACCACTGCACCAGATACTTCTAACGCTTCTTATACACTAGCCGTAGAGTTTTTACCTGGTCAATTTGATCAAAGAGCAGATTCTGCAGAACAAGCTGTGAAGTTAATTACAGGAAATGAAAATGTAAAAATTAGAACCGCTAAGTTTTATGCTTTTCAGCAATTAGATTTGAATGAAGTAAATCAAATTAAAAAGTTCTTAATCAACACTGTTGATGCAAGAGAAAAAGACATGGATCAATTGTCGATTCCAGGTCACCCTGAGCCAAAAGAAGTTGCTATTATAGATGGTTTTATCGATCTAAATAAAGAGCAGCTCCAGACATTTTATAAAGAATGGGGATTTGCTTTTGGATTAGATGATTTAGAATTTATTCAAAAATACTTTCAAACAGAAAAAAGAAATCCAACTGAAACTGAATTAAAAGTATTAGACACTTATTGGAGTGATCACTGTAGGCATACTACTTTTCTTACAGAGTTAACGAACATCAAATTTGAAGGAGATTTTGCAACAACACTTCAAGAGATTTTTGATCGATACATTCAATTAAGATCTCAGCTCGGTCGCGAGCATAAGCCGATCACTTTGATGGATTTAGGTACAATAGCGGCTAAATACTTTCATGCAGAAGGCAAGCTAGATAACCTAGTAATCTCTGATGAAATCAATGCTTGTACTATTCAAATTGAAGCAGAAATTGATGGTAAAAAAGAGCCTTGGTATTTATTGTTTAAAAATGAAACGCACAATCACCCTACCGAGATTGAACCTTTTGGAGGTGCTTCTACTTGTGTAGGTGGTGCAATTCGTGATCCTTTAAGTGGTCGAGCATTTGTTTACCAAGCGATGCGTGTTTCTGGTGCTGCCAATCCATTAGAACCAATAGAAAACACTTTACCTGGTAAATTACCGCAAAGAAAAATTACCAAAGAAGCCGCAAATGGATATTCTTCTTATGGAAATCAAATTGGACTAGCTACTTCTCATGTTGCAGAGGTATATCATGAAGGGTACAAAGCAAAACGCATGGAAGTTGGTTTTGTCATGGGTGCGGCACCTGTGGATTGGGTTGTGCGTGAAACCCCTATGGCTGGCGATAAAATTATTGTTTTAGGTGGTAAAACGGGTCGTGATGGTGTAGGTGGAGCTACGGGGTCTTCTAAGGTTCAAAAGCTTGATGCGATTGAAACGATGAGCGCTGAAGTTCAAAAGGGAGATGCTGTTCAAGAGCGAAAAATCCAACGTTTGTTCCGCAAGCCAGAAGTAACAACTTTAATTAAAAAATCAAATGATTTTGGCGCAGGAGGTGTATCTGTAGCGATTGGTGAAATTGCTGATGGAGTAGATGTAAACTTAGATGTTTTACCCGTAAAATACGCTGGCCTAAACGGAACTGAATTAGCAATTTCTGAATCACAAGAAAGAATTGCTGTAGTTGTGGCAGCAGAAAATGCAGATAAATTTATAGCATTAGCCAACAAAGAAAATATATTGGCCGTTGTAGTGGGAGAAGTAACAGATAATAATCGTCTTGTACTTAATTACAAAGGAAGAAAAATTGTAGACCTAGATCGTGAATTTTTAGATACTGCTGGTGTTCAAAAAACCAATGATGCGACAGTTATTGTAAATGCTTCTACTCCAAAGGAAAAGAAACAATTTAATCGAGAAAACTTTTTATCTACTCTACAAGAATTAAATGTTGCGAGTCAAAAAGGTTTAATTGAAAAATTTGATAGTACAGTAGGGCAAACAACTGTTTTGATGCCTTTAGGTGGTAAAAATCAATTAACGCCAGCATTGGCCAGTGTACACACGTTACCTGTTTTAGGTAGAAATTCACAAACCGTTTCTATGGCTAGCTGGGGATTCTGCCCAGAAACTTCAGCAAACAACACTTTATTAGGCGGAGCCTATGCTGTAGTGGAAAGTGTGGCTAGGATTGTAGCTTCTGGTGGAGATTACAGTGAGATTAGATTAAGCTTTCAAGAGTATTTTGAAAGATTAGGAACGAATGCAGAAAAATGGGGAAAACCAATGTCCTCTTTGCTTGGTGCTTTAGATGCACAATTGGCGTTTGAAATTGCAGCGATTGGTGGTAAAGACTCAATGTCGGGTACTTTTATGGAACTTAATGTACCTCCTACTTTAATCTCTTTTGCAGCAGCACCTGGGCACATAGATGATATTATTTCACCTGAGTTTAAGCGTTCTGGTCATTTTATTTATGTATTTGAGCATACGCCATTAGAAAATGGTATGCCGAATTATGAACAACTCAAAGCAGCATATACTAAGATTCATACCTATATAAAGGACAATAAAATTGTCTCTGCACAACTAATCAAAGATGGTGGTTTAGCGGTTGCTTTAGCTCAAATGTCTTTTGGGAATGAATTAGGCGCAGAAATCAATACCGAACTTGATCTTCTAGAGCCAATGATAGGTAGTTTAGTATTAGAAACTACGTCAGAATTAGAAGAGTTCACCAAAATAGGACAAGTAAGTTTTGGAGACACTTTAGTGATTAATAACGCTAGTTTTGATATAGATGAATTGATTAAAGCTTGGTTACAAACTTTTGAAGATTTGTTCCCTACTCGATTTGGTGACCACGCACAAGATGCGGCAAGAAGCGAAATCTCTGCTACCATAGCCCATGATCATAATCCAGGTGTTTCTATACTAAAAGCAGAAAAGCCAAAAGTAGTTCTTCCAATTTTCTCTGGTACCAACTGTGAGTATGAATCACAAAAAGTATTTGAAGAAGCTGGTGCAGAAGTTTCATCATTCGTTTTCAATAATTTAAATCCAAACTTCCTAGAGCAGTCGATTGATAAATATGTAGCAGAATTAAACGATAGCCAAATTATGATGCTTTCTGGGGGGTTCTCTGCAGGAGATGAACCTGATGGTTCTGCTAAATTCATGATTTCTGTGTTGAAGAATGAAAGAATAAGAGAGGCCGTGCATGCCCTTATAGAAAGAGGTGGATTGATACTTGGTATCTGTAATGGTTTCCAAGCTTTGGTGAAATCAGGTCTTGTGCCTTATGGTGAGATTAGAGATTTAGATGAATCCTCTCCCACCCTAGCACACAACAAAATCGGTAGACATATTTCTCAAATGGTAGACGTAAAAGTTACCAATGATCACTCTCCGTGGCTACACGGGATGAAGGATGAAGTATATAGAATTCCTATTTCACATGGAGAAGGTAGGTTTACCGCAGAAGAAAACACCATGCATGAATTGATGCAAAATGGACAAATAGCTACGCAATATGTAGATCATGTTGGTAAAACAGCATACGACATGCCGTTTAATCCGAACGGAGCTATGTGGGGCGTAGAAGGTATTACCGATAAAACAGGTAGAATCTTTGGTAGAATGGGACACCCAGAGCGTTATAGAGAAGGCCTTATTCGCAATATCCCAGATGCTATTTTTATGGATATCTTTAGCAATGGTGTTAAATATTTCAAGGATTAAACAAATCTCTATTCAACTTAAAAACCTCCCAATTTGATTATTCATTCTGGGAGGTTTATTACTTTATACACAACAAATCTCAATAGAAACCAATGCTTAAACTAAGTTTTTAGTTGTATAATTAACTATTTAGTTATATACTTGTATAACTAAATAGTTAGTTATGAAATCACTTACCCAAGCAGAGGAGCAAGTCATGCAGATATTGTGGGAAATCGAACAAGGTTTTCTGAAAGATGTGGTGGCCAATATTCCAGAACCCAAACCACATCACAATACCATTGCCACAATTCTGAAGATTTTGGTCGAGAAAGGCTTTGCTGATTATGAAGTATTCGGTAGACAACACCGTTATTATCCGCTCGTAAAGAAGGATGATTACAGCAAAGGAACACTTAAAAACATTGTTAAAGATTACTTTGATGGTTCTTACAAGGAAACGGTTTCTTTTTTAGTCGAAAAGAATCAACTTTCTATTCAAGATTTAGAATTATTGTTGAATGAATTAAAAAATAAATAAGATGGAAGTATTACTCATTTATTTATTCAAAAGTGTATTAATTTCCGTCGTTTTCTGGGGTTATTACAAGCTATTTTTAGAGGGAAAAGAATTTCATCACTACAACAGATTTTATTTATTGATTGCTGTAGTTTTAAGCAGCGTATTACCCATAGTTCGGGTAGATTGGTTTACCATTCAATCCAATAATGATCGGCTATCAACTTTCTTGCGCTATATCAATGGGAATGGATTAATACAAAGCACAGAGACGAGTGAAATATCTTGGATGCCATATGTAGGTGTTTTTATTGCTGGTGTTTCAGTTATATTATTGGGTAAAGTAGGCTATGGCATTTACCGCATCATCCTGTTAAAATCCAGGTATCCGAAAGAGAAACATGAGCACTACACCATGGTTTTAACTGACCTCTCCACTGCACCTTTCACTTTTTTGAAGAATTTATTTTGGAATAATTCGATTGATATCAATACACCCTCTGG
Organism: Weeksellaceae bacterium; assembly: GCA_051011115.1. Lineage (GTDB taxonomy): Bacteria > Bacteroidota > Bacteroidia > Flavobacteriales > Weeksellaceae > Profundicola. The sequence continues at coordinate 72,215 of JBPCUN010000019.1, forward strand.
AGAGAAAATATTAAAGCATGAATTGGCACACATAGAAGAGAAACATACCATAGATAGATTGTTCTTGCAATTAGTGAAAGCCACATTTTGGTTCAATCCCATATATTATCTATTCTATCATGAGATTATTTTAATTCACGAATATTTAGCCGATCAAAAAGCAATAAAAAACAAAGATTCAAGCGCATTTGCAGCGATGCTATTGAGCCAACATTACCACAAAACTGCCCTCAGTGGAACGAGTCCATTTTTCAATTCAACCATAAAAAAAAGATTAGTTATGTTAAAGAAAAATCACAACACAAAATTTAGTTATGCACGTAGAGTCCTTGCCCTACCTCTCATATTTACCATTTCAATGGTATATATGGTACAAGCAAAAAACAAGGAAATCGAAGCCAACAATGAGGCCATAGAAGCCTTTGTAGTAGAGGAGGTGAATCAAATTAATGATACCATCAAAGAGAAGAAAGTCATTAAAGTTGAATCATCTTATATCGAGAGTGATTCTGATGAGGTGATTAAAGAAAATTTCTCCCTTGAATATTCCAATAAAGATGGGTTTAAGTCTAATATTGATGAAGATGTAGACATTTATTTAGATGGTAAGAAGATCACCCAAGAAGAAATGAATGCTCTAAATCCAGGCTCAATAAAAGATATTAAGACCAAAAAAGGAGCAAAGCATGAAATCCATATTGAAACGATAGAAAATTCAACTAATGCATCTCATGATAAAACCATGATAACGACTGCAACCTTTGTAGAAGATGACCAAAATGTTGCCGAAGGGAAAAACACTTATTACTTAGAAAATAAAGAGATTACCGAAGAGGAATTGAAAGAAGATTATCCAGAGGTTTATGAAAACGCAAAGAATAAGAGTGGTAAATTTATTTCTGTTTCTCCTAAGGTTATCACTATACAAGATAAGGATGGAACAGAAGTTAAATTAAATAATTATGGTAAGAATAATTTATCTGATGAAAAACTAGAAATTTATCTTGATGGAAAAAGGATATCAGAAAAAGAATTGTTCAAAATCAATCAACAAAATATAAAAGAAATGAAAATAAACAAACAGAAAAAAAGAATAGATGTATATCTAGAATAAACCTTTTGGAATCACGCTTTAATGTTAAACTACCACTCCCAATTGGCATGGTAGTTTTTTGTTTCTATCTATGAATAACATATTTTATTCATTTACATTCCTAGACAGGTGCATTATCAATAAATGTTTACCTATATTTAACACTTTATTTTTTTAAAATACATTTTATGAAAGGAAAGTTTTTAATATTTGCAATCTTGGCGAGCTTCTCGTTCTTGGGAGCTCAAGAGCATGTAGCCCTAGATAGTTTAGTAACCTCTGGGCGCGTTTATCCGATGGTTTCTAACAAAGTTAATGAGAGCTACATCGTTATTAGTAAAGAAAGTTTGCAAGCCACACCAACCCAAAGTATAGAAGAAGCTATCGCTTACCATACAGGAATTGATTTACGCAGAAGAGGAATCGATGGAATGCAAAGTGATATCTCTATCCGAGGAGGTAGTTTTGAGCAGGTTTTATTATTGATAAATGGTGTTAGAGTTACCAATCCACAAACAGCACACAATTTGTGGAGTTTACCCTTTAACTTAACTGCTGTAGAACGCATAGAAGTTATTAAAGGTCCTTCCGCCACTAAATATGGAGCCAATGCTTATGCAGGAGTGATTAACGTTGTAACGAAAGTAGATTCAGAGAATAGCGGGCACATCAATATAACTGGCGGTAGTTTTGGAACTTACCAAGCTAATGTGGGATTAAATGTAGGAAAAGGAAAATTAAAGCATGGTGTGAATGCAAGTTATGGCGCTTCTGATGGATACCGACACAATACCGATTACACCAAGAAAAATATGTTTTACCAAAATGCTTATAATTTAGAGCATGGTGAATTAAAATTTCAGGCAGGTTTTGGAGAGAAAAAATTTGGTGCAAATGGCTTTTATGCGTCACCTAAGTTTACAGAACAATATGAAGAAACACAAAACTCTATTGTAAGTATTGGATTAAACCAAAAAGTTAATCATTGGGGAATTCAAGCGAAGACTTATTGGACTAGAGCACAAGACCTATATATCCTAATTAAAGATAAGCCAGAGGTTTATAGAAATATGCATATTGGTAATAACCTTGGTGCGGAATTGAGTACCAGTGTTCAACATGATTTAGGAGTTACAAGTTTTGGGGCAGATTATAGAAAAGAAATGTTGAGTAGTAATAATCTAGGGAGTAGAGATAGAGATATTATTTCTGCTTTTGCTGAGCATAATTTTATTTTAGCGAATGGGAAACTGAATATCGTTCCTGGGATTAGCTGGACAGATTTTTCTAACACAGGAGATTTCTTTTACCCAAGTTTAGAGATCGGTTATGATATAAATGCCCAACATAAATTATATGGAAATGCCTCTAAAGTGCATCGTGTACCTTCCTATACAGAACTTTTCTATAATAGTAGAACCGAAGTAGGGAATGCAGATTTAAAACCCGAAAGTGCTAAATCATATGAGATAGGATACAAGTTTGCCCAACCAGGGTTTCATGCACAAATAAGTACTTTTTATAGAGATGCTGACGATGCGATTGATTGGGTGAAGAACCATGAAGATGAAGTTTGGAAAGCCTTTAACAATGCTCAAGTAGAAACCAAAGGTGTTGAAGTAAACGTAAGGAAAGACTTTGTAGGTTTTATGAAATCCTTTGCTATAGGATACACTTATTTGGATAAATCTTTTGAGAATACAGATTTCAAATTATCTAAATATGCTCTAGAAAATTTGAAGAACCAAGTGGTGGTAAGCATAGAAAATAGGTTTACGCCTGAGTTATCCAGTATGATTTCATATCGTTATTTGGATAGAGTAACCATGGATAATTATAGTCTTTTAGATGCAAAATTGAATTATAATCAAAGGAATTGGTCTGTATTTACTTCATTTAACAATATTCTAGATACTGATTATACCGAATCTAATTTAGTAGAAATGCCAGGTTTTTGGTTTAGTGCAGGAGCAACTTATAACTTTAAGTTTTAATATGGTATTTCTGCCATTTATTAATTAAATTTGAAGAATATTATATGAATTTATTGGAACTCACCCTTGGTAAATTCATTAAACTTTAGCACTAAAACATGGAAAAGAAAGAACAATTATACGAAGGTAAAGCCAAAAAAATATATGCTACCGATAACCCTAATCAGGTTGTAGTATATTTTAAAGATGATGCTACCGCTTTCAACGCAGAGAAAAAAGGAACTTTTAAGGATAAAGGAGCGATGAATAACGCCATCACTACCCTTATTTTTGAATATTTAGAAGAAAATGAAATTCCTACGCACTTCATTGAAAAACTAAGTGAATTAGAGCAATTAGTAGAGAAAGTAGATATTGTACCATTAGAATTTGTCGTAAGAAATTACGTGGCTGGTAGTATGGCCAAACGTCTTGGTTTAGAAGAAGGTGAAAAGTGTGAATACACCGTATTTGACCTTTGCTATAAAAGAGACGATTTGGGTGATCCTTTGATTAATGATGATCATGCCGTATTATTAAAAGCTGCAACTTATGACGAGTTGATTGACATGTATGAATTGACAGCAGATATCAATGATTTATTGATTGAATTATTTGATAAAGCAGGGTTAATTCTGGCAGACTTTAAGATTGAATTAGGTAGAACGGCAGATGGTGATATTATTTTAGCAGATGAGATTTCACCAGATACTTGTAGACTTTGGGACAAAGAAACAGGAGAGAAATTAGACAAAGACAGATTCCGTAGAGATCTGGGAGGTGAAACAGAAGCTTACCATGAGGTTTACAATAGATTGAAAAAAGTTTTAGGAAAATAATAGATTTAATTATTTATTTGAATATTTATAGAGCAGAAATTAATTTATTGAAAAATTAATTTCTGCTTTTTTTGTAAATATCTTGGATTTATTATTGCACTAAAGCTATATTCTAAAGAACCTTATTATGAATTCCTATGCCTGTTGTTGATTATATAAAAGACGATTTTACAGAAATTATTACTTGGAATGTTACAGAAACAGAACAAGAATTATTGGATTATGTAAATCTAACGCCTGTGCGATTAGAAAAATTACAGCGTATGCCTCATAAACAACGGTTAGAGTATTTGGGTCTGCGTGCTTGTCTTATGGAGTTAAATTCTGATTTGGATGTACATTATAATGAAAAGGGAAAACCTTACCTAAACAATGATAAGAACTTATCTATTACCCATTCTTATGGATTAGTTTCTGTCGCTTTAAGTGCCTTCTATATAGGAATTGATATTGAAAAGAAAAGGGATAAAAAAATCATGAATATTGCCCGTAAGTTCCTGCGAGAAGATGAATTAGAATGGATTCCAGAAAACGAACAGTACACCAACTATCTACATATTATTTGGGGAATTAAAGAAGGCTTATACAAATTAAATGGCGGAAACTTATGGAACTTTCTGCATCATTATCGGGTAGAACCCTTTGAAACCATAGAAAACAACAAAATCATATGCTGGATATCTGATGAACAATCCAGTCGTAAATATTTTGCATACTACAAAATGATCGGGGAGCATTATCTAGTTTGGGTACTAGATTATGATATTCATTCCCATAAGGTTTAAACCAATTTTTTAATGGCCATCACAGTTCCTAGATGCAAAGCTTCATGAATGTTGTTGTATAAAATAGCATCTTCTATAGATTTAATTACAAAACCGTAACTGGTAGGATAATCCTCATATGAGGTAAAGATTCCTTGTTTATAATCAAGTTCTAATTCTTGTTGGGTAGTGATCAACAATCTTTTGATTTCTTCTATTTCTTCATGTGTTGGAACCTCATCAGGATTTGGCGCAGTTCCCTTTTTAAAGTTTTCTACCCATTCCTTATCTATCGTCATTTCATTTCCTGTAAGATAATAACATAACAATTGTTGTGTTACAACCACATGCACGATATTCCACCATATATTATTTTTGAATCCATATGGAATATCTGATAATTCTTCTGGTGAAAGGTGGTCTAAATACGCCAATAACTTCTGACGAGTAAGACTCTGAATTTTAAATTGCTCTTCTGCTATCATCTCGGCATTTTAAGTCTTTTATAAATGATTAATCCTATACATACAGCCTGTATTGCTAGAGCAACCCATGTAGGAATTGCAGCCCCCATTACCTCTGTGGTTGGTTCATATTTAAGAAGTGACATCACAATGTTCACCACTAATGCTATTATCAAGAAATAATCTAACCACTTTGTCATAACCAATTTTTATATTTAAAATATATTAATGTTCCTCCCATAGAGGCTAACATCAAAAAGATAGCAATAGGGAATCCATACGGATGATCTACCCCTGCCATTTTACTGAAATTCATCCCATAAATCCCGGCAATCAATGTTGCTGGGGCAAAGCAAACCGTAATAATGGTAAACACCTTCATCACTCGGTTTTGCTCCATGTCTATTAATCCTTGAAAGGTATTTTGCAAGAACTCCACCCGATCAAAACAGAAAGAAGTATATTCTAGGATAGAACTAATATCCTTAAGCATCACACGGACTGTTTCGTAATCCTCATTCGGGAATTTCTTACTCTTGATAAGCGTGGATAGTAACCGCTGTATCTCTACGGTATTTTCTCTAAGCCCTAATAATTGTTCTTGCAGTGCTGTAATTTCTAATAGTAAATCACTATCATATTTTTCTGCTTTTACCAATTCTTGCGTAATTTTAGCCACCTTTTCATTGATTCCCTCTACAATATCTGCAAGGTAATCTATTCGAGTATCTAAAATAACCAAAAAGGCATCGTCACCATCTTCAGGTCTAGTAATTTTAATCTTCCTATAAGAATCTTGAAAAGATTTAAAATCAGAATCTCTTTCTGTGAAAAGTATTTTATTTTTTAGGATAAAGGAAACTGGCTCGTATTGATGTTCGTTTCCAATTCTATTCATGAAATTAAGGTTGATCCCAATTTCATCATCTGTTTCCACATACTTAGAACTAGACTCTATCTCCTCACTTTCCTCTTTGGTAAAGAGTTCAACATTAAATTGCTCTTCAATCTTTCGTCTTTCCTCCTCTGTAGGTTGAATTAAATCTACCCAGAAAATCCCATGAATATTGATGGGATCTTCTGTGTAGATTTCTACTTTTGGTTTGCTATTAGAAAGATAATTAATCATTCACAGCCAATAAAAAATAATTCTTTTTACCTCGTTGCAATAACAAATATTTTCCCGCGATTAAATCTCCTGTAGTTGGCACAAAATCTTCTGTAATCTTATCTTTATTTATTGAAATTGAATTCTCCTTTAACGCTCTACGTGCTTCTCCTTTTGACTTCAAGAATCCTGATTTTTCCGAAAGTAAATCTACGATATCACTTTCTAATTCAGCTTTAGACATTTCCCCTTGTGGCACGCCTTCAAACACAGATAAGAAAGTCTGTTCTGTTAATTCTTTTAAATCTTGAGAGGTAGATTTGCCGAATAGAATCTGAGAAGCTTTAATCGCCAAATTTAATTCTTCTTCTCCGTGAACTAATTTAGTCACCTCTTCTGCTAAAGTTTTCTGTAAAACACGCAAATGCGGTGCTTCCTTATGTTCCTGAATTAGTTTTTCTATGGTTTCTTTGTCTAAAAAAGTATAGAATTTAATAAATTTCTCGGCGTCCTCGTCGGTTACATTCAACCAAAATTGATAAAATTTATATACACTTGTTTTATCAGCATCTAGCCAAATATTTCCTCCTTCTGATTTTCCAAATTTGGTTCCATCAGCCTTGGTAACCAAGGGGCATGTCATAGCATAAGCTTCTGCCTCGCCATCATTCATTCGGCGTATCAGCTCTGTACCCGTAGTCATATTTCCCCATTGGTCAGATCCTCCCATTTGGAATTTAACTCCTTTTTCTTTATTTAAATAATAAAAATCATAGCCTTGAATCAATTGGTATGTAAACTCTGTAAAAGACATTCCTGCTCCTGTCTCTCCTGTCAATCTTTTCTTCACAGAGTCTTTGGCCATCATATAATTAACCGTGATTCTTTTACCGACTGTTCTAGCAAAATCAATGAAAGAAAAATTCTTCATCCAGTCATAATTATTCACCAGTTCTGGTGCATTTTCATCGGTAGAATTAAAATCTATAAAACGAGAAAGTACCCGTTTGATTCCAGCTACGTTCTTAGCTAAAGTTTCTTCATCTAATAAGTTACGTTCGTCAGACTTTCCTGTTGGATCACCAATCATACCTGTTGCACCACCTACCAGAGCTACAGGTTTGTGCCCAGCTTTATGGAAATGCATTAAAATCAAGATAGGCACCAAGCTCCCTACATGCAAAGAGTCTGCTGTTGGATCAAACCCAATATATCCTTTCGTAGATTCTTTGGATAACTGCTCTTCTAGCCCTGGTGTGGTGTCTTGAATCATTCCACGCCACTTGAGCTCTTCTAGAAAATCGTACATATATCGTCTTTTTTACAAAATTAGTTAATTTGTTGAATAACCCTAATGAAACTATCCTATTATAATGCTGGAGAAGAAGTAAGTTGAAGCTCCATCGTTAAACCCTTTCCATTTTCTACGCTATGAATATTAAGCGTTCCTTGTTTAGTAAAGCCTGTTTTCCTGTCAATTAAATATTGCCCCTTTACTTCATCTCCTGAGGATGATAACAATACCAGAACTTCTGTATTTGATATTTTATCAATGGTGTATGTCAATTCTTTATCACCCATATTTTGCACATATTGATGTGCATTCCATTGATCTCCAACCTTGACAGGTTTCACTGGGAGTGGAATAAACAAAGCGTTTAAATCAATTGATTGCGACGCCATATCATCTTGATTTTGATCAAAAGATATGGAATTCACATGCGCAAGCGAATCTAAAGTCATCACAATTTTTTTGGCTAAAACCTTTTCTAATTCATCTTGTAATGGTTTAGGTATGTTTTCATTTTTACCTTGAGAATCATACGATATTTTAGTTCCTAGCAAAGCTGTGTTGAATTGAATGCGTTGAAAATCTACGCTGTATGTATTCTCAACTTCATTGGTATCTGTCACTCTCAACTTTAAATCCCCCACAAAATGTGTATCTAAGGAAATCATCATGCCTTCTGGTTGCATGTTCACTTCCATTTTCAGGTTGGTCTTATCTCCCACCTTTGGTTTTAACCTAAGCAATATTTCGCCATTTTCTGTATTCTGAATCGCGTAATCTGCGGGAGTATTTTCAGTATTATTCTTACTTAATGGGTTCTTGCAAGAATTTATGAATAATAACAACGTTATAATTAAGATGTATTTCATTGAAAATAATTTTTTGGAAGATACTCAAATTTTTGAATTGTTATAATGGTGTGTCTCCATATTATCTTGCTTTTGTATGATTTTTGATTGGATTATAAAAATTACAATCATGCCTTATAAAAGTTTAAAAGATTTACCTGAAGATGTGCAAAATGTCTTGCCTAAACATGGACAAGAAATTTACCAAGCAGCTTTTAATAGTGCAGAAGAACAATATGATGATGAAAGTCGTATGCACGCCACTGCTTGGAGTGCTGTAAAGAACGTTTACCATAAAAATAAAGATGGTAAATGGGTTAAGAATAAAGATTAAATATATGATTGCTAAAAAACATACAACGCTTATTCAAAATATAGTCCGCATTATTCTTGGTCTTTTTATGCTATATGCTGGAATAGGCCATGTCTCATTTTTACGAGAAGAATTTCAGGCTCAAGTTCCCGTTTGGCTACCTTTAGGAAAAGATTTTGTAGTCGTAGCTTCTGGGATAGTAGAGATTGCCTTAGGCCTAGCTATGATTTTATGGACTCATAAGAAAACTTATATTGGTATTGCACTGGCCATATTTTATGTGCTTGTATTCCCAGGGAATATTAATCAATATGTGGAAGGAATTGATTCTTTTGGCTTAGATACCGATCAAGCTCGATTAATCAGACTCTTTTTTCAACCTATATTGATATGGCTTGCCTTATGGTCAACAGGTTTCTTTAATAAAAGGAAATTGACTAGGTAAAAGATTATTTGATGATAGATAATAAAATGGATAAATCATGAAAGAAAAAGAAAACATACCGCAGGATATAAACCCTATACAGGTTTCTACCAGAATTAACGCTCCGATAGAAAAGGTATGGGATGCTATTACCAAACCAGAACTCATGCGAGAATGGTATTTTGATATCGTAGAAAATGAAATTATAGATGGATCTGTATTTTCATTCTATGAGCCTGGTGATGAACATGAATTTTACCATGAATGTTTTGTGTTAGAATTCGAAGAGCCTAGTAAGTTTCGGCATACATGGGCTTATCCTAAATTGAGCCAAGGAAGTTCTACCGTCAACTGGGATCTAGAAAAAGATGGGGACATGACAGATGTAATCCTAACGCATGAAAGTATCCATCATTTGGAAGATGCTGGTACTATGATTACAAGAGAAAACTTTGCAGAAGGTTGGTTAGAAATTTTGAATGAAAATTTAAAGACTTATTTAGAAGAAGCAAACGATTAATTTTTTTAATATCTAAACGTTTGCCTTTATTTAGGTTTATATGTAATTAAGGAGATTCCGTAATAATTTCTGATAATGCTGGATCTCCTTTTAAATTTCTTATTTGCCTTTCTACCCAAGAAGCACGTTTACTAATATAATTACTCGGGGGGTTGACCCTATATTTTTTAGGACTTGGAAGCGCTGCAATGATTCTAGCAATTTCATTTCTAGATAATTGCGCGGCAGGTTTTTTAAAATAGTAGATAGATGCTGCTCCTAGGCCAAAGGTTCCTTTGCCCATTTCTGCAATATTGAGGTATAATTCTAAAATTCTTCTTTTAGGTAAAACCGTTTCTATGGCCAACGTACAATAGGCTTCTAATCCTTTGCGCACCCATGTTCTACCTTGCCATAAGAATACATTTTTCGCTACTTGTTGCGATATGGTGCTACCGCCTCTCAATTTTTTGCCTTGTTTGTTTACCTCATAAGCTTTCTTGATTTCATCTACATCAAACCCATTATGCAAAGCAAACTTCTGATCCTCTGCACCTACCAAGGCCCACATAGCATCCTCTGGAATTTCACTTGATGATAGATAATCCCTATTTAAGCCATAACCTTCTACCAAACTATTGATTTGAGTGATGGTAATTGGAGGATTAATCACATGCAAAAGCAAAGCATAAACCCAGGGAAATGCCAATAGTAAAAAGATGAATTTTAGGATTTTACGCATAGATGTAATTTAAAAAACCTACCAAAATTAAATCTAATTTTGATAGGTCATCTATTAATTGATTAAACCTTACCAATATCTTCTCTATAATATTCGTAATCGAAATGAATTTTCTTGATGTTTTGATATGCCTGCTCTCGGGCATCTTCTAAAGTTTCCCCTAGTCCCACAACGTTTAAAACACGACCTCCAGAAGTTACAACCTTGCTCGCCATTGCAGAAGCTCCTGCAATAAACAGCGGAGCATCTACTTGATCTAACCCTCTAATTTCGTAACCTTTATCATAGTTTTCTGGGTATCCTCCACTAGCCATGACTACGCAACAAGCGTGTTGATCTTTCCATTGAATTTCAAATGATTCTCCACGATTAGATTTTTGAATAATTTCTAATAAATTAGATTCCATTAAAGGCAAAACAGCTTCTGTTTCTGGGTCGCCAAATCGCACATTATACTCTAATAAATAAACGCCAGAGGTTGTTATCATTAATCCAAAAAAGATAACCCCAGAAAAAGTTAATCCTTCCTCTGATAATCCTTTGGCGGTAGGCTCTAATATCTCTTCTACAAACTCTTGAAAATGAGCCTCTGTAAATAAGGGATTTGGTGCGATTACGCCCATTCCTCCCGTATTTAAACCTGTTTCTCCTTCTCCAATTTTCTTATGATCCTTGGCAGAAATAAAAGGAACGATTTCTTTTCCGTTATAAATTGATAAGATTGAACATTCAAAACCCTCTAAAAATTGTTCAATCACAACCTCATCTCCTGCATCCCCAAAAGACTTATCATCCATCATGTCCTTAACTGCCTCATGCGCTTCAAACTTATCTTGAGCAATGATTACCCCTTTACCCGCAGCTAATCCACTTGCCTTGATTACCACTGGAAAAGTTTCTAGATTTTCCACATAATCTTTCGCATCTACAAAGTGACGAAATGTTTGATAAGAAGCTGTTTTCACACCATGTTTCTGCATAAATTCTTTTGCAAAAACTTTACTCCCTTCTAGATGCGCCGCCTTTTTATGTGGTCCAAATATTTCAAGTCCTGCTGCTGTAAATTCATCTACAATGCCATCTACCAGTTCCATCTCTGGACCAACAATGGTTAAATCTAATTCATTCGTCATTGCAAAATCATTTAATTCCGC
>JBPCUN010000020.1:0-3560 GCA_051011115.1 Weeksellaceae bacterium
CAATAGAAATATCTGGGTACTGTGCAGTTTCAATTCCAGAATGGTCCAATTAAAAGTGGTATGTCATCAAATGAAGTCTGCATGTTGGTCAAGTTTCAATTCCAGAATGGTCCAATTAAAAGATTCTGGTTCAAAATGGTTCTTGTCAAAAATTAGAAGTTTCAATTCCAGAATGGTCCAATTAAAAGTTTTGATTTAATGTTAGTTTTTAGTTTTAATTTATCTTTCAATTCCAGAATGGTCCAATTAAAAGAAGGACCACTACCATCATTATCATCCCTTACCTCGGTTTCAATTCCAGAATGGTCCAATTAAAAGCCTTATCAAATTCAATTGAATTAACAACACCATCTGGTTTCAATTCCAGAATGGTCCAATTAAAAGATTTTGTAACTCAGAAGCCATGTTTTGCAACTCCTTGTTTCAATTCCAGAATGGTCCAATTAAAAGTATTCAAATCCTCTTCCCCTATAGAAGTTTTATATTGTTTCAATTCCAGAATGGTCCAATTAAAAGTTCTAGCGGGGCATAGTGCGGGCGGGCACCTAGCGAGTTTCAATTCCAGAATGGTCCAATTAAAAGCAGTGATTGGCTTGGCATAAGTGCCTAGAAACTTTTGTTTCAATTCCAGAATGGTCCAATTAAAAGTTCGCCACTTGCGTTAATTGCCCTTAACTCTCTGGAGTTTCAATTCCAGAATGGTCCAATTAAAAGTGATAATATGATAAGCATCTTCTCAACTCCGATATAGTTTCAATTCCAGAATGGTCCAATTAAAAGCGTTTACAACGACATTATGCCAGTCGGTTTCCTCAAGTTTCAATTCCAGAATGGTCCAATTAAAAGTCTAAAAATTCACCTACACGCTCGGTATATGCTAAGTTTCAATTCCAGAATGGTCCAATTAAAAGTAGAACCCCGTTGTAACCATATAATCATAAAAGACTGTTTCAATTCCAGAATGGTCCAATTAAAAGTATTATGACAATGAAAATGATGATAATTATGATAAAGTTTCAATTCCAGAATGGTCCAATTAAAAGAGGTTTTTGGGTATGAAACATTGGAGGATATTGTTAGTTTCAATTCCAGAATGGTCCAATTTAAAGTGCGTTGTATCAACTTGAACACCTGTTGGCGTAAGGTTTCAATTCCAGAATGGTCCAATTAAAAGCGTGCCGTATAAATAGCCTCCGTCTTTGTAGGGATGTTTCAATTCCAGAATGGTCCAATTAAAAGTAGAATAATCTACGGATGTATAAGGTGTGTTAATTTGTTTCAATTCCAGAATGGTCCAATTAAAAGTTAATTATTTCTAAATACCACCTAATTACAATTGTGTTTCAATTCCAGAATGGTCCAATTAAAAGAAGGATGTTATTTATAACATTAATTTCATCTTGTAAGTTTCAATTCCAGAATGGTCCAATTAAAAGAATTCTATGTAACACAATCGATGCTGGTAATGCTAAGTTTCAATTCCAGAATGGTCCAATTAAAAGCTTCCTTGCTCAAATAATCAAATTGCCGTACTATCAGTTTCAATTCCAGAATGGTCCAATTAAAAGCTTATTGGATTCAAAGGGGCAAAAGTAGCAACTAAGTTTCAATTCCAGAATGGTCCAATTAAAAGAAATGTACTAGTTATAGTTTCCCAATAATTGTAACGTTTCAATTCCAGAATGGTCCAATTAAAAGACGCGTTTACGCTGCTGCCAATATTGAAAGAGATTGTTTCAATTCCAGAATGGTCCAATTAAAAGCGAGCCTAATGCGGTTAATAAAATATATTTAGAGGTGTTTCAATTCCAGAATGGTCCAATTAAAAGCGAATTAACTTATATAGCAAATAGAATTTATATTCAGTTTCAATTCCAGAATGGTCCAATTAAAAGTCTAATTTTTTCAATTGCTTTTCGGTCAAATTCAAGTTTCAATTCCAGAATGGTCCAATTAAAAGCCAACTTGGGAAGTCTGGTGCTTCTGCATTATCTGGTTTCAATTCCAGAATGGTCCAATTAAAAGTGAACTTAATAATATTTATGCAGTCTTCAATTCAGAGTTTCAATTCCAGAATGGTCCAATTAAAAGTATCACGTTTCTTTTTGCTTCTGTAAAATCAAAAGGTTTCAATTCCAGAATGGTCCAATTAAAAGAACCCTTTTTTCAGTTAATTCAAACTCTTTATCATGTTTCAATTCCAGAATGGTCCAATTAAAAGCCTTTATAAAATTCAAATGGCTTTAATTTTATAATGTTTCAATTCCAGAATGGTCCAATTAAAAGATATTAAATTTACTGGTAAATTCTTTTTGTAATTCTGTTTCAATTCCAGAATGGTCCAATTAAAAGTCACAAGGACGGTCATTATTCTGTTGTAATGAAAATGTTTCAATTCCAGAATGGTCCAATTAAAAGAGTAGAAAGCCAATGCCAAAAGATAATCTGTTTAGAGTTTCAATTCCAGAATGGTCCAATTAAAAGGTAATCATATTGATTTAGCCGAATACAAAGATAATTGTTTCAATTCCAGAATGGTCCAATTAAAAGTTACTTCTTGCAGTAGATATTAAACTAGCCACTTTGGTTTCAATTCCAGAATGGTCCAATTAAAAGTGCGATTTATATTTTCACTACAATTTTATTCTATATGTTTCAATTCCAGAATGGTCCAATTAAAAGATTAATCTCTGCTTAGATGTAATTTGATTACTGAGGTTTCAATTCCAGAATGGTCCAATTAAAAGATAATATGTAATTGCCAGCCTTTCAACCCCCAACCTCGTTTCAATTCCAGAATGGTCCAATTAAAAGCATGACTACGCCTAAGAACAGGACAATTAAGAACGGTTTCAATTCCAGAATGGTCCAATTAAAAGCATAGGCATTCATAACGAAAATAGCACCAGTATTATGTTTCAATTCCAGAATGGTCCAATTAAAAGCTTCCTTGCTCAAATAATCAAATTGCCGTACTATCAGTTTCAATTCCAGAATGGTCCAATTAAAAGTCAATAGCTTTCTGAATGTCTAAAAACATCTGCTCATGTTTCAATTCCAGAATGGTCCAATTAAAAGTTATGGCATCACAAAAGACACGATTCGTCAAGTTTAGTTTCAATTCCAGAATGGTCCAATTAAAAGTTTAATTCATCATACATTAAATACCTCATTAAAGCGGTTTCAATTCCAGAATGGTCCAATTAAAAGTAGCCTTTAAATATCTCTTTGGTGTAGCATATATGTGTTTCAATTCCAGAATGGTCCAATTAAAAGCTTCTTCTAAGATGTTTAAATTAGTTTCATCATCTAGTTTCAATTCCAGAATGGTCCAATTAAAAGTTTATAAAATTGTTTAACAACATTATATGTTGCCTGGTTTCAATTCCAGAATGGTCCAATTAAAAGTCATATAGATAAATAAGGTGTTTGCAAGTATATTGTTTCAATTCCAGAATGGTCCAATTAAAAGAAAGAAATACAACAAGCGTGTTTAGATGCTTATACGTTTCAATTCCAGAATGGTCCAATTAAAAGTGACCAAATGTCAAGGGAAGATG
>JBPCUN010000021.1:0-15068 GCA_051011115.1 Weeksellaceae bacterium
CATATCCATGCCGAGACATGAAGGACCCCGTCTTTATCTCTTTCGCTTTGGGACTTTGGCCACCAATATCCTTCTGAGCATTGCCACGCCTTCTGTGTCTCAGCGACTACAGTTCGATCATCTAAACAGCGAGGTCCTTCACTATAGTATTGGCCACAGTCGTAATAGCAATCATCATCAATACCTCCGTAGGTATCCAACCATATTCCATCACCCATAACTAACCTCCCTCTGGATGGTCATAGCCATATTCACGAACCCATGCATCTGGCAACCACTCGCCGCATTCGCATCTTGATCCGGCTGGACTATACTTGCCGCATGTGCATCTAAAGTTGTTTTGCATGGCGTATGCTGTATAAGCTCCACCATCTACATGACCACCCTCAATGTACTGTTCATTTCGCCGCCAGGCTCTACCATCAGAATCCCATGCAAAAATCTTATCGCCTATTGTTAACATCGTTGTAAAAGTCATAACATGTACTCCTATATGTGAATTTAGTGAACCATTGCTTCATGGCCCCATTTTTTAGGGCTGTAGAACAACTCAAGGTTGTCTGCCCATTGTTTGGGTGGATACTCCTCATGAGGCCATACATCAAATGGGGTGACCCTCATTCCCTGAAACCCCTCGCCTGGGTTAGGTTCGCCCCACTTCATGTAATGCTCTAACAGAAACACGAGATGACTACCATTGTGGGCGTCTACTGATATCAGAAACGCCTCCTGAATAGTGCCGTAATCCGCGACCCAACATTTTGGCTTATCCATTTCTTTACCCTGGTTATGGTTGGTTGTTGTATTAATCATCTGACTCCTCCTTGTACTCGGTGAACCATTCCATGACTTTATCTTTTCCCGGCCATCTGTAAATTTTTCCATCTTCCTCTACAGAAAACAGAACATAGTCTCCAAACCCATAATCATTAATCTGAAGAAAATCAGGCACATAGCTGTCTTCGTCAACAGAAAAGATCACATCGTTATGTGAGTCTAATAAATAATAAGACCCCATATCGTTGACTTTGTCATGTATCACAACAGTGTTTCCGCTTGGCCAATCTTTTATTTTGCCTGTATCCAGGTCAATATCTATTGACCAAATTTCCCCGTCGAGAAACGGCAAGTCACCATTCTCATCAGATTTACCATTGAGTTCATTATCCTCTGGATACCTCACAGGAATAACAACCCTGACAGCTACAGGCTCCGATCTCTCACCATTGAGTCTTTTTACAATCTCGGACATTTTTTGGATTACATCCATTATCGTTTGTTGCTCTTTGTATTCAAGCTTAGAGTACTCAACCAGCGTTTCTAATTGATCCATCAATAACCCCAATTGCTTCGTTTTATTTTCGGCCATTCTCACTTCTCTTGTTTTTGTGATTCAAGACACAGTTCGTCGAAAACATTACTCATATGTCACCTTAAGTTTTTCCACTTCAGTAAAAGAGAACTCCCACGAGTCATCTGAATAGTAATGATATCCATCTGTATCAGTAAAGTATATCGGTCTGGTAGCTACATTACTGGCAGCTCGCAATTCGCATTCTTGATGAATCACAATACATATCTTATTTTCAAACAAAAATAACTCGCCCCCATTAAGATCTTTTATCAGGACCTTATTCGGCAATTCTCGATCAACCTCAAGCACTGTGCCTGAACGTGAACTAAAGGACTGGTTTTGGTAAAGACTTAATGTGAAGTCGCTTGTGTTGTAAAGCACCGGAGTTCGACTTACATCAGTAACCACATGAGGTAGCCCGCCAATGTGTAAAATGTCACCTCTAATAACTTCATCTATGGGTATTTTTAGGCGTTTGCGTATTGTATCTTTTTCAAGAATAGCTTTTCTAAACATTTAAGACCTCCATTACTCATAAGCTACCATTGATTATTCTTAAGAATTTACTGTACAGATCACTGCCACATGGATGGCAAAAGGAAAGCTCTGAATCCATGTGATTGTAATGGTCGTGATCCCACTCTTCCAACCCATAGTAAGACTTGGCATTTATTACAATATGTGGGACTTCCTCGGTAAATACCGTTTTGCATTTATCACACTTCAGATAGAATTTTGTCTCGGTTGTTATCCTTTTCAAGAGTCACCCCAAAGGTTAAATATCAACATCGGTCTTACAGTCATGATTTACCCCACTTTTCATCAGATAATTTTTTGTGCATATCAGCTTGTGCATTAATTCTATGCTCCAGGCTAGCTGTAGCTACAGCTTCGTGTATCATCGTCATTATGCTTGTATAGTCAAAGGAATCCTCATTATTCTTTATGAAATCTAACACCTGCTTTTCAAGGACTACGCAGGCATTAGAAGCTTCTTCGTTCCAAAACAGACTATCCTCGAACGCACTTTTCTTAGTTATACTCATTTGACAATCTCCACCACAACATCAAGGCCTCTTTGCTTAGCCTCCGATATCATGTTTTTAGTTCCTCTTGATTCTCCGTCCCATATCGCAATTAGCATGTCGGAGACTTTAGCCATTTCTCTATTTCGGATCGGTCCTGCTGACTTACCATGCTTGGTCCAATCTGCGTTCATCACAACACTTTTCCAACTCATGAGTTTTGCTAACTGCTCCGCCATTAAATCAACTCCACGAGCACCACCCGTCACAATGGTTATTTCGTCATCATCGAGATTTTTATCCTTTATGACCCGATCAATGATGCCCCACACTAAGTCTTTGTCTTTGATATCTCTAGACCCCGCAACAATAATCTTCATTTTGTGAACCCCTTGCTATAATCCTCGTCTAGTGCTTGTTTTGACGATAGATCTTCGTAGTGTTTTTTGTAGTCCGATAGGAACTTCTTTATTTGCTCTTCTCCCTGATAGGTAAATGAATCAGTAAGATCTCTTTGTGCGCTTGAGCTGTACTCTTCTGCATAAAATGTTAATTTGTCATCCCAAAGCTCAACATTCCAAATAGTCCCATAAACAGGAACAAACTCATTACAGATCGTAACGAAGTCATGCCAGTTTGAGATTCTTGCTTTAAGCTTTTCTGCGGTGTCAATATTATGAAAATGCTCGTCAATCGCCTTTTTGAGTGATGCCTTCATTACTTCCTCTTTTAACTTAAGAAGAGCGTCTCTTAACTCAGCAGCTGTATTGGGTAGATCAACTTCAACCTGTAAGATATCCTCGAACTTGTTAAACACCTCCATTAGATTATTCATCCTCATTCTCCTCTATATCCAAATTAAGCCTTTCGAGTGCTTTTGGGTTATATATTCCACCGTCAGATACCTCGTGGATAGTTAGGTCACAAAACGGAACCTTGATTTTTGATTCACTCCATACCTTCCATTGCCTTTCCATAACCTCTTTTGGGATCAAGTCTCCATTGCTATTAACTTGATCAACGGGCATTTTGAAGCAATTGACGTCCACCTTTTTATCGGTTCTTTCAAACTCTGGAAATCCAATCTCAAGATCTCGATAATCATCGTAATCACCAAAAGACAGATTCTCGGCAACATCAAAGTCATTTCTGAGCACAACCTCATCACCTTTGATTTTTCCACCATCGATAAGTCTTTGGTATTTCTCAGAATCCATAACATCTGAAATTGGCTTCTCAGACAATAATCTTCGAACGACTCTTCCCTGAAACCACCTTGTAGGAAGATCACCGAAATGAACATCAAACTCATCAAGGATCATCGCCTTTTGTTCGTTGGTATTCTTCTTATGAAGCATGGACTGTGACTTCTTTCGCCCATATTTTTCTTTGAGCTTATGGTGAAGCCAGACATTGATGCCATTTCTATAACAGTCAAGCTGACGCCATCTCAATACATTGATGACCTCACTTTCTGGCACAACATAGACCCTTGAGTCAAACACAGCTAATGTGTCGTGGCGTAAGTCCTTTTCGAGATACTTATTAAATGCCACACTTGCAATGGCTGCTGTAAGGCTTGCAATCTTTTGGGTTCTATTACCAAGGAATGGCTCGGACTTATCGCTCTGATTATTAGTTAGAACTAAAGTAATCTCGTCCGACTGCGTATAACCAACCACACATCCAGAACAATACGACATCAATGCCTTAGTTGCTTCAAGCATAGCCATTTCAAATTTTTCATCAAAAGGCTTTTCAAATTGCTCATTTGTTAGCTTGCTAAATGAATTGCCATCAAGCCTGATAATTACCGGAAGTCTTGCGGGTAGCACTTGTGAGGATGCTACCTCATATGACTTCATCCTTTCTGAAAAGCTTGTCATTACCCCCCCTAAACCTGTACGTTATTCATGCCATTAATCAAAGTCTTCAAATCAATAGCCCCTCTTCGCCTTGAGGCAAGCTCAAGGAACTTGTCTGGATCGTCCGCTTCAATTGCCTCCTTAATTTGTTTAGTGAGGTAGTCAGTTGATAGTTTTATTCTAAGATCGTAGGAATTTCTGGAGAATTTTTCAGCGGCATTTGCTTCGGTCAAAGTGATCTGATTAACGAATTCCGTCCTGTCATCATCGACAAAATGATTACTATCTACCCATTTCTTGATAAATGCCTTGAGATTATCTTTGAATCCATCCTCATCTATGGCCTCCGAAAACAGGAGCATAAATGACTCACCTTCATAGCCATCGTGGTAATCAATACCGAAAAAGTTGATTTCATTCTGCATAATTTACTTTCCTCAAAAATGTGTTGTTTATAGTGTTCTCTCATCTCTTCGAGAGCAATCGCAAATAAGACCTCACTTACTAACTTTGGTGTATTGTGTGAATAGTATCTACACTCAATACACATGTCAAAACAATGAGCGTCCATTTTCTTGCCTCTTGCTATTATTTCTCTGGCACTTTGCCTTAATGCAAAACTCGATTTTAGCCGTCCCGAATAAGTTGGATCCCATGTAGATATTTCAAGCATCTCTTTTGTTGTGGCGTCGTTTTGATGCCTTTTGTTAAGAGTTGTCCATGTTTTTGAAAACGTGATATTTGATAAATTGACTGTTATTTTATCAACTTGCATTTTTTCTTTTGACATTGGTTAGTCCGTGGTTATAATAAAAAAGTTCGCCACCCAGTGTTTTTTGTTTTTACTCCTTGCCTTCTGGCGTCACTTTTATGGGTGGCGAACAAATTATTATGTTATGTTTATGTCTACAGCTTCAGCGGTTGTGAACTCATCCAAAAACTTAAGATAGCAACCAAGACCAACCTCTGTCATCTGTCTTACATATCCCGACTCACACATGTGATACCAGATATCATTAACAACCAGAATGCTTTCCTGTATGTCGTCAAAATATATAGCGTCATACTCACATGTATCAGAAATAGTTGCCTTCACACCAGTGCATTGAAGTTTATGTTTAGCCTTTAGTAGCTTGGATATCTCAACTAGATCTCTATTAATGAGTAGTTGAGTATAGACTGTCTCGATACTTGAGCCTGGTTTAGCTGACATAATATGTTTCCTCCATCGAAACAACTCCTCTTCATTATCCTGGTATTTCTTAATTATGTCATCCAAAACATCATGAAAATCATCGCATACTTCAGTTACGCCAATGGCATTACCAATCATGAAGCTTATCCAAATCACAGAAACAAGTCCAACATAATCTGAATGACCAAAATACGCAGCCATGAGCACAGTGCCAAACATGATGACGTTAATAACTGTACTAGTCCTCGGGACTTTTCCAAACCCACTCAACATCTTCCGCATCATCCTCGCAAAGATGCCATGGCTTTTCTGGTTTTTCATCTGTTTTCTCGTCGTTATAAGTATCGTAATAAGAAAGATCTATCACAAAACATCCGGTTTGTGAAACATACTTTCCAAAAATAGGACTATCATGCTCGATTGCAAATCGACCTGCCATTTCAGGGTATTTATCTTTGTTATTCCAACTGCCATCTTGAATGGATTGGCGTGACCAATACTCGTCTTTTCTATACATGTATGCGAAATAGACTTCACCACACTGATCACATTCCATTTTGCAACCCATTTGTGGTGCGTAATGATGGTATCTTCTGAATTCAATAGGCTTACCCACAAAATCAGACAACTTAAAAACCCTCCCACAATCACAAAATGACCTTCCAAGGTTCCTGCTCATATCAACTCCTAATGTACTATGTGTATATGTAACACTTCAATGTCTTGATAAACGGAAATAGAGCACCCCTCGGCATCTCTAGCAACTGCCATGTCATCGGAGATCTTTTTCCAAATGGTAAAAGGTACCATCGGCAACTTTGATTTAAGCTCAAAATACTCCCCAATACCTAAAGATTTAAATGACGTTTTCATTTTTTCTTGAACTCCTCAAATGAAATGACTTCAATATCATCACAGCTATAAGGCTTATTAGAAAAGCAGGACAAGTATTCGTCACTGCCAACATCATGAATATCACCATGTGTACTCACGAATTGCGTATTATTAATTTTCATGTACTTGGATGTAAGCTTGTTATTGCTGGTATATTTAAAACATTTCATGTTATCCAGCTCATAAAAGTAGAGTGGTTTATCTACATACACCTCTCTATCTAGGCCGCTGATAATCATCACATCAGACCAATTGTTTTTGCCCGATTGTGGCTTTGCGGTAGCAATCACCCCACCTGTATTAGAAATGATACTTTGAGAATACCTTGGGCTATCATGTATCAAGCTTTTACTTTTGTCAAAAATTGAATGTACTAAATACTTTTGCCTCTGGTAATCCTTAATTCTAAACTCATCGCCACACTTAAGATCGTTTAATTTTACTGGTACCGTTTGCATTACAATCTCCTTTTGTTGTTATTAAATGCTTATGTATTATTACTTAAAACGAAGTTTTCTTTAGTAAAAAAAATGGGGGTAAATACCCCCATGACATCACTCGACAATCTTATTGTTTCTTAGCACTGGAGTATCCTCCCACGCCTCAAAAACATTACCAAGTGGCCTAATCATTTTTACTCCGTCAATAACCTCTGGACAAAAACTAGATGGCGCATAGGTCATTTTCACCGCATCGATATAGAAGGAGAACTTACCCTCCTCTCTGTAGTACATATGTGGCGGAATATCACTCAAATCACTCTCATTGGCCAGTGCAGTATCAATACCAATATTGAAACTAGTCATTTTTTTGATGGCCTCATGTAGTGTATTTTGCCAGTCCTTGTAATCATGTGGTGTGAATGATGAACCAAAGCCTGTCGTCTTATACCCAAGAAGGGTGACTGCATCAAATCGTGGAGCCTGTCTTAAGATCTTATAAAAGGTATCCTGATCAGTTGAACCCATCACATATTGGATATTAATACGTTGGTTTGTCCAACTTTTGACAGTTGCCTTAAACAGCTTCTCAATTTCATCTGGACTTTCAGAGCTAAACGCCACATTACCACTGAAGAGTTTAAAGTTCTCTGGATCTTCGAGAAACTTCTTATTTCTTGTTGTGAAGTTCACAACAATATTTTTTTTCTCGAAAATTGAAAGTATTTCTTTAAAATCGGGATGTAAAGTTGGCTCACCACCACCAATTGCAACCTCAAAGCATCCAGCATCAGACAATTCCGATGCAATACGTTTGATGTCATCAAGACTGGCATGTATTCCATTCTTGGTAGATCCCTGATAGCAAAATTCACACATATAGGGGCAGTAGTCAGTGATCTTCAAATCAGCAAGCTCTGGAAGCTTAGACTTTTTAAGTCTTTCTGATTTTGGATCAAATGAAAATGTGGCCTTAACCTTTAGATTTCCTTCTGGGTCGAACCTGAATACTGTCCAGTTATTGGTGTCTGGGTCAAACCTGACACGGCCCTTATCCTCCAAAAGAGTAGCCGCAACCCATTCAATCATATGCCCAATATCACCGGCACGAATACCCTTATTGCTATATATTGGATGCGAATAATCTGAATTGTCATTGCCGCCAAGAACAATCACATCATCTCGTTTGACCCACTCAGCAAGCTGATGAAGAAAGATTTGAACATGAGCATTACCGTCCAGGTACATTTCAATGAGCTTTGGATTAAGAATGACAGACTGATGATCAACACTTGAAGGCTTCCAGTCATCAGGTAAATCAAAGATACTGATGAGTGTTTTGAGTTCAAGTGTTCTTTGATCAAGGACCATCAAGTCTTCTTTGCTTGGTGGGTCTTGCATTCCTTCCCAAAACCAGTAGTCCGCCAGCTGGGATGCAAAATAGTCAGACTTTGACCATTCATTCGTTAGGGTGAAATAATCCCACCCATATGAATCCTCCCAATCTGGAGGATCTTCGCTATATCCCATAACATTACTCGACCAGATAATCGAGTGAGTTGATGATGAGTTAGTCGCAAGACCAAGTCGTAAATTATGAATTTTCATTGTTTATCCTACAATGTTGTATGTTTTAGCAAACCCTACTATCACTTCAAATGCAAGGCCAGGTAAAGTATCTCCGATATACATGAATGGCCCCCACAACATAACCCAACAATCATCAGGAGAAATCACCCCTGCCTCTTCATGAAATATGATGCGCGGCTTCTCAAAGAGTGTTTTAAGTCTTAAATCCCAATCATTCCTACTCATAAAATCACCGGTGGGTTGGCCGATAACTCAGCCTCCATTCTATTAAGCATGCGTATAGCCTCACCTCTATCTCTGGCAAGGATGATGACTACTGGCTCGCATGCATACAATTGATTCCAAAGTTTTTCTCTTACGCTCCTCTGTAATCTGTCATTTGCTTCATAGGCATCTTCTTTTGTTTTGCAAACCGACATAGTTTCTTTTGTCATCCTGTGGATGAGATACCATTGTTTTATCATATATTTCTCGTAAAAAAAACGACCTGGGGGTCGTTTGACTTAATCAGGTGTAAACCTTGACTTTTTTGTGTGTGTCGTATGCTCTGAACATGATAGTGTTCGTTCGTGAATCAGACTTACCCAATGCATAGATAGCAGAGTACGATTCATTATGAACAACTGAAATCACAATCACAAAGCGTGCCTCTTGCGTGTCACTATCACCCAAAGTTGTTCCATCGACCACATCACCAGGAAGAAGATTGGAAATCTTTCTTTCCAAAAACTTATCACCATTATTTGATGACAAGAGCTTGTAGTCAAGTTCCCCTTCTTTGAGTTCTCTGGATTGATACCCAATCAAACCGCGATTAAGTTCTTTGTAGTCACGAAGCGCATCCACCACGAGACTAACTTCATCCTTCTTCACGAGAATCGTCTCACCTTGTAGCAACAGCCACAAAGCATCAAGTGGTTTGTCTTTGTTGTACACGATAGAGTGATCAGCCTGCACACGACCAAGTGCAATCTTTCGACCACGAGCCTTGTTGAACGTGTCGAGCTTATTACACCTCGACATGGCAAGCTTTACCCAATCATCAGCCCACAGCATGCTCGCCAAAGTAGCCAGTGGTTGTTTGTTTTCGTTACGAATGTGTCGTACTCTCAACGTCATATATATCTCCTGTATATAGCGCACTATTGCACTGTCGTATTATCACTTATTTTTTGGCTTTATTTAGTGTTCCCCTAATAGGGACTAGAAGTTCTGGGCTAATTACAACCTCCTTTCCTCCGAGGTAACACATATGTGCAGGCTCTGGTTTACCGGGACCCACCATTGTGTAGTTATTACCTGTGCCATTACAACAAAAGATTCTTAATTTTGCGTGCATCTCTGGCGTCAGATACGTAGGTCCCTTTTGGCCCGGTAGCCATATTTCGGCTGGACCAAGAAACTTATCATCACTCCAGTAGCACATCAACCATTCACGTCTTTGCTGCCTTCCTTCTTGTTCAGATGGTAATTCCTTAAACAGGTATGGACGATTCTTGTTATCGAATCCGATGTAGTTCATTTCCAGTTCGAGCATATCTCACCATAGTTTGAAGTCGTACTCAATCTCTGTTGCTTCAGCAAGCTCTTTAGCAAAGAATCTTGCTTCGGACTCAGTATTAAAATCCCTCAAATGATCTGCAAGCCCTGTTGATTTTCTTAAATACACCCCCCAAAACACTTTCTTGTACTTACCATCAGGCCTCCAGCCTTCAACCGAGTCACTTAAAAGACCCTTAACAAGTCCGGCTTTCATAATCTCGATTCTTCCGTTCATATTCTCTCCAGAAAATATACCGATCCAGATTCGGTGGTGAAGATCCACTTTTTGTTGATAGTATCCTGGTGGTCAAATTTCACAATATGTGATGTAGTGACTAGTCTGAATGCATAATCAGGATTAAGTGATTCTGCATTCATATGGATAGACTCGCCAATCTCTGGGTATTTTTGAATATCTCCTTCAACCGAGTTTGTTCTAAGTCCACGAATTGACCCTTTCGATATCAGATCCTCATAATCGATTGGGTCGTTTTTGCTAAGTTTTGTTAATCTGTACATTCCAACCCCTTTAGCCATGGTAGGTGTGCTCTTAAATTAATCCTGGTATTGTTTTCAAAATGCCAGCAACGCATTATCTCTATCTGCTCTGGTGACAGGTAGCTATGATCAATGCTTGATAACTCATCAAACATCTTTATAACTCTTGAATCTATTTCGTATGCGTTTAGCACTTTTAATCTAAATCTAAAGTTTCTTTTATGGTGTGGTGATGCACATTCAAAAGCCTTACCTTGATACTCAAACCAGCAGAAATCTCCGATCATGTACCAGCCATCTTTTTTTATTAAGGGTGGTATTTCTATGAATTCGTGCTCAGTCCGAGATGGATCATAAAGCTCAACAAACACTTCGTGTTCATACTCAGTGTCCAATCTTTTGATGTTCATATTTAGTCCCTTCTTTAGAAAACATGAGACTGCAAGATGACATATGAATGACAATACTTTGGTCATAGAAGGTGATGTCTGTAATCTCATCACCTTCATACTTCGATAAATCATCTCGGTAAAAGCTGATCTCAGAACACTCTTGAGGAACCACTGGAAACTCAATTGTGATAATGAATGAATCAGTCGTTAATGTGAACGTCTTGTCAACAAGTGTAAAGCTTTTGATTTTATTACTCATAACTCATCCACTAATTCAAGCACGACGTTGCCATCGTATTGACTAAAATCGATTTCCATATCCCAGAGTCTTCCAATGTAACTTTTCAGATCCTCGAATTGTGCCTCGGCATCGCACTGTCGTTCTTTTTCCCACTCTTTGATTAGCTCATCATTAGTATAGGTGTCCAAGCCTACAAATCCCTCCCTAAGGAAATCAATCATGCTTGATTCATTAAATTCGATTCTCCAGGTAGCTAGCCAATTCAAAAACTCTTCTCTTGTTAATGTTAGATGTAGGTCACTCATTGTCGTTCTCCTCAATTCTTTGTTCATAAAGTGAAAATCTCGCATCCTCGATATCCAGCAAAGTAAATCCTTGCTGCTGTAGATATCGATATATCTCCTTCCAGCCTTCTCCGTCCTCCCGAGCAAATTTAATTTTTTCTTCCAGGGTTATCACATACATACCTCTCCTTATTGTTTGGTTTTTGTGTCAAATCAAGTACGGAAGGAGGGACTCGAACCCTCAAGCAATTTTATTGCGCCCGATTTTAAGTCGGGTCTGTATACCATTCCAGCACTTCCGCATACTTTATTCATATCATATATAATCATGAATATGAAGCTGTTTATCCTAATCTTATTATCCTCATTCACTCTGGGCTGTCAGGACATGCTAAAAGAGTTATTCTTTCCTGCCGATGAGCATCTAGTCCTACCAACGGGTAAGCGAATGAGGCTTCATTGCAACCCAGAGTGCCCTCCTCACGACGAGATCATGCGTGTCATGACTGATACGCGGGAATACATGTTGCCCCATGTCTCATATGATCCATGGCGAGTTTGGTCGGCATACGCCATTAACTTCGATAGAAGAGAATGGATGCTTGACGACGGCAGACAAGTTTGGGGTGCAACTGCACATAATATGCAGGCCATCTACATTTACTACGAAGATGAATATCAGGGCATCCGTCCAGGCGTGCTTGATTGGGAGCTTAAACTCCCACTCGTCGAAAAAGAAATCCCACAAACCACCGAAGAGCAGAAAATAGAGTGGATGGATCAAAGGGGTATTTTGCACGGACCGTACTGATATTTAGTTTATTATCACTTATTTTGGGCTTTTGTTTAGGTTGATATAATGTCTCTAAGTACTTGAGGTAGTAGAAGATGCATCATATTATTAGGAGGCCAGCAGCTAAAGCTTTTGTTCCAATACTTCCATCGTGGGTTAATACTTATTGGCACGGAGATGATCTCCCTGATGAAGGGTTGCCCATTAGTAGCTGGACTGACAGGCTTGGCGGCCTTTCACTTATACAGCCCGACGCCAATAAACAACCCATTGTGGGTGTGGATGCTGGAGGATTTAAGCACGCTATTTATAGTGGTGGATTTAGTACTGAGGATGTTCATAGTGGTATGTATATTGACATTGATACATCATTAATTACTCAACCATCTACAATTATTACAATTGCAACATATACACCATCTGGCGGAAGTAAATTATTAATAGATAACACTGGTTATAAAATTCGTTGGACTAGATCAAGTTCAGAATTTATTTATTCTACAAAAAATGTAGAGGTTGGGCTAGCGCCAGAAACAAAAACGATTCGATGTGCATCATTTAACAACGATAAAACTAGATTTTACATCCACAACTTTAATGCCGGAACAGGTGATACTGGAGTAGGTTCTGTAGGTGGTAGGCTTTTTATAGGACAAAGAGCTGCCCCACTACCCGGATGGGCATCCTGGTCCGGCGAAATACACGCTGTTCTTCTCGGAGATGGCTATCGATCATATCGCGATCTTAAAGAATTATCAAAATACCTCGAAATAGAACATGGTGCATCATGAGAATGAAACCACCCATATTTGCTAGAAGAGCAGCTATTGGCCCAAAGGGGGACCTGGGCGATCAAGGACCACAAGGCGTTCAAGGACCACAAGGTATTAAAGGCCCTGTTGGAGAAGTGGGACCACAAGGCTTGGTTGGGCCTCAAGGACCTGTCGGAGATCAAGGTCCGCAGGGCATTCAAGGTATTCAAGGTCCAGTCGGAGATCAAGGCCCCGTTGGTGAACAAGGTCCTGTTGGTATACAGGGCGACGTTGGACCACAAGGCCCAACTGGAATACGTGGCAACCCAGGCCCAAATGGTCGAACCGGCATTCAAGGTCTACCTGGTCCTGCATACCCAAATAGCACGAATCAGATCTTATGGCATTGTGATCATGTCACCGTTGATAAGCATCTAACCGCAGCCACTACACATAATGGAGTCACTCTTGGTACGGCTGTGTTTGAGGATGCAATTGGTGTTGTATCGTTTACAACTGGCGAGTTATTAGCTGGCAATGCTGGAGCAATGGTAGAGATTGGGTTTGATGGGTTTGGCAACACATCAGGTGATTTTCATAATGTAATCATGTCTTGTAGGTTCATGCTTCCGCTTGGCCTAACCGCTGATAACTACACCCTTTTTGGGTCACATAATCGACCTTCTTCGGCATCAGCAGCTGAGACACCATCAACTAACAATGTTTACTTCGAGCTTTCTGGATATAACATAAAACTATTTTGTGGAACGTTTGAGTCCGTATCAACGCCTCTTTCTCCAGGAATTTGGTATACGCTATCAATACTGGTTCAAGATAATCAAAATGTTATTGGCTCTATTTGGAGTGAATTTGATGAAAATTTTGTGATATTCGATTATCAAACTCCATTTTCACCCGCATTAACCGCATCCATGTTAAAGTTTCGAATAACGGCAAATCACTTCGGAGTCTTAACAACGCCTTTGTATAGCGGTATGCTTTTTGTCGATTATATGTCGATATCTCAGTCTGGTCTTGTGGGGGCTATAAGATGACCATACTAAGTAAAAAGCTTATACCCGGCCCAAAAGGTGATCAGGGACCAGTTGGCGAACAAGGCCCTGTTGGAATACAAGGAGAGCAGGGAGATCAAGGCCCTCAGGGACCAGTTGGAGATCAAGGTCCCGTTGGAGATCAAGGCCCCGTTGGAGATCAAGGCATCCAGGGCATACAGGGTGAACAAGGTCCAGTTGGAGATCAAGGACCAATAGGTGAGCGTGGTCCTACTGGTGTTCAGGGAATAGTTGGAAATAAGGGTCCTGTTGGACCAAAGGGGGAGTTTGGACCCAGAGGACAAATGGGTCCACGAGGACCATTAGAGACTCTACATCCGGTTCTTGAATCAAATACAATAACCGCTACATGGACGCTACTTGGCATTGGTGCTGGATCATCCTATTATATAGGCAATACAACGCCACAAATCATACTTGCGAACCCCACCGTTGTCATTGGCACCAGGCCTGGTGCTGATATTGAGTTTGAATCTGGCGGTGCGTTTTATCACCCTAATTTTGTAAGAAATGGCGACAAGATAGAGATGGGTTTTGTATTCCTTATCGTAGCAGTGGGTGTAAACACTAATATCAGTATGGGCCAAAAGTCAGATTGGTCTAAAACATCCGTTGTTGCTGGAGATATATTATTGAGGATTAATGGAGGAACACTAAAGGGAAATGTAGGCGCAACCTCCACATCCACAACTTACACACCAGCAGCCAATGTTCTTTACTACGCCCGCATACGCTATCACAACCCAAATTGTGTGTTTGAGCTTTATAATGCAAGTACCGGTGTATTATTATGGAGTGATACTGTGGTTTCGGATTTATCGGCTGTATCGTTTGTTGGGCACCAATTTGGTGCTAATGCAACAGATTTTAGACCTGCCTTAACTGCTATTGTGGGTATACAAAGAATGACTTACACCATTAAAGATTAATATGAGTTTTATCGATTTAACAACAAGGCAAACAATTGGCCCAAAAGGACCGAAGGGTGATGTAGGTGAACAGGGACCAGTCGGAGATCAAGGCCCCGTTGGAGATCAAGGGCCTATTGGAGATCAAGGACCGCAAGGTATTCAAGGTGTGAAAGGACCTGTTGGTGAACAGGGTCCACAAGGACCACAAGGCATTCAGGG
>JBPCUN010000022.1:0-11681 GCA_051011115.1 Weeksellaceae bacterium
ACCTTGAAGATTTTGATGACGATGCGGCCTTGCAAGTACAAGAAGCACAGCAAAAATTTGCAGGCGTGATATTCAGGCAAATATCATCGGAAGTTTTTTCGGTATCTGGACCATTTACAATACCTAACCAAAAATGTATTGTGCTTGTAGACGCTACAACTGCACCAGTTGTAATTAATCTCAACAACACCCATGGAAAAGAAATAACAATAAAAAAGATTGATGCAACACCCAATGCGGTGTCTGTATTACAGAATGTTGATGGTGCGCCACTATCAATCGTTACACCCATGGAATCCGCCAGGATTATTGGAGATGGACAAGACTACTACACCGTCTAACCAGCCAGCCATTGATTTAAATAAGAGCTGGAAGAATAATTTTAGACCATCAGAAGTACCACCGGATGAAATTTGGTGGGATGACGTGTATCAAAAATGGATTAGAAAATATGCCTTTGACACAAAACACACAAGGTATATGCGTTTATTCATTAAATGGCATACACACACAAGAAACCCTAAAAAAACAGCCAACTTTGTATTACAACAGCATCAGGTTGAATACATCAAACAACAAAAGCCCACAATAGTTGGGTATCTAGAGGGATGCCTCAAGGAGTATTTTAGTGATGATTCAAGTACCAGAACTCGACCTACTGTCGCCAGAAGTAAGAAAACAGATCGTAGCTGATGCAGCATCGGCAGGTTACTCGTCGGTAGCGATGTATGCACTCAAGCAACTCGAAGGTCGTTATCTACAGTCAAGTCACAAGGACGTTAAACATCTTTCCCTTCAAGAATCGGACAGTGATGGTGTCCAGTACGTATCTACCCCATCACCTGATCCAGAAATGAAGCAAGTTGAGGCGAAGGTTCAAAAAGAGCACAACCCAAACCAGCCTGTTGCATCAGCAAACAAAAACGACACATCAGCAACAATCGAATCTCTTGATGTGTCTGGCTATTGTTACAAGCCGCTTCTCAAAGCTGGCATTGTTACGGTTCAAGACGCACTTAACTATCTCAAGACTGGCAAAAGCCTTTCTGAGATTAAGAGGTTTGGCGCATCATCTCAAGAGGAACTGATGTTGGCACTTGCGCCATATCTGGCAGCTCCTACGCCAGATGATGATGATTGGACTGAAGACCCAGAAGAAGAGGTTGAAGACGACTTTGAGGAAGAAGAGGATTCATATGAAGATGAAGAGGAAGAAGACCTCGACGATTTTGACAACGATGAAGAAGATGAAGAATCTTATTACATGCAAACCATTGGGCTGCCAGCCGATAAAGAAGGCATGAAGTTGGCCGCAAGCCTCTATGTTAAGGCCTGGGACTTTAAAGATAAAGAGGAGGGCAAGAAAAAGGCGCGAGAGATTGTATCTGGAATCTTTGACCCTAAAGATCAGGATTCATATGGCGAGTCCATCGCAGCCCTCGCTAAAGCTATGCCAAAGACAACCATTCAACACAAGCGAGTTCTACAGCTTATGGAAGAATTGGGAGAAACAGACCATGATGTGTTCGTGATCAGAGCAACCGCATGTGCTGGTAAAGAATACTCTCAACTCACGCACCAGGAAACTCTTGATCTTTTGTCGGAAATGAAAGATGATCTTGATGAAGTGGCTGAATTAGCTGATGATGACTTCATGTTCTAATGATGCCGCCCCTCGTAAAGAGGGGCTTTTTTTTAAAAGGCTAATATGAAAATAAAGAAGCTAGACAATAATTCTATTGGTATCAAGCATGGCGACAGACTCGTTATTAAGATTGAGAAGACTGAATCAAATCCTTCATTTCTTAAGTCATCTATACATAAGCGACAATCCAAGAATGGGCTAGTGGTATCCGTCCTTATGAATGGTGCCGTAATGAACAAAGACAGGGTTGGGGTCCGAGACTATTTCTTTGGTCAGGTTCACGCCGGTGTAGAGGATGGAATTGTCAGGTCGTTTACATATGATGCAAGACGTGATGATTCCGTTACGTCCGCACTGAGGTTTACTCTTGGTGCGTGCAAGATGATTCTTTGCGATGGTCCATTTTGGAAATTACGACCAATCAATGAGATCAATAACGAAATACTTGACAGTATACAAAGGGTAATAGATAAATCCTCATCCATTACAAAGGATAAAATATGACTGAAGAAGAATATTTGTTTGATGAAGTGACGGATAACATTATCAATCTGATGGGGACCATAATCACCATTATGGATTATGGCCATTTTATTGACCCGAATGAAATCAAGGAAGAAGATAAAGATGATCCAGTCATTTCATTTATTTTATCAAAAGAGAAGAAAACACCTTACAATATTGCTAAAGCGTTAGGAGGAGATGAAATTGCAGAAGTTTTCAAAAATATCACTGACAGTCAACTTAGATCCGAGTTTGCTAAAGTTGTTGGAACGGTTCTCGAAAGAGAGAAAGTTGAATACCT
Organism: Weeksellaceae bacterium; assembly: GCA_051011115.1. Classification (GTDB taxonomy): domain Bacteria; phylum Bacteroidota; class Bacteroidia; order Flavobacteriales; family Weeksellaceae; genus Profundicola. The sequence continues at coordinate 2,451 of JBPCUN010000022.1, forward strand.
CTCAGGCCTTGAAGATGATATTGATGGAGATTGATGAGAATTTCCCAGAGGATATTATCCCTTCGGCAACATATTATAAGTCGGCCCGAATTTCAGTGTAGCCTCATTGTCGGCACGCACAAGAGCTTCTTTTTCTTCCGGTGAAAGATCATACTTATTGTTTTTAAGTCTGCCTTTGAGTATTTTTCTGTTACCCAGAGTATTGCCGGTAACATTCCCAATTCCCATACCAATAAGAGTTCCACTTGCAACACGACCTATATTACCCATCACATGTTCTGCTGGTGTACCCTTGAAGTCCTTTGAATTACCAATTGCGGAGGCTATTCCAAGTCCAGTACCAATAATGGCTCCACCCAAAGCGCCAGCTCCAGTATATTTACGCCTGGTCTGGACTTCTTCATAGTTTCTTGCTAAAGGTGGATCTATGATTGGCGAATACCATTGGTAGTCAGTCTGTAGGGCAATTTTAATTATAGACATACAATCCTCAATAGGAGTTTAAATGAAAGAAGATATTCTAGATTATGTAGCAGGTCACCTTGTTTCAAAGGTGATTGTTGATCAATCAAAGATACCTTACAAGTATTATAGCAAGATAGAACCACTTGCATCAAAGATAATGTCATGGGCCAATACCTTTAGTGACGTTGAAATCGATAATCCCGTTTCTATTGTAGAAGGTGGATGGAAAGCTTTTCAAAAGGCAGTTGAAAGTCCTCCGAGGATTACACTATCAAACCCAATTGCAAAGTTTTTGAAGGCAAACCCTCAAATCGTTTCGCTCGATAATGTGTCACTTATTGCTGCCGGACAAATCATATCTAAATACGGCGTAAGCAAAGTTGCAAAAAGAACCGATACAGAGGAGTTGATCAGAATCAATCTTCACGGATTGGAACGGGACGTTTTTCTGTTGGCAATCACTCCTGCTACGGTTGTAGGTGGATCACTTGACGACGAGGACGATGACGATGATTACGCATATGATGATGCGGGTGGAGACGGAAGTGATGTCACAAGATTTCTATGTCATAAAAATGATATCGAGATGGTCTACGAATACATGAGTCATGTGATTTGGGGAGATGACCTGTGCATGATTGCTGGCAAATCTAATAATGCGCTCTTGAAAGTTACGCCACATGAACCCACAACTCGCGACTATTCAGGTCCAGCCCTGAAGTATCTCGATAGCCTTGAAAAGTACTACAAGGCCGGAATTCGTCGCAATATTATTTTTCAGGGTATACCAGGGTCTGGTAAAACAACCCTGTGCGCCACCGCGATGCGTCGTTTTCAGAAAAGAACCTTATACATTACTACTGACTTCTTGAGAGAAGTTAGGCAAGATGAATGGAAATCATTTTGCAAAATCGTAAAGCCAGACCTTGTCATCATTGATGATATAGATCGTATGAGTCATGTGGTACTTGAGAATCTTTTGTTTATGTTTGAGGATTCCTGGTATCACGTACCCATTACACTCATGACAACCAACCGCGAAGGATCACTTCCTGCGGCATTCAGACGCCCTGGACGCATTGATCAAATTCTAGAAATGGAAGATCCATCAGACGATATGCGTATGGTGATGATTATGGATATCGCCAATATGGAGGGTATCACCGAGGTTCCAGAGGAATACAAGCAGACCCTAATCGAAATACACAAAGATTTCTCTGAGTCACACCTTGTGGAATTTTTGAGAAGGGTTAAGGTTGAGGGGTGGGATTACAAAATCCCAGAAAACGATATTTCCTTTAGGGACCTTACGAGAGGAAATATGAAGAACCTTATCAATGAACACTCCAAGAAAGTAACGATATGATTCACTTGCATACCCACACACGATTCTCAGTTGCTGACGCGACACCGTCATCTAAAGATCTTGCTATAGCAGCAGGTCATGGCTCTGTTTTAGCTATTACCGATCACGATTCTATGGCGGGTATTGTTGAGCATCACAATGCTTGCAAGGCTTATGGAGTAAAGCCTGTGTATGGCGTTGAGTTGACAACAAAAGATAACCATCATTTAACGCTTCTGGCAAAGAATGATATTGGTCTAAAAAATCTATTTCAGTTGATGATTACAGAACGCTCATACGAAGATATAGATAGAGCAAGCAATGGGATAATCGCCTTATCGGGAGATCTAATGGGTGCTATTCCGCTTGCCATTCTAAATGAAGACAAAGAGGCTGCTCAGTTTCATATGTCCACCCTAATTGATATTTTTGGAGATGATTTCTATCTTGAGAACATCGATCATGGGCTAAAGGAACAAAAAAAGATACTTGATGTTTACCAAAAAGTATCAAAAAAATATAACCGACAAATAGTGACAACTAACGATGTGCACTATCTAAGGCCAGAGGATTATAAACTCCAGGCAATGCTTATATGCGATCAACTTAAAGTGGCATTTGACTTTGATTTTCATTTAAACAAAGAGGCTTACTTAAAGGACATTCAGTGCCCGGTAGCAAAATATATCGCAAGCCAATGTAATGTTGAACTCGATCTAGGAAAATCGTTTTTGCCAGAATTTCCCGTCCCAGACGAATACGAAGACGAATACCACATGATTCGTCAGGTGATATTTGATGGTTTGAAGAGTATGGGATTATTAAAAGATGAATACATTGCGAGAGTTAAATATGAATTGGAAATCATCAAGAACATGGGCTTTATTGGTTACTATCTTATCGTTTGGGACTTCATCAAATATGCGAAAGATAACGGCATTTCTGTTGGCCCAGGTCGAGGCTCTGGTGCTGGCAGTCTCATTGCTTATGCTCTTGGCATCACAAATCTTGATCCGATAAGATATGGCCTTCTTTTTGAAAGATTCCTGAATCCAGACCGTGTATCAATGCCAGACTTTGATATCGACTTTAGCAACTCTGGAAGAATGAAGGTTGTTGACTATGTGATTAAAAAATATGGGGACGACTCGGTAACTCAAATTTCAACATTTGGAACACTCAAGCCTAGATCGGCATGGAAAGCCGCAGCACGAGTTCTCGGTATTGGAGCAAGAGACTCAGATGTTGTATCTAAGATGCTACCTGATAGTGTAAAAAGAACAGAGTCGCTATCAGACATCTTTACTGATGATGGGGAAATCAGAAGCGCCTATATCAACGAGTATGACTCTTTGAGTAAATACATAGAGGAAAGACACAAGAAAGTATTTCCCATTGCAACTCGCCTTGAGGGGTGCTTCTCAAACCTCGGCAAACACGCTGCTGGGGTTCTGGTTTCTAAAGGAAATATGAAAGACATCATCCCTCTGTGGCTATCAGAGGAGGGTGCTCATACAAAGTACATTTCACAGTTGCAATATGTGGATGCCGAAAAAATGGGTGCTATCAAGTTTGATTTCCTGGGTCTTATGGAGCTTGATGTTATTGATTACTGCTTGCACCTAATCAATAAACAAGAAAAAGAAGTTATTGATGTCAATAGAATTGAATATGTTCATGACCCCGAAACATTTGAGTTCATATCTACAGGCAGAACAAAGGGTGTGTTTCAGATTGGCTCAACCGGATTTATGGGATTCGTTCAGATTCTAAAGCCAGACGTATTTGAGGACATCATCGCTGCTGTGGCCCTATATCGTCCAGGACCAATGGACTACAAGCCAAAGGGTATGCACGAAGAATATGCTGATAGAAAGAATGGCTTGTCGGCTGTATCTTTCTTGCATGATGACATGAAGGAAATATTGGGTGAGACGTATGGAATCATTGTCTACCAGGAGCAAATTATGCTTCTCGCACAGAAGATATGCGGATACACACTTGGTGGTGCAGATCTTCTCAGGCGTGCTATGGGCAAAAAGAAGCCAGAAGAAATGGCAAAACAAAAGCAAATCATGATTAGCGGTGGACTTAACAATGGTTACTCACAAGAAATGCTCGAAGAGTTATGGTCACAGATTGAGACATTCGCCAGATACGGATTCAATAAGTCACATGCTGCTGTGTATGCCAAAATAGCATACATAACCGCATATCTTAAAACTCACTACACGGCTGAGCTTTTAGCTGCACAAATGCAGATTAGGTTTGATGACACGGATGCGATTGCAGAATTCACAAGGGATGCACTATCGTTCGGAATCAAAATCCAAAGATTGGATGTGTCGAAGTCTCCTAAAAACTTCGATGTTAAGGATGGTGTCATTAGGCAAGGGTTGATGTCGGTAAAAGGAATTACCGAGGATGCAGCCTTGCAAATCGAAAAGAATCAACCCTATGAATCTATGACAGATTTCGTAGATAAGAATAATCTCACCCTACTTCAGGCAAATGCACTGATACACGCAGGTGCTATGGATGGACTTTTGGGTGTAAGGGGCATCTACAACGCTTGTATAAAAAGGGCTCAACTACTCGCTAGTATTTCATCTTGGCTTAAATCTTCAAGGGACGAAAAAAGAAATCCCAATCAATTAAGCCTGTTCGGTGATATTTCTTACACACTAGTGGATGAGTTTGAGCCTTTATCACGCCTCGATTTGTTAAGGCTTGAATTTGAGTCCATGGGTCAATATGTATCCGGTCATCCATGTGACGAGTTTAGAGATGAGGCCATGAAACTTGGCGCTACCTATATTTCTGGTGTCACCATTCCAGATCACAGGTTTATGGTTTGCGCAACAGTGCGCGCAGTTGAGGAAATTAAAAATAAAAATGATATGCCGATGGCATTTCTAAGAGTTGAGGATGAGAGTGGAAGTATGGATATCACAGTGTTTACTGATGATTATTTGACTTTTACTTTTGAAGAGCATAAGGTATATATGTTTCATATCGAAACTAGCACTTACAAAGGTAAGGTTAGTGCCTCTCACCAAAACTCTAGAGAATTAAAAGGAAAAACATGAGCAAGATTAGAATCATAAAGGCAGTTACAGTGGGGTCTTATTTTGATGCTCGCTACAATAAAAGAGCGCCAAACTACGTCACACTCGTAGACACTTCAGGTTTAAGCGAAGATGTTGTCATGGAAAAAGCACGACAAAAGCTTCAAAAGGAACACAAAGAGATTGTTCACATTATTTCGTGCGAAGATGCAATTACTTCTGATTATCAAGTAGCCAGTGGTTATGATGACTTACTTAGTAAGAATTGGTGGGAGGTAAATATCATTGCATTTGACGTTGAGACAACAGGACTGAGTAAGCAGAACGACAGAATCATAGAGATTGGGTTATCAACTTTTAATCTTGGGTCTAGAAAATTTGAAGATCCAGAGTCTTACTTCTTGAATGATGGTGTACCGGTAAACGAAAAAATAACAGATCTTACTGGTATTTCTCAGGATATGATTGATGATGCTCCACCCTTCGCAAAGGTTGCATCAAAACTTTACGACAAATTTCAGAAGGCGGATCTGCTTGTGGCATACAACAGAGGCTTTGATATCGGGTTTGTCATGAGTTCTTTTGAAAGGGCTGGCATTAATTCGTTATTCTTCCCGCCTTGCATATGCCCAATGGAGCTTGCAATTAGGATGGATCTCGGAACACCCAACAACAAGCTAAAAACAATAGCCGAGTTTCTTGAGGTAGATGGCGAGAACTCTCACCGTGCTGGAGATGATGCTCAATTAGCTGGAGACGTGTTTCTTGCACTATCTCGACGAAACAAATTCTTGACTAGAAAGAATTGTACGTTTAGGGATGTCTTGAGGTACTTCGATGCTAATAGATCACACATTTCGGAGAACTATGAAAATCTTAGTTTTTGATACAGAAACAACCGGACTAAATCCAACAGAAGACCATATCGTAGAGTTTGGCTGTGTCATTTTTAATGAACATGGAGAAAATATTTATGAATATAATGATCTTGTAAATACCAAGATTAGAATGGACAAATCTGTTGTAGCTATACACGGCATCAGTAATGCCATGCTTACCGAACGTGGAAGAAAATGGTCCTTTGTATCAAAAAAAGTAGAAGAGATGCTGGAGGATGCAGATGTCTGGTGTGGTCACAACCTTGAGTTTGACATAAACTTTGTCCGTAATGGCCTTGAGAATGTAGGCATACAAATGCCCCACAAACCCACAATAGATACATTGGCTATTGCCAGGAGGTACATACCCGAGGCTGTCCTTCGCAAGAAGAATCTTGGAGAGCTTTGTAAGTGGCTTAAAGTACCACTTGAACAAGCACACCGAGCATGTGACGACGCTAGAGCTACCGGAAACCTCTTGTTTAAATTATCAGAAGAGCTTGACATTTCCATCTATGAAATGTTAGAAAGTGATTCGCCCATGATGGGTAAATTCTTATGGGGTAGTGACCCCTTTATTGGACAATTTCTTGGAAACAGGAAAGATTTTAGGTAGGAGATATATATGGGAAGTAGAGCTAGTCAGGAAATATTGGACAGATATGCAGACCTTCAGCCACGTAACGGCTTGGTGTTGGTCAAAAAGCATAAGCTCAAATCAGAGTCAGATGCAGGTGTCATCATCAATATCTATGGAGACGACGAACCAAACTATGGTGACGTGTTGGCTGTTGGTCCCGATGTAAAAGACCTAAAGCCTGGCGACATCGTAGTATTTAATCACTACACTGGCAATCGTATTGACTATAGAGGAGAAAGTCTATTTATGATGCCGGAAGCTGAGGTCTTAATGACCGTGGATGAAGAGGACTTTTAATGTATATTACCCTTTCGAGCGGTGGCTATTACACCTTTGGGCAAGAAGAAGATCTGGATGTGACTATAGATGACATAGCTAGATCTTTGAGCATGATTGCCAGGTTTAATGGCCATGTGAGTAAGTTTTACTCTGTGGCTCAGCACTCAGTGCTTTTGTCACGCCTTGCACCAGACGACCTTAAAATGGCCGCACTACTCCATGATGCTTCTGAAGCATACCTTGGAGATATTGTGGCACCTTTAAAGGAATACTTTAGGGCAAATAGCAATAATGTGTTTTTTGAGCTTGAAGAAAAATTAGAAAAACATATTATGAGTCATCTGAGTAAGACTCACAATTCAACTAAAATTGATTACGAGAAAATCAAGGAGTTTCATGAGACAGGATTAGACAAAGAGATCGTAAAATTGGAGTCCCTTTTACTTCAAACAAATAGTAAATGGGCAGAAGGAACAAAGTTTAGCTGGGGAAATAATACCGAATTATCAGATTCGATAACAAATTCCTGGCATCAAGAAAAAGCAGAACAAGAGTTTAAAAAACGTTTTTTGGAGTTACTATGATTAACAAAGCTACTATTATTGGAAACCTCGGATCAGACCCAGAACTTCGCTACACACAGGGCGGCGATCCAGTGTGCAACTTTAGCGTTGCCACTTCAACATCATGGACAGATAAAGAGGGTCAAAAGCAGCAGTCTACAGAATGGCATCGAATTGTTGTCTGGGGAAAACCTGCTGAAGCCTGTGAGAAGTACCTTAAAAAGGGTAAGCAGGTTTACATTGAAGGCCCAATCAAGACAAGATCTTGGGAAGACAAAGACGGTACAAAAAGATATACCGTAGAAATTAATGCCAACGTTGTTCAGTTCCTTGGCAATTCCTCATCTGATGGGTATTCAAACTCCAGTGAGTCTGATACGTCAAACAACGCCGCTGGTGAAGAATTTAATGATGACGACATTCCATTTTAATTAAGGTATAATAGCCTTACCCATTTTAAAGACCTCTATATGGGGTCTTTTTTTATTTTTTTACTATGCCATTAAAACACCACGAAAGAGCACATGAAGGTTTTAAAAGCGAGGATGAAGAAGCATCTTCATTAAAAAGAAAAGGTCATCGAGTTCTTTCCGTTCCAAGAAATAATGCCGGGTATGATCTGGTAGATAATGGCGAAAAGGTAGATGTAAAGGCCGCGATTGAAACTTCCTATAAAGGATCGGATGGATATCCGATAACTGGTTTTGTCTTTTCTAATATGAAGAAAAATCCAAAGACAGATAAATACGTATTAAAGTGTATGTCACCTGACAGAAAAAGGGTTCTCAAAACATATGAGATACCTGCAAAAGAAGTTAAACAGCGAACTTTGACTATTACCAAGAATTCAAAATACGAACCATTCCTAAAAAAAGCATTTATGGCACATCGCCCACACGCGGTAGATCGCAACAGGGAGGTGTGGGGTAAATCAGCACAACCCGCTCCCTACAGATCTGGAGATGGTCTGCAAATGGTGGGTACTCAAGAGTCTATAGATCCAAACATGGGTCGAAAAATTGTCTATCGTACAGGTGGTGCCATTACTGGAGCTATCATAGGCCTTGGTCCTACTAACCTTGGAAGAGTGATATCTGGTCAGGGTAATGTCATTGAAGATCTGGCTCCAAATGTGATCCGTGGCCTGATTGGTGCCGCAGTTGGATATAAATCCGGCGAGGTCGCGGAAATAATTAATCGAAATCGGTAAAATTCCCCTTGCAAAGCAAATAACAATTCTGTAATCTTCTCTCAGTCCCAATTAAGGGAATGAACAGGAGTTTATATGAATAAGAAAGATTTTGTTGATCGCATTCGCCAAGACCAAGCACTTACTCGTGACGAGGCAGAGACTGCATATTTGTCAGTTCTAGCTGGAATCTCAGAAGCACTCGCTGCTGGTGACAAGGTTCTTCTCCAGGGTGTTGGTACACTCCGGGCTATTACCAAGCCAGAGAGGGAGGCTCGCGATCCAAGGACTGGAAATAAGATTACCGTTCCAGAACGTCGAGTAGTCAAATTTACTTCATCGAGCAAACTTGAGGTAGGTTAATGATTAACGAGGAAGCATACATCAACCTGGTAAAGGACATTCTTGCCGATGGAGAGGCAAGGGGGGACAGGACAGGTACTGGTACTTTTTCTTTATTTGGGAAAAGTCTTGAATTTGATCTACAGGATTCATTCCCTGCAATTACAACCAAAAAATTATTTTGGAAGGGTGTAGTGGCTGAATTGTTGTGGTTCTTAAAAGGTAGCGATAATATTCAATACTTATTAGATAACGATGTCCATATATGGGACGAGTGGGCTGATGAGAATGGAGATGTTGGCCCTATCTATGGTGTTCAGTGGAGGGATTTTGGTGGCGTTGACCAAATAGAGGAAGTTGTTTCCTCGTTAAGAAATAATCCAGAATCAAGAAGGCATTTGGTGTCAGCGTGGAATGCATCCGAAATAAACAAAATGGCATTACCGCCATGTCATGTTATGT
>JBPCUN010000023.1:0-12214 GCA_051011115.1 Weeksellaceae bacterium
TACCAAGGGAGCTGATGTTGGAGACAACGCAATAATTGCTGATGCGGATAGTAAATATCCTAAGATTATTGCAGAGCCAAAACCAACTGACGCGAGTCAATAAGAATTAACAAAAATAAAAGTAAAATGAGTCAAAAATTTAAAAGAGATTCAAATAAAGGAATGCCAGCTGTTTCAACAGCAGCGTTACCAGATATTGTCTTTATGTTGTTATTCTTCTTTATGGTTGCAGCAGCTATTAAGCCAAGCGATTATCAGAAATACATTGAATTAAAACCAGCGAAAGCAACTTCTTTACAAGATATAGTTAAGAAGGATATGATTGCATATATGTATTTAGGGACACCAAAAAATAAGTCACAATATCCACAAGAGTTTTTACTTTTGTTGAATGATAAACCAGCTCAGATTGATGATGTGAGAAGTTGGATTGGTGATGAGAAGAATAAGAGAAATGGTCAAGATTTACAAGAATATGGTCTAATCACACAGATGACTATAGACCGAGAAGCTCGTGTAGGTTTTGTACAAGCAATTAAAGAGCAATTGAGTTATGCACAAGCATTCAATGTAAGTTACGCTGGTATTGAGGGTGATCCAACTGTTGAATAATTTAAATGTAGAAATTATTTATTTATAAGACCGCCTCATAACAGAGGCGGTTTTTTTATTTTTACTTTAGATATTTCAGCATTAAATTTGATATTAGAATAGTACATGACAAAAAAGAAAAAAAATATAGCTAAAAGTTTAATTCATCATTATAGGTGGCTCATTGTAGATGAGGATACCAAAGAATCTAAGGTGTCTTTTAGATTAAATATTTTAAACTTTTTGTTATTGATTGCTTTTCTATCATTATTTATTTTTGGAATTAGCTTTCTTTTTTTGAAGTATTCACCTTTTAAAGATTATTTTATAGATGATACTGCTCAACGAGGTAATAATTTAGCTGAGAAACAAGAGTTGTTGGAGCTTAATGAGAAGTTATTGAGCTTAGAAGATTCATTACAAGTCAATGAACTTTATCTTACAGCGATTAGTGATGTGATAAGTGGAAAGGTAGAAGTGGCCAAAGTAGATTCATTGGTTGCAAAACAATCTCCAGTTTTATTGAATGACAAAAAGTTATATGCCACGCCAGAAGATTCTATCTTTAGAATGAAAATAGCAGAAGAGGAATTAGCAGATTTAAAACAAAATAGCAATGTTGATAGTTTCCTATTGTTTCCGCCAGTGCGTGGGATTGTAACGGCATCCTATGACATTACTATAAATCATCTTGCTACAGATATTGCGGCTTCTAAGGGAGATGATATCAAGTCCATAGCCGATGGAAAGGTTATTTTTACAGATTGGACACCTGATTCTGGTAATATTATCATTGTTTTACATAGGGATGATATGATATCAATTTACAAACATTGTTTACAGGTGTTTAAAAAAGCTGGTGATGAGGTAAGTAAAGGAGATTTAATAGCGTCGATTGGAAACGGAGGAGAACTGACTACAGGACCACATTTACATTTTGAGTTGTGGATACAAGGAAATGCTGTAAATGCAGAAGATTATATAGATTTTTAAGGTATGAAAAAGATACTAGGCAAGATATTTAGCCGTGTTGTAAATAAAAAAGAATTAAAATGGAAACAGAATCCAGTTGAGGCACAACAGAATGTCTTCCATAATTTAATTAATAAAGGTCTTACAACACAATTTGGAAAAGACCATCACTTCAAAGAAATTAAAACGCATGCAGATTTCGTAAAAAATGTCCCTATTCGAGATTACGAGAAATTAAAGACTTATATCGATCAAACAGTTGAAGGTAAAGAGAATGTTTTATGGCCAGGAAAACCAGCTTATTTTGCTAAAACCTCTGGTACCACATCAGGCTCTAAATATATTCCGATTTCTAAAGAATCTATGCCATTCCATATCAAATCTGCTAGGAACGCTTTATTAAATTATATTCATGAAAAGGGGAGTGCTAATTTTGTGCAAGGTAAAATGATTTTTTTACAAGGTAGTCCTATACTAGAAGAGGTAAATGGCGTTAAGACTGGACGACTATCCGGGATTGTAGCTCATTATGTGCCATCCTATTTGCAGAGTAATAGGATGCCGAGCTGGGAGACGAATACGATAGAAGAATGGGAGACCAAAGTTGATGCTATCGTAGAAGAAACCTATCAAGAAAATATGACCTTGGTTAGCGGAATACCACCATGGATTATCATGTATTTTGAGCGATTGCAAGATAAAACGAGTAAGAAAATTGGAGAACTCTTTCCAAACCTTGAGCTCATTGTAACTGGGGGGGTTAATTTTGAGCCTTATCGACAAAAAATGAATGATTTAATTGGCAGAGAAGTGGAGATTATTCAAACTTATCCAGCGTCAGAAGGTTTCATTGGCTATCAAGATCAATTGAATCAAGATGATTTACTTTTACTTTTAAATCATGGTATTTTTTACGAATTTGTTCCTGTAGAGGAAATTCATGATGAGAATCCTACCAGGCTTACCATACATCAAGTAGCGTTGGATGTAAATTATGTTTTAATTATGAGTACCAATGCAGGTTTATGGGCTTATAATATTGGAGATACCGTCAAATTTACCTCTTTAAAACCTTATAGAATTGTGGTGAGTGGTAGGGTAAAACATTATACCTCTGCTTTTGGGGAGCATGTGATTGGTAAAGAGGTAGAAAATGCCATGATGCATACCAATGCTTTATTTAATATCAAAGTGTCAGAGTTTCATGTGGCGCCCCAAGTCAATCCAATTGAAGGATTACCATATCATGAATGGTTTATAGAATTTGAAAGTTTACCAGATGATTTGGAAGCTTATCGGGCAGAACTTAATAAACAGATGCAGGCACAAAACCCATATTATGATGATCTTATCACTGGGCATATATTAGATATGCTGCACATTACAAAGCTTGAGAAGAATGCTTTTAATGATTATATGAAATCTATTGGGAAATTAGGAGGACAATTTAAACTTCCTAGACTCGCCAATGATCGGAAAATAGCAGATCCACTAACCTCAAGGAAAATAAGCGATTGATGCAAGAGATAATCGATTTTTTTCTAGATCCCTATCAAGATGCCACGCCATTTGATATTGCCATTGAAGTAACAGCTGCTTTCTTTGGAATCTTAAGCGTCTTATTTGCTAAAAAAGGTAAAATTTGGGTTTTTCCTACTGGGATTATTAGTACTCTTATTTACATCTATGTAACCTTTATTGTTGGTTATTATGGAGATTTCATTATCAATATTTATTATACGATGATGAGTGTATATGGCTGGATTCTATGGTCTCGTAATACAGGGGATAACCAATTGAAGATTAGTTGGGCTACACAAAAAGATTGGATGATTACTTTAGTCATATTCTTGGGTACTATGCTATTCACGACTGGGGTTTACATTTATTTTGATAAATTTATAGATTGGACTAACTATGTAGATGTTCTCACTACCGGACTTGCTTTTGGGTCTATGTGGCTCATGGCGAAGAAAAAAGTAGAAAATTGGTTGGGTTGGATCATTACTGATTTAATTTCTGTACCCTTATATTTTGTAAAAGGATTGGGCTTTACGGGGATACAATTTATGGTTTTCCTTATATTAGCGATACAAGGCTATCAACTATGGAGGAATGCTGTAGGTAAAGTTTCAACTGAATAATATTGGAAAACACTAAATTCATTAATCAAAATTTAAAATCTTGGGCAGAGGATGACCGACCTAGAGAAAAAATGATACTCAAAGGCAAAGCTGCCTTATCTGATGCAGAACATTTGGCCATCATTATGGGAAGTGGAAACAAGGATGAAACTGCAGTGGATTTAGCCAAGAGAGTCTTGCAAGATGTTCAAGGGAATTGGCATGAATTAGCGAGGCTTAGTATTTCAGAACTTTGTCAATATAAAGGTATTGGAGAGGCTAAAGCTATTTCCATCATTACAGCTTTAGAAATAGGCAAACGTAGGGCACAGCAAATGGCGCTAGTGAAACCAAATATTACAAGCAGTGAATCAGCCTTTGCTTTGCTACATCCCTTAATGTCTGATCTTACCACAGAATCATTTTATGTGATTTATTTAAACCAAGGGAATCGTGTGATTAAAATTGAACAAATCAGTGGCGGTGGCATAGCAGCCACATTGGTAGACATCAGGGTCATCTTTAGCCTAGCTTTAGAGAAAAAGGCTACAAGCATTATCGTATCTCATAATCACCCGAGTGGAAACTTAAACCCTAGTAAATCCGATAAGAAGATTACAGAACAGATAAAGGAAGCTGGAGAAATGCTTCAAATCCCGCTGTTGGATCATCTAATTATTACCCAAACTGAATATCTGAGTTTTGCAGATGAAGGAATATTATAATGTATGAATCAGTTATATCTATATATTGAAAATATCACTTCTAGAATTCAATATGTGGTGGGTGTTCTAGAAGTAAGATGGGGTTGCCGCATCCAATTAACAGACGATTTTGAATATTTTAAAAAGTTAAATCATCCTAAGATTAATTACTCAGAATATAATATTTCATCTCCAAATATCCAGATTCAACCACAAGGCTTGTTATCACAACGGGAAATTGGTTCGTTTGATTTTTGTGAATTAGAAAGGGACCCATTGGCCTTTATGTTCTTCTTGTTATCGCGCTATGAGGAATATGTGGTTTTGGAAAGAGATATTCATGATCGATTTCCTGCAAATGCCAGTTATTTATATAAAACTAATAGACTTCAAAAAGCTGTAGTAGACAGACTCATAAATGATTTAAAGCAGAAAATTCAGCACCAATTTCCAACGCTCAAATTTAAAAAGGCTAAGTATGACGCTCAATTTACAATAGATATTGATCAAGCTTATAAATTTCAGCATAAGTCTTTTAAAAGGTTTATAGGTGCAAATATACGTGATGCTATACGATTGAATTTTTCAAGTATCATAGAAAGAAAATTAACCTATTTATATTTAAAAAAAGACCCTTGGAATATTTATCAAAAATTCAAACTCGAGTCAAAGCATAAAAAAACTCAACCCACCATTTTCTTCTTGATAGGTGACTTAGCAGCAAACAATAAAAATTTAAGTTTTAAAAATTCAGCTTTTCAAAAAGTTATTCGAGCGGTTGATTCATGGGCAACGGTAGGCCTGCATCCTTCTTATGGTAGTTATAAAGATTTAAATAAAGTCAATATTGAAAAAAAGCGTCTAGAAGATATTGTAAATCACTCGATTATCTATTCTCGTCAACATTATATACAATGTTCTTTACCAGAGACATATCATTGTTTAATACAGGCAGGAATCACGCATGATTATTCTATGGGGTATGCAGAGGATGTGGGATTTAGAGCGGGTACAGCCCTACCATTTCTATGGTATGATTTAAAGAATGATAAAGTTACTAATTTAAAAATTCATCCATTTTGTGCCATGGATGTAACGCTCAAGAATTATTTAAATTTAACCATACCAGAAGCCAATCAAATATTAGATGATTTAAAAGATGAAGTACAAAAGGTAAATGGCACATTTTGTATTATCACACATAATGAGAGCTTATCTGGTTCAGCAGAGTGGAAAGGTTGGGGAGATATGTTAATCAATTATTGGGAATAAATGCAAATTAATTATATATCACACGATAAGATTGATTTTAAACGATATGATCAGACTATAGAGCATAGTCACTTTCCTACAATTTATGCATTGAGTTGGTATTTGGATATCGTTACTAAGAAAAATTGGGACGTTTTAGTCTATGGCGATTATAGGTACGTGATGCCCGTTCCTTATGCCCGATTAAAGCGTAATCTAATGCTGAAAACTGTTGTTCAACCTATGTTTTGTCAACAATTAGGGGTGTTTTCCTCTGAAAGTAATCAAGATATATTATTGGCAATGGTAGATAAGTTGAAAGAAAAGAGGATTACATCCTACCAATTAAATGAAAACCTGACTTCTTTATTATCAAATTTAAATCTAAGAGATAATTATATTTTAGATCTCAATCAGCCTTATAAAGCTATTTATGATGATTATAGAAAAGATCGTAAAAAGGATATGCGCAGAGGGTTGGGGAAAAATTGGAAAATCAAACCTATCGCTGATGTGGATTCCTATATGGATTTGCTGTTGCGTCATTCAGATTATTTAAATGCCACGTCTGCCCAACTTTTAAAAGAATTGTTACAAGCTTTAGACAAAAGAAATTTATTAATTGGTAAAGAAATTAGAGATAATGATGGGCATTGGATGGCCATGGCTTATTGGGTGAAATCGTTTAATAGACAGATTTTATTAACCTCTGTACGCCACCAAGAGTATGATCAACGAGGTGCTTTTGCAAATCTAATAGATGCTTTCGTAAAGGATTATGCGAACCAATCCTTAATTTTGGATTTTGAAGGCTCAATGATTGCAGGAATTGCTGATTTTAATGCGAGTTTTGGAGCTGAAAAAAAGCAACTGCCGATTATTTAGATAATCTTTGCCGGTTGTTTTTGTTCCATTCTATGTTATAAATATTCTCTGGGTTGGGCTCAATGGTTTTTATCACCTTACAAGGATTACCTACTGCTACTGAATTTGAAGGAATATTCTTGGTTACTACAGAACCAGCACCAATGATTACATTTTCACCAATTTGAACACCAGGTAATATCACAGCATTCGCATAAATCATCGTATGACTTCCTATCACTATTGGTGGCGCTGGATCATGTAATTCATGCACATTCACATTATGATTGGCAGAAATAATCTTGACACCAGGAGACACTTCTATATTGTCGCCAAAGATGATTCCATTTGCAGCTTGTATATAATTCCCTATGCCGTCACCTGGGTCACAAAAAATTCCTTTTTGTATTTTTTCAGCTCCTCGTACTTTAGACGTGTAATGCACTGGCCAAGGCGTTGAGCCATTGATTCTAAAAATCTTTTGTGGAATCCAATATTCAAAAAACAACCGATAATAGCGGATATATCCATATTTTGGGCGAACATATTGAGGATAAGCCCAATTAATAATCCAGCCAAATAAAAGGAAATCTAGCTTGTCTTTCAGCGTTATTTTTGTCAGATGATTCATTATTCGCATTCATTTTTTAAGTACCATAGGAAATAAACAAGATATATAATACTTGAGCTAACTAATGCTATTCCAGTGGCAAGTACCGCTCCTTCTAATTGATAAAGTGGGATGAAAATATAATTTAAAATTACCGAAATTATCAATACAGAAATTCCTGTAATAGTATTGAACCTCGCTTTCCCAAAAGCACTAAACATATTGGCTAATGGTACTCTAAATAGCATAGAAATTGAAGAAATAGCCATAAGGTATATAAACAAAGTATAGGGACTATAATCCTTATCTAAAAAGCTAAACATCCATTCTCCTAGAAAGATTGCCACTAACATTCCCAAGAAAGTTATGAGAGAAAATAGTTTTAAAAAGTTGAAATAATAATTTTTTAAGAATGCTCTATTTTTGTAATTAACGGCTAGTTTGGTGAAGTCAGTGCGTATAAAGATATTAGGTAGGAGTAAAATGTTTAAAGGAATTAAAGATGCCGCACTGTACTCAGCTACATATACATCGCCCAATAGCATCCCAATGAGCAAAATATCAATAAAAAAAACTGTTTGACTCACTACGCCAGATAGGCTGCTTAAAAATGAATAGGACCAAAATCTTCTTTTATTAAAATCAAAATTAAACTTCAGATTCCATTGAGGGAAACCATAGCGAAAACTGAAAATTAAAAAGTTGATAATGGGAGCAGATACTAAACTGACTAAATAACCCATGGCTCCAAATAAATACGTGAGACTCAGTGCTAAAATCAGTAATAAGATGCTATAAGTGATATCATATTGCCCATATAGCTTGTTTTTATCATCTACGCGCAATTGGGCAGATTGATGAACATTCAAGAACATTCCCATGATTCTGAAAACCAAAATCCCTGTAAATAATAGTACTCCATCTTCTTGGTTTGGTAAAAACGGTAACAAAGCCACTACCATAACCATGATAAGTAGGGTATTCACTAACCCTTGAGAAAAAGAGTAGTCTATAATTTTTTGCCTTTCATCTGCTGATTTAGAAATCGCACCATAGCGTAGCATACCAGCGGCAGAGCCAAGGCCGACAAATTGGCTGAAAAAAGCAATAAGGGTAATTGAATAAGTAATTTGACCATAAACCTCTTTTTCTATTGTGATAAGAATGAAACTCTTGATCAGGAATAAAATCAACTTATTAAATAAGGTAGCAGAGGCTATCCAGGAACCACTGTTGGAGTGAAAATCTTTAATAAATTGAATAATGCTTTTCAAAAAAATGGTGGTTTATCATACAAATGTAATTAATTCTACAGTTAGTTTTATTTATTCATTTTTATTACGGTAGGCTCTGCATGGTTTTTGGTAGGATAGTAAAAACGAAATTTATCATATGTTTTCAAAAGAAAAAATTAAACACATATTCTTTGATTTAGACAATACCTTATGGGATCACCGGGGCAATTCAGAGGCTACTTTAAAACAAATGTTCAAGGATTATAACATTACAGAGGATTACAACCTCAATTTTGATGAATGGCATCAGGTCTTTTATGAAAAAAATGAATATTTATGGGCAGAGTTAAGAGAAGGACATATCCATAAACAGGAATTACGAGATAGACGTTTTACAGAGCCTTTTAAATTTTTTAAAATTGAAGATAAAGCACTAAGTGAAAAGTTTGATATTCACTATTTAGAAAGAATGGCTAAAATGGCTGGAGAAGTAGAGGGAGCTAAAGATTTATTAAATTATTTATCCCCTAATTATAGTATTCATATCATTACTAATGGGTTTGAAGAGGTTTCTCAAGATAAAATAAATAATGCAAAATTAGATGTTTATGTAGAAACGCTCACTTGTGCAGATGAAATAGGACTTAGAAAACCAGATCCTAGAATCTTTGAATTGGCTGCCTCTAAAGCCAATGCTAAAAAAGACGAGTCTATCATTATCGGAGATGATTGGATTGCCGATGTAATTGGTGGAACCAGCTTTGGATGGAAAGCTATTTTCTTTGACTCCCTAGATGATAATAATCAAATGGAGGGTGTGCCTGTAGTGAAAACGTTAGATGAAATAAAGCAATATTTATAAATTATTTGGGTGGCAAAAACAATTTAGCGTATGGTCATTTACAATGCCTACTGCTTGTAAATAGGCATAAACGGTGGTGCTACCCAAAAATTTAAATCTTTTTTGTTTTAAATCTTTTGCAATTAAATCAGATAAATCGGTGGTTGCGGGAACCTCAGTAATGGATTTCCAGTGATTAATGATGGGCTTGTTGTCTACGAATTGCCAAATGTAGTTTGAGAATGAGCCATGGCGACCTTTAATTTCTATGAATCGTTGAGCATTGTTGATAGCCGCTTCAATTTTTTTTCTATGCCGAATAATGTCTGTATTATGGAGTAATTCAGTGATTTTAGAATCATCAAATTGTGCTATTTTATCATAGTCAAAACCGTAAAATGCTTCGCGGAAGTTTTCTCTTTTCTTTAAAATTGTAATCCAGCTCAATCCCGCTTGAAACGATTCTAATACCAAAAACTCAAATAAAATTTTATCATCAAAAACAGGAACAGCCCATTCAGTATCGTGATAGGTTTTGTACAAAGAATCTTCAGAGACCCAAGCGCAACGATTTTTCATATTTACAAATTAATTCTACTTTCTAAATCTGAGGCGTAAGGCGTATCATCTTCTACCTTCCATCCATAAATTTTGGCTAGTAGATAAATTTCTTCTAGGTTCATAATCAGTTGTTCACGAGCTTCTTCTCTTAAGTCAGACGTATTAATCGTTTTCATAACTTCTTTCACCGCTCTTTTTTTAATTTGGTTTAGATCATCTTTAGAAAATTGGTTCAAGCTACTTTGTTTCATTTCAAAAAACTCTACATCTGGATAGGTTTCAATCTTCAACGGTGGTATACTTCGAATATGAATAACCTGATTCACAGAGTCAACTTCTACCTTCATTTGGCTTAAATCATAACTTGCTTGTGCTTTTACCTCTACTTTTAATAAAAGATTTTTATCAAAGGAAATTAAATTCCCTAAATATTGAACTTGGCTTTTATGAGAATAGAAATTAGCATATTGCTGTTCTGCCACCACCATTTTATTCAATCGTTTGATGCCATAGGCAATGGTATGGGAAGCTTCTGTTTTGTTATCTTTTTGTGTGAGTTGAATGACAGTGTAAGCCAAAAATATACCTGCTATAAAGACTAGCAGGTATTTAATATATTTAGTCATATATAATTATTATTAATAAGCGTAATTAGGTGTTTGCGGTGTTCCGTTCACAATATCTCGGATATCCTCTTCTAGTGAATTAATTGGAGATTCTACAATTCTACCAATTTCCTTTCCATCTTTATAAAAGAGAAAAGTTGGAACATGAGAGATATCTTTGCCAGCCTCTTCTCCATTTAGAGATTTTTTGTCTCTATCTACCGCATACATTTCAATACGGTTGTCTGGATAACCAGCATAATCCATGATTTTAAAAAAATGAGGGGTTTCTCTATGGCTATCAGGGCACCACGTTCCCATGAAAACCTCAATTTCTAGCTCTTGTAATTCATTTTTAAAAGTGTCAATCGTCTTTTCATCCAGTGTATAACTATCATAATAGGTGTCATACCAATCATATTTAGCATCTCGAAAGGTTTCTTCATTCACAGCTCCTTTCAACATTTTTTGCCCATTCACTTCAACTTCTTTGTTAACTAAAACTTTTTCCTCTTTTTTAGTATTTTCTTTTTCTTGATTTTTCATAGCACAACTGGTAAAAATAAATAAGGATAATAAGCTTAGGATAATTGTTTTCATTGGATTAAATTTTCTCAGATAATAACTTTAATGCAAAAATTTAGCCTAAATATAATTCATTTCTAAATTCTTTGCCGTAATATGTTGAATAATAAAGTCGCTACACTTATTCAATTGCTTTGAATATTTGTATTAGGTTTAGTAAATATTACCTTTGCATGAGTATAATTATTCTAATTTTGAAACTTTGATAACACATTTAAAAGGACGTTTAGTAGAGGTATATGCTTCGCACGCAGTAATTGATTGCAATGGGGTTGGTTACCATGTGAACATAAGCTTAAATACCTATTCTGCACTAGATAAGAAAGATGAGGTGTTATTGTATACTTACCATTTAGTAAGAGAGGATGCGCAGCAGCTCTATGGTTTTGCTACCAAGTCAGAGCGTTCTGTGTTCGAGAAGTTGATCAAAGTTAATGGGGTAGGTCCTGCCTCTGGTATCATGATGCTTTCTACCCTAAATTCCCATGAGATATATCAAGCCATCGTGAATGAAGACGCCAAAACTTTGCAATCCGTGAAAGGAATTGGAGCTAAAACAGCACAACGGATTATCATAGATTTAAAGGATAAATTAGAAAACATGGGCGAAGGTGCTGTGACGTCTGCTCCTTTAGAAAATAAAATTAAATTAGAAGCGTTAAGTGCATTAGAGGTTTTAGGTATTTCCAACAAGCAAGTAGAAAGCTATGTTCAGCAATTAATCAAGGATAATCCTAAAATTACCTTAGAAGAAGTTATAAAATCAACCTTGAAAAAGATTTGAATTTGAAGTCATATATTTATCCGTTCCATACCCTAAAAGCTCTTTGTGGGCTTTTCTTAATACTAGCCAGTAGTTTAGTGTTTTCTCAGGAAGACGATGAATTATTGTTTCCTTTTCAAGACCAGCAGACAGGAGGCTTATACCTTGATAGTCCTTTAAAATATAATGCAACCTTTGATGCTCTTTCTGGCATGTACATTCTGCGAGAGCAGGTTGGGGGTATTAGTTATGGAGAGCCTATTTACTTGTCTCAAAAAGAATATTTTGATCTCTTGTTAAGCAATAGTGTAATTGATTATTATAAGGATAAATCTCAAGCGCTAGATAATCAATACAGAGGTATCCGTAGTGGTAAAGATAATGCAGAAGACCAAAGTGATGGTCTAGTATTGCCTAGTTTACAAGTGAAAAATAAAATGTTTCAAACGATATTTGGAGGGGATAAAATTGAATTGATACCTAGCGGATATGCTTCCATAGACTTAGGT
>JBPCUN010000024.1:0-7512 GCA_051011115.1 Weeksellaceae bacterium
TCTGGTCCTAATGGAAGGTGTACCGCCATTTGATCCCCATCAAAATCGGCGTTGAAAGCCGTACATGCTAGTGGGTGTAAACGAATCGCTTTACCCTCTATCAATTTTGGTTGGAAAGCTTGAATACCTAGTCTATGCAAAGTAGGAGCCCTATTCAATAGAACTGGGTGTCCTTTTAATACATTTTCTAAAATATCCCAAACAACTGGCTCTCTTCTGTCTATTATTTTCTTAGCAGATTTCACTGTTTTCACAATACCTCTCTCTATCAACTTACGAATGATAAACGGTTTGTAAAGCTCAGCAGCCATATCTTTAGGTAATCCACACTCATGTAAAGCCAAATCTGGACCTACTACAATCACAGATCGAGCGGAATAATCTACACGCTTACCAAGTAAGTTTTGACGGAAACGTCCCTGCTTACCTTTTAATGAATCTGATAAAGATTTTAATGGTCTATTACCATCTGCTTTTACTGCAGATGATTTTCTCGTATTATCTAATAATGAATCAACCGCTTCTTGTAACATACGTTTCTCGTTACGCAAGATTACTTCAGGAGCTTTAATCTCCATCAATCTTTTCAGACGATTGTTACGTATAATTACACGACGATATAAATCATTTAAATCTGATGTAGCAAACCTACCACCATCCAATGGAACCAAAGGTCTCAACTCTGGTGGAATTACAGGAATCACTTTTAAGATCATCCATTCTGGACGATTAATTTTGTTCCCTGCGTTTGAATCTCTAAGCGCCTCTACCACTGAAAGTCTCTTTAAAGCCTCAGTTCTCCTTTGCTTAGATGTTTCATTATGAGCCTTATGACGTAATTCATAAGACAATTCATCTAAATCTATACGCTTCAATAATTCCTCTAAACATTCAGCACCCATTTTGGCGATGAATTTATTAGGGTCATCATCATCTAAGTATTGATTTTCGATTGGAAGAGTCTCCATAATATCTAGGTATTCCTCTTCTGTTAGGAAATCTAGTTTATTTAATTCTTCTCCATCTAAACCTTTTGCGATACCTGGCTGAATAACAATATATCGTTCATAATAAACGATCATATCTAATTTCTTAGAAGGTATACCCAGAATATATCCTAATTTATTAGGCAAAGAACGGAAGTACCAAATATGTGCTACAGGAACAACCAAGTTGATGTGACCTATACGATCTCTTCTTACTTTCTTTTCTGTTACTTCTACACCACAACGGTCACATACGATTCCTTTATATCGGATTCTTTTATATTTACCACAGGCACATTCGTAATCCTTTACAGGACCGAAAATCCTTTCACAGAATAATCCATCACGCTCTGGTTTATGTGTTCTATAGTTAATCGTTTCTGGCTTTAGAACTTCACCGTGCGATTCTTGCAAAATCGACTCAGGAGAGGCTAAACCAATTCTGATTCTTTCGAACTTACTATTTGTATTTTTATTCGTAGACATAGTCTAAACTAATGTTTTAATTAATGAAAAAAGGGGGAGGATTATTTATCCTCTCCTTCTAATAAATCAATGTCTAATCCAAGACCTTTTAATTCATGTAATAATACATTGAATGATTCAGGAATTCCTGGTTCAGGCATTGGGTCACCTTTAACAATTGCCTCATAGGTTTTAGCTCTACCCATTACATCATCTGACTTCACGGTCAAGATTTCTCTAAGGATATTTGCTGCACCATAAGCCTCAAGTGCCCAAACCTCCATCTCACCAAAACGCTGACCACCAAATTGTGCTTTACCACCAAGAGGTTGCTGTGTAATTAATGAATATGGTCCGATTGAACGTGAGTGCATTTTATCATCTACCATATGGCCTAGTTTCAACATATATATCACCCCAACAGTTGCCATTTGAGCAAAACGCTCTCCAGTGCCTCCATCGTATAAGTATGTAGTACCATATCTTGGGACCCCAGCCTTATCTGTTAATTGATTAATGTCTTCAATATGCGCACCATCAAATACTGGCGTAGCATATTTTTCACCTAGATTTCTACCAGCCCATCCTAATACAGTTTCAAAAATTTGACCTATATTCATACGAGATGGTACACCTAATGGGTTCAATACAATATCTACCGGTGTTCCGTCTTCTAAGAAAGGCATATCCTCATCTCTTACGATTTTGGCTACAATACCTTTATTTCCGTGACGACCTGCCATTTTATCACCAACTTTCAACTTACGTTTCTTAGCGACATAAATCTTAGCAAGTTTAACAACACCAGAAGGTAACTCATCACCTACAGAAATTGTAAAACGCTCACGGTTTAAAACACCTTGAATGTCATTATGTTTAATCTTATAATTGTGTAGAAGTTCTTTTACAGACTCATTTAAATCTTCATCAACAGTCCAAGAACCACCAGTAAGATTTAAATATTCATCTACAGAGTTCAATAGTTTTTGAGTGAATTTAGCTCCTTTTGGAATAACTTCTTCTTGTAAATCATTATAGACACCTTGTGATGTTTTACCATTTAACAGTTTATATAATTTATCAAGTAGAACGTCTCTTAACTCATCAAACTGATTATTAAATTCTTTTTCTAACTTCTCTATCGTTGCTTTATCCTTCGCTCTCTTGGTTTTATCCTTGATGCTTCTAGAGAAAAGCTTTTTGTCTATTACTACACCACGCAATGATGGATTTGCTTTTAAAGAGGCATCTTTTACATCACCTGCTTTATCACCAAAAATAGCGCGTAATAATTTCTCCTCTGGCGTTGGATCAGATTCTCCTTTCGGCGTAATCTTACCAATCATGATATCTCCTGGTTTGATTTCTGCACCTACTCTAATCATACCGTTTTCATCCAAATCTTTGGTAGCTTCTTCTGAAACGTTAGGAATATCATTGGTGAGTTCTTCCATACCTAATTTAGTATCACGCACATCCATGGTATATTCATCAATATGAATTGATGTAAACCAATCTTCACGTACTACTTTTTCTGAAATCACAATCGCATCCTCAAAGTTATACCCCTTCCAAGGCATAAAAGATACCAGTAAGTTTCTACCCAACGCTAATTCACCAGCCTCAGTTGCGTATCCATCACATAGCACTTGACCTTTTTTCACACGCTCTCCTACTTTTACAATAGGCTTCAAGTTTATACAAGTACCTTGGTTGGTTTTTCTAAATTTAATTAGGTTGTATGTTTTCTCAGAAGATTCAAAAGAAATAATTTCTTCTTCTTCCGATCTATCATAATCTATTATAATTTTCTCTGCATCTACATATTTAACGGTACCATCACCTTCTGCATTCATTAAGATTCTAGAATCTCTAGCCACAGCACCTTCTAAACCTGTACCTACTATAGGAGATTGTGGTTGTAATAAAGGAACTGCTCGACGCATCATATTGGATCCCATCAATGCACGGTTCGCATCATCATGTTCCAAGAATGGAATTAAAGATGCAGAAATTGATGCAATCTGGTTCGGAGCAACGTCCATTAAGTCTACCTGATTAGGTTCGACTACAGGGAAATCACCATCCTCTCTAGAAATCACACGATCATCTGCAAAAGTTCCATCCTCATTCAATTTTGCATTCGCTTGCGCAATTACTCTTTCTTCTTCCTCTTCAGCAGATAAATAGATAGGCGTTTCATTCAATTGAACCACACCATCTTTTACCTTGCGGTAAGGTGTTTCTAAGAATCCCATAGGATTCACCTTAGAGTAAACACATAAAGATGATATCAAACCAATGTTAGGTCCCTCTGGTGTTTCAATCGGACACAAACGACCATAATGCGTGTAGTGAACATCTCGCACCTCAAATCCAGCTCTTTCTCTTGATAAACCTCCAGGTCCTAGTGCTGATAATCTTCTCTTATGCGTAACCTCAGATAATGGATTCGTTTGATCCATGAATTGAGATAATTGATTCGTTCCGAAGAATGAATTAATTACCGATGAAAGAGTTTTAGCATTAATCAAGTCAATTGGCGTAAAAACTTCATTATCACGAACGTTCATACGTTCCCGAATCGTTCTAGCCATTCTGTTTAGACCCACACCAAATTGATTGG
The DNA here is from genome assembly GCA_051011115.1 of Weeksellaceae bacterium. Classification (GTDB taxonomy): domain Bacteria; phylum Bacteroidota; class Bacteroidia; order Flavobacteriales; family Weeksellaceae; genus Profundicola. The sequence goes on from JBPCUN010000024.1 coordinate 4,078, forward strand.
ACATTTGCTCACCTACAGTTCTAACACGACGATTAGATAAGTGATCAATATCATCAATTTCAGCTTTAGAGTTTACCAATTCAATCAAATATTTAACAATGGCGATAATATCGTCTTTTGTTAATACCTGAATTTCTTCTGATATATCTAAACCTAATTTTTTATTTAATCTATATCTACCTACTTCACCTAAACTATAGCGTGTATCAGAAAAGAATAATTTATCAATAATACCTCTAGCCGTTTCCTCATCTGGCGGCTCAGCATTTCTTAATTGTCTATAAATATACTCTACCGCTTCTTTTTCTGTGTTAGTAGGGTCCTTTTGTAAAGTGTTTAATATAATAGCATAATCTGCCGCTTTGTTATCTTCTTTATGTAATAAAATTGTTTTAACGCCTGCATCTAAAATTTCTTCTATATGCTCTTTCTCTAAAATAGTTTCTCTATCTAGAACAATCTCATTACGCTCAATAGATACAACCTCTCCTGTATCCTCATCTACGAAGTCCTCATGCCAAGTGTTCAAAACACGAGCAGCAAGCGTCCTACCTAGTACTTTTTTAAGATTTGTCTTGGTAGCTTTAATTTCCTCTGCCAAGTCAAAAATTTCTAATATATCTTTATCTCTTTCGTAACCTATTGATCTAAGTAAGGTTGTTAGAGGAAGTTTTTTCTTTCTATCAATATAAGCATACATTACACTATTGATATCCGTAGCAAACTCTATCCAAGATCCTTTAAAAGGAATAATTCTAGATGAATATAATTTGGTTCCGTTTGCGTGATATGATTGTGCAAAGAATACCCCTGGTGATCTGTGAAGTTGTGAAACAATCACACGTTCTGCTCCATTAATTACAAATGAACCAGAAGGAGTCATGTATGGAATCGTACCTAAATAAACATCCTGAACAACAGTTTCAAAATCTTCATGTTCTGGATCGGTACAATAAAGTTTTAAACGAGCTTTTAACGGAACGCTATAAGTAAGACCTCTCTCAATACACTCCTGAATAGAATAACGTGGAGAATCCACGAAGTAATCTAAAAATTCCAAAACAAACTGATTTCTTGTATCAGTTATAGGAAAGTTTTCAGCAAATGTGCGATAAAGACCTTCGTTTTTACGTTGATCAGGTCTTGTCTCTAATTGGAAAAAATCTTCAAATGATTTTAACTGGATATCCAAAAAGTCTGGAAATTCAGCCACGTTTTTAACCGTGGAAAAGTTTACTCTTTGTGATTTTGTAGTCGCCAATTTCTTCTGCATATTGGGTTAAAATGGATTAAATTAAAACATCTCATTATACTTAAGATGTTGCAAAATATACGATTATTAATCGTAATGGTCAGTAAAACCTAAAATAGGTCTAGACCTATCACATGTATGTGAAGGTCTAAACCTTGAAGTTTAACAAGTAAAACTTACTTAAGTTCTACCTCAGCACCAGCTTCTTCTAGTTGCTTTTTCAAAGCTTCTGCCTCATCTTTAGACACAGCTTCTTTGATAGGTGCAGGAGCACTATCTACTAATTCTTTTGCTTCTTTTAATCCTTTTCCAGTTAATTCCTTAACAAGTTTTACAACTGCTAATTTAGAACCACCAGCGGCTTTAAGGATTACATCAAATTCAGATTGCTCTTCAGCAGCGGCTTCACCACCTGCAGCAGGTCCAGCTACTGCAACTGCAGCTGCAGCAGGCTCGATTCCGTACTCATCCTTTAATATGTCAGCTAATTCGTTTACTTCTTTTACAGTAAGATTAACTAATTGTTCTGCTAATTCTTTTAATTCTGCCATTTTGTTTGTTTTAAATTACTTATAAATATTTGAGTGTGTTATTATTCTGAACGCTCACTAAGCGTTTTAACCAATCCAGAAATCGTCTGTCCTCCACTTTGAAGTTGTGAAACAACTTTCTTCATAGGAGATTGTAGTAATGCGATAACATCTGCTACTAACTCTTCTTTAGATTTTAATTTGGCTAATTCTGTTACTTTGTCATCACCTATATAAACTGCTGTTTCTATCCATGCAGCTTTTAATATCGGTTTTGGAGATTTCTTTCTGAAAGTTTCAATAACTTTAGCAGGAGCATTTCCTTTCTCAGCAATCATAATCGCTGTGCTTCCTTTTAAGCTATCATAAAGCTCATCATACTCATTTTGCTCCACACGTTCCATTGCTTTTCTAAGCAAGGTGTTTTTAACAACACGTAATTGAACGTCATTCTTATAGCAAGCTCTTCTAAGATTCGTAGTTTCGGTAGCATTTAATCCTGAAATATCAGTTAAATATACCGTCTCCGTACCTTTCAAGACCTGCGTTAAGTCTTCTATCATTAATGCTTTTTCTTGTCTAGTCATTTTCGGATATATTTAGGATTAAACACTTTTAGGATCAACTTGAACTGAAGGACTCATACTGCTAGAAAGATATATACTTCTCATATATGTACCTTTAGATGCAGTAGGCTTCATTTTTTGAAGTGTTGTAATCAATTCTTTAGCGTTCTCTTCGATCTTCTTAGCATCAAAAGAAACCTTACCTACGATTGCATGTACAATACCTGTCTTGTCAACTCGGAAATCTATCTTTCCAGCTTTCACATCAGAGACAGCTTTACCTATATCCATAGTTACTGTACCAGCCTTTGGATTTGGCATTAAACCTCTTGGACCTAAAACACGTCCTAATGGCCCTAGCTTACCCATAACAGCAGGCATCGTTACAATCACGTCAACATCTGTCCAACCACCTTTGATTTTCTCTAAATACTCATCTAATCCTACAAAGTCTGCTCCCGCATCTTTTGCTTCTTGTTCTTTATCTGGAGTTACTAATGCTAAAACCTTAACATCTTTACCAGTACCATGCGGTAATGATACAACACCTCTTACCATTTGATTTGCCTTCTTAGGATCAACCCCTAAACGAACGGCGATATCTATAGTCGCATCAAATTTTGCGGTATTTATATCTTTAATCAAGGAAGATGCTTCTTCTAAAGTATAAACCTTAGTTTTATCATATTTAGCCGCAACCTCTTTTTGTTTTTTTGTCAATTTTGCCATTATTTTAAGTTTTATTCCGGTTTTGTACCTCCTTTAACGGTTATTCCCATTGAACGAGCTGTACCGGCAACTAATTTCATTGCAGATTCAACAGTAAAACAATTCAAATCAGGCATTTTATCTTCTGCGATAGTCCTTACTTGATCCCATGTTACTGATCCCACTTTCACACGGTTTGGTTCACCAGACCCACCTTTTAATTTTGCAGCTTCAATTAATTGAACCGCAGCAGGAGGTGTCTTAATCACAAAATCAAATGATTTGTCCTCATAAACTGTAATTACAACAGGTAATACCTGTCCCATCTTGTCTTGAGTACGACCATTGAATTGTTTTGTGAACTCCATGATATTTACAC
>JBPCUN010000025.1:0-2556 GCA_051011115.1 Weeksellaceae bacterium
GGTCTATGGGATGAATACGGCTACATACCTGGCCTGCGACACGGCGAGTGGGGGGTATAGGTATGGGTATGGCTCTCACGAAAAGATAGATGAAGTTTACGGCTCTGATAATGTGGTGGATATGGGCGACAGGTGGCTTGATGTGAGATTAGGAAGAACACCGAAGCCAGATGCCAAAGGTTATCTTTATCCAAGTGTTAGTCCTTATTCTTATGCCAATAACAATCCGATTTTATTTATTGACCCTGACGGTAAAGTTATTGTTGTAGCGAACAAAGACGCGCAAGCTCAAACTTTATCAATACTTACAAAGGCTTTTGGGGAGAAGGCAAGTGGATTTGGATTTAATGAAAAAAACGAATTAACGTTTACAGGAAATCCCAATGAGTTTAAAGGACGCGAAGGAGAAGTTTTTGGAGGATTACAAACAGTAATGAGGTCCGAAACAGTAACGAATATCGTATATGAGAAAAATGCAAATACTGATAAACACGGAGGGGAAGCAACAGCAACAATCTCAGATAATCCTAATTTAAAAGAAAATACTATAACGATTGACCCCGTAGAAGTATTTGAAACAAAGATAGGCGAGAATTATCAAACCGAATACAAAGGGAAAAATGGTGGTACTACAACAAATATCTATATGGCAGAAACGGACGCTTATGGAAATCCTATTAAAACAGGTACTTATAAGAAAACAGATATAATTGCCAAAGACTCCAAAGCTGCACGTTTCTTTCACGGCATAGGACACGTATTATTCCAAAAAAACAGTGAACAAGAGCAAGTAATCCAATATGAAAATAAAGCGCGTTCAATTTTTAAACAGCAAAAAAATAACGGCAAGTTTAAATCTGCACCAGAAAGCGAAAGACCTATTGATGATAGTCATACCAATAAACCCGATTAAAAAGAAATGTTATGAAATGGCGTTATTTTTTACTTGCATTATTTGTTTGTCAAGGTTGTAAAAATTTTGCTCAACCACAGAGGTTAGAAGTTTTTGCAGATAGATTAACGTATTACAATTATGTTACAATAACAATAAGATATGGTGCTGAAAGGTACAATCGTACAGAAGTAAACTTAATCTATCGTAAGGGGAGCGAAATCAAAATGCATTCTATAATAAAAGAACCGTCTGCATTGATTGATACATTATTTACTTTAAGTGGCAAGCAAATGATGATTATAGATAGGTTTTATCAAGATGTACGAAATGATAATATGAAGCCTACGGAAACTGTGTATGCAGGAAGCAGAGGTTATTATGAGATTATTATTGATGACAAAAAGTATCAACTTGAAAGCAAAAAAGACTATTCTTTATTTAGGGAAATTAGTCAAGCGAAATAGAGAAGATAATCCTCAAAAAAACAATCCCCACCACCTTGCCAAATGATAACTAAAAAGCAGCTTGTCATTTTAGATTTTAGCGTAAGCGTAAAAATCTTAATGGCAGAGCAGTAAAAGATATAGAAGTTAAACGCTATGCCATTAAATTGTTCTACTTTTGTTACACAAAAAGAACAATTAAAATGTCAAGCTGCGAGGGGGAAAATTATCTCATTTCTTGTGCAGGATTTATGTACTCAAAGTAAAAGAGAAGGGGATCAAACTGTGTGCAGTATATATGTAATCTAAGTAGGACGAGTGAAACCAAACTGTGTGCAATATACCCCTCGCGCCTAGGAAGATTTTGGCTGGGACCCCACCACCTTGCCAAATGATAACTAAAAAGCAGCTTGTCATTTTAGATTTTAGCGTAAGCGTAAAAATCTTAATGGCATATCGGTAAAAGAAGCACAAAAGCCATAACTTAGCAAAATGACTAAAGGAACAACAAGTTATAGGATAAAGAATGAAGAAGGTCTATATTATCTAACCTTTGCCACAGTTGAATGGATAGATGTATTTACACGAAAACGATACAAAGATATAGTTGTAGAAAGTTTAAGATACTGCCAAAAAGAAAAGGGATTAGCGTTGTATAGTTGGGTTTTAATGAGTAATCATATGCATTTAATAGTAAAAGCCAAAGAAGGTTATAAGTTATCAGCAATAATTAGAGATTTTAAAAAATTTACAGCACAACAAATAATTAAATCCATTAAAGAAGAACCGGAAAGTAGAAGAGAATGGTTGTTGTCAGAGATGTTAAAAGCTGGTAAGGCAAATAGTAAAGAACAAACCTATCAGCTATGGCGAAACGATAATCATCCGATAGAATTGTATAACAATGAGGTAATAAATCAAAAGATAAACTATATACATAATAATCCAGTAGAAGAAGGAATCGTTATAAAAGCAGAAGATTATTTGTATAGCAGTACTAATGATTTATTAGCTATGGAAGATATGTAATATTGCTGTGCCATTAAATTTCTCTATTTTCGTATAAAACGAAAAGAGAAATTAAAATGACAAGCTGCGAGAGAAAATAATAATGATACCGTTATTTATCATTCAGGAAAAAGAATGCCTCAAAAACGAAAAGAATGAAAAAAATAATTCCAATAATATTTGTGCTTATTTCTTGTAATGATGTAAATG
>JBPCUN010000026.1:0-4673 GCA_051011115.1 Weeksellaceae bacterium
TTGGAGCACTGTACAGAATACCCGCAAGGCAACCAAAGAAGAACTAGTGACAAATATTGTACATCGGGCCAACTTTCTTTTGTCCCAAGGCATCACTACAGCAGAAGTGAAAAGTGGATATGGATTATCTGTAGAAGAAGAATTAAAAATGTTGAGAGCTATACAAATCTCGCATCATTGTACTAAACTGCACCTCATCCCCACTTGTCTAGCGGCGCATACTTTACCAAAAGATTTTGATGGTAATCATAAGCAATATCTAGAATTAATGGAAAATGAACTTTTCCCGATATTGGTAGAAGAGAACTTGGCGAAACGCATGGATGCATTTATTGAAGAAGAGGCATTTGACGCTAAAGTAACCATCCCCTATTTTGAAAAAGCTAAAGAACTAGGTTTTGATATCACTGTGCATGCAGATCAATTTTCTACGGGGGGTAGTGAAGTTGCTGTAAAAGTAGGCGCTGTAAGTGCAGACCATTTAGAAGCAAGCACACAAAATGAAGTAGAAATGTTGGCTAATTCTGATACCGTGGCTACGGCATTGCCTGGCGCAACCATAGGCTTAGGAGTTGCTTTCACGCCTGCCCGAGCCTTATTAGATGCAGGTGCTTGTTTAAATATTGCCTCTGACTGGAACCCTGGTTCTGCACCACAAGGATTATTATTAAATCAAGCATCAATTCTAGCCACTTTTCAAAAATTAAGCAATGCAGAAGTTTTGGCAGGATTAACCTATCGTGCTGCACATGCCTTGCGAGAGGATCACATTGGTAAATTAGAAAAAGACTTTAAAGCAAATTTTGTCACCTTCAATACAGATAATTACCAAGAAATTACTTATCAACAAGGTAGACTGTTACCAAGTGCAGTTTATGTGGAAGGTGAAAAAGTAATGGGGTAAAAATTGCAAGCATTCAAGACTATAAGTTTCATTTCAGAATTTTAAATCATGAAAAAAATACTATTCACATTATGCTTATCGGCAAGTATATTCAGTTGTAAAAATGCTAATAACACAGATAATATAAGCGAATCAACTGATCAAGTGACCCCAAAGACACCGATTGAAGTTACGGAGAATACTGAGCGTTTAACGGATAGCATTCAAGTTAAAAATTTACAAGTTGGAGGGGAAAACCCAGATGAAAAAGTGAAATTTCACACTTCATACCCTAGTACCTTTTATGATTTCATCAATCAATCAGAAGAGGAATTTGTTCAGGCTTACTTTGATTTGTTTAAAGAAAATAAAGAAAGAATAGGCGAAACTGCGGTGGGAGGAATAGACTTTGGACAACACTTTCAATTGGTTGAAAATAGTCCACAGTTTATTACTTTTCTAATTGAGCGTTATACCTCTTATGGAAACAATTATGACACCCAGTTTTTTACACATATTTATGATATAAAAGCAAAAAAGCAGATTAAATTTTCTGAACTTTTTTCTTCCCAAGAGAAGTTCAACACATTTGTGAATTTAGCACAAGATAAGGTCACCAAAATTCTAAAACAGAAGATCAATGAATTAGATGGCTTAACAGAACAGGACAAGAAAACCATGTGGCAAAATTCAGAAGATATGCTCATTGAAGGTTCATCTGCCAATGATAAAAATTATCATGCTTTTTCTTGGGATGAAAAGGGAAATTTAAGAATTTATTTTGATAAATATCAGTTGGCTTCTGGGAATTTTGGAAGTTTCGAGATTAGTTTTACCCCAGATGAATACAGTAATTTAATTGATAAAAAATATCAAGGTGTATTTCATATTCAACCTCAAGAAGAAGAGGAAGTAACAACACCCGCTCGATCTGATACGTATCAACCGCAAGCGGGTGATGTAGATTGTGGTAAAGAACCTTGCGTAGCGCTAACTTTTGATGATGGACCTTCTGTGCATACCGCAAAATTGTTAGATATTTTAAAAGAAAATAATGTAAAAGCTACTTTCTTTGTTTTAGGTAAATCTGCAAAAGTTCAGAAAAACACAATTCTTAGAACCTATAAAGAAGGGCATCAAATTGGGAACCATAGCTGGGACCACAAGGATTTGAAGAATTTAGCCAAATCTAGTGTAGAAAGCCAAATTTATGACACCAATAATACGGTAAAGGACATTACGGGAGAGGCTCCACACCTCATGCGTCCACCCTATGGTTCTATGAATGCTACTGTAAAAGAAGTAGCGAATATGCCTATTATATTATGGAATTTAGATCCATTAGATTGGAAAGATAGAAATGCAAGCATAGTTGCGGAGAGAATGAGCAAAGCCAACAAGAATGGAATTGTACTAGCGCATGATATTCACAAAACTACGGTAGATGCCATTCCACAAGTAATAAAAGCACTTAAAGAAAAAGGCTATCATTTAGTTACGATAGATCAATTATTTGCAGGACAAGAATTAAAAAACGGACAAAAATATTCTCAGAGAAAGTAAGATTGAACTAATAGATGTTATCAGATTTAAAAAACATCAAAAATCAAAAAATCCATGCGATTATATTCTCGATTTCAATATATTATGTTTAACGCAACACCGTCACGATAATTGAGTTGGTTTAATTTTGTACCTTTAAAACATGACCCAGCTGCATTCTAAAAACAACCAATTAGTATCAGACTTAATTCAACTGATTGAAAATAATAAGCAGAAGGTGGCTGTTCAAGTGAACAGTACCATGACGCTTACCTATTGGCAAATAGGTTATAAAATCAACCATGAAATTCTGGGCAATGAACGAGCAGAATATGGAGAGCAGTTAATAAAACAAGTTTCTTCTGAGTTGGTCATTAAATTTGGCAATAGTTTTACCATTAAAAATTTAAGACGAATGATTCAGTTTTCTACTGAATTTCAATCCTTTGAAAATGTCGTTTCACTGTCACGACAATTGAGTTGGTCACATTTTATTGTCTTAATTCCGTTGAATTTAGAAAAGAAAAAATACTACGCCAACAAAATCATACAAGAAAAATGGAGCGTTCGTGAAACACGCAAACAAATAGAAAGAAAGCATTTAGAAAGAAATTATATTGCTTCTGAACAGACAAAAGATTTTACAAATATCCCCCATAACCTTGGAGATAAATTTTTACCATTTAAAGACCCATATTTTCTTGATTTTTTAGGATTAAAAGAAGGTTATTTAGAAAATGATTTAGAATCTGCCATCTTGGTAGAGTTAGAAAACTTTATCTTAGAATTGGGAAAGGGATTTGCATTTGTAGAAAGACAAAAACGCATCATTATAGATAACCAAGACTTTTATATAGACTTGTTATTCTACCATAGAAAATTAAAGCGTTTAGTCGCTATTGAATTAAAAATTGGTAAATTCAAAGCTGCTCACAAAGGTCAAATGGAACTTTATCTGCAGTGGCTCAACAATCATGAACGTGAAGAAGGAGAAGAACCACCAATTGGTTTGATTTTATGTTCAGAAAAAAGTGAAGAGCAGATTGCCTTATTGAGTCCGTGGAAAGATGGAATTATGATCGCTGAATATTGGACAGAGCTTCCTCCTAAATCACTTTTAGAAGAAAAATTAAACGAAGCAATATTATCCGCAAAAGAAAGAATAGAAAAAAGAAAATTATTAGAATAAGATGACTTTTCAAGAACAAATACAACAAGGAATTCCAAGTGAGTTACCACAACCACAAACAAGAAACGAAAATGTGCCTCATGCTCCCATTCGTAAAAAAATACTGAATAAAGCAGAACGTAAATTAGCCATAGAAAATGCATTGCGTTATTTTCCTAAGGAATGGCATGCGACCTTGGCTCCAGAATTTGCCGAGGAGCTAGATACTTATGGACGAATCTACATGTATCGATTCCGCCCAACTTATGAAATGTATGCTCGTCCTATCAAAGAATACCCAGGGAAATCTGAGCAAGCCAAAGCTATAATGCTTATGATTCAAAACAATTTGGATCCAGCCGTAGCTCAACATCCAGATGAATTAATCACCTATGGCGGAAATGGTGCAGTGTTTCAAAATTGGGCACAGTATCTATTGACAATGAAGTATTTGAGCGAAATGACCGATGAACAAACATTGAATATGTATTCTGGTCATCCTCAAGGGTTATTTCCTTCTCACAAAGATGCACCGAGGGTGGTTGTAACTAATGGTATGGTGATTCCTAATTACTCTGCACCAGATGATTGGGAGAAATTTAATGCTTTGGGCGTTTCTCAATACGGCCAAATGACTGCCGGCTCTTATATGTATATTGGACCGCAAGGGATAGTACATGGAACGACTATCACCGTGATGAATGCCTTTAGGAAAATGCTGAAAAAAGATGAAAACCCAAGTGGTAAAATCTTCCTTACCGCAGGTTTAGGAGGAATGTCTGGTGCACAGCCCAAAGCTGGGAATATAGCAGGATGTATCACCGTTTGCGCAGAAGTAAATCCTGCCGCTGCCACCAAACGTTATGAGCAAGGTTGGGTAGATGTGTTAATAGATGAATTAGATTCTTTAGTTACTCGTGTGCAAGAAGCACAAGAAAAAGAAGAAGTTGTATCTATCGCTTATATTGGTAACGTGGTAGATGTTTGGGAGAAGTTCTTAGCAGAAGATATTTTTATTCATGTAGGGTCAGACCAAACTTCATTGCATAATCCTTGGAGTGGCGGATATTACCCCGTAGG
>JBPCUN010000027.1:0-8180 GCA_051011115.1 Weeksellaceae bacterium
ATTAGATTCAGACCCATGAGATGTGTGAGTTTTAGTTACTGCCCCTACAGTCCCTGGGTGTTTGATTGAATCTAAAACTATTGGTGGTGTCCATATGGAAGATGAAAAAGGTCCAGATGAGAAATTAATCTGTGTACCAATCGGTGACCCTGTATGGAATACAATGAATTCACTGGAGGACTTGAATCCTCATTTATTGAATGAAATAGAGCACTTTTTCCAAGTATATAAAGATTTAGAAAAGAAAAAAGTTGATGTAAAAGGTTGGGGTGACAGAGATGAAGCTTTAGCAATTTTACAAGACTGTTTTGATAGATACGAAGGGTAGTCATACTAAATTTTCGTAAATAAACCACTTAATAAAATCATATTAAGTGGTTTTTTTGTTTTAACATATTGTTATACATTTATTATCACTTTTAAAAAATTTAACAATATGGAATCCTTAATTGTATATGCACCAATAGTTTTATCGCTCATTGGTTTATTATTTATGTTTATTAAAATGTCTTGGGTCAAGAAACAGCCAAGTGGTACAGAGAAAATGCAGTCTATCTCTAAGGCAATTAAAGAAGGTGCACTAGCCTTTCTAGCAGCCGAATATAGACTGTTAGCTATATTTGCTATCATAGCTTCTATTGCACTTTTTGGTATTTCTTACTTTGTTCCTACAACGCATTGGATAATCGTGGTTGCTTTTTTAGTTGGAGCTATCTTTTCTGCATTAGCAGGAAATATAGGGATGCGAATTGCTACCGATGCCAATGCTAGAACTACAGAAGCGGCCAAGACTAGCTTGCCAAAAGCACTGCAAGTTTCATTTGGTGGCGGTACGGTAATGGGGCTTGGAGTTGCAGGTTTAGCTGTACTAGGATTGAGTTTATTTTTCTTGATTTTTGTAAAAATGTTTATTACCCAAGATGGGAATTTCTATAGCGAAATGACAATGGCTCTAGAAGCTCTTGCTGGATTTTCACTTGGAGCAGAAAGTATTGCCTTATTTGCCCGTGTAGGTGGTGGTATATATACCAAAGCTGCGGATGTAGGTGCCGATTTAGTAGGTAAAGTTGAGGCTGGTATTCCAGAAGATGACCCAAGAAACCCTGCCACTATTGCTGATAACGTAGGAGACAATGTAGGAGACGTTGCAGGGATGGGAGCCGATCTATTCGGGTCTTATGTTGCTACCGTTTTAGCCGCTATGGTTCTTGGTAATTATGTAATTAATGATATGTCTTCTGTGACACAGTTCACGGATGAATTTAACAATATGGGACCAATTTTATTACCAATGGTTATAGCGGGTGTTGGTATTATTGCCTCTATCATTGGTACTTTGCTCGTGAAAATTAGTAGTAATGAGGCTAAAGAAGCTCAAGTACAAACAGCTTTAGATAGAGGGAATTGGGTAGCGATTGGAATTACCTTAATTACAAGTTTTTTTCTAATTCAGTGGATGTTACCAGAAACTTTGCAAATGACTTTCTTCGGAGAAGGCGTAAGAGATATTCCGAGATTAAATGTATTCTGGTCTGCGTGTATAGGATTGGCTGTAGGAGCTTTAATTTCCATCGTTACCTCATACTATACTAGTCTGGGTAAAAAACCTGTTTTACATATTGTACAAAATAGTTCTACAGGTGCAGGGACCAACATCATCGCAGGTCTTTCTGTGGGAATGAAATCAACCTTTGCCTCTGTTATATTATTTGCCGCTGCCATCATAGGATCCTATTATTTTGCTGGATTTTATGGGGTTGCCTTAGCAGCATCTGCTATGATGGCTACAACAGCTATGCAATTAGCCATTGATGCTTTTGGTCCAATTGCAGATAACGCTGGTGGTATTGCAGAAATGAGCGAATGTGAAGACCATGTACGAGGTAGAACTGATATCTTAGATTCTGTAGGTAATACTACCGCAGCAGTAGGTAAAGGCTTTGCTATTGCATCTGCAGCATTAACGGCACTTGCACTTTTTGCAGCCTATGTAACCTTTACAGGTATAGACGGTATCAATATCTTTAAAGCAGATGTATTAGCTATGCTATTTGTAGGAGGAATGGTACCTGTAGTTTTTTCTGCATTGGCTATGGAAAGTGTGGGGAAAGCCGCAATGGAAATGGTACAAGAAGTTCGCAGACAGTTTAGAGAAATCCCTGGTATTATGGAAGGAACAGGAACACCAGAATATGCTAAATGTGTAGAAATTTCTACCAACGCGGCATTAAAAGAAATGATTTTACCAGGTTTATTGACGATCTTAACACCTATTATCATAGGGTTAATCTTTGGTGCAGAACCTTTAGGAGGTTATATGGCTGGTGTATGTGTATCTGGTGTAATGTGGGCCATCTTCCAAAATAACGCTGGTGGTGCTTGGGATAACGCTAAAAAATCATTTGAGGCTGGTGTAGAAATTAATGGTGAAATGACTTACAAAGGATCTGATGCGCATAAGGCAGCAGTTACTGGTGATACAGTAGGTGACCCATTTAAAGACACCTCTGGACCTTCCATGAATATCTTAATTAAACTGACTTGTTTAGTAGGTCTAGTAATCGCTCCTATCTTAGGTGGTCATCATATGGATGAAACTAAAATGGATGTGGATGCACCTGCAATTATAGAGGAGAACAACGTTGAATTAAATCAAGACACAGAAATCCCACCAAGCAATGATGATGTTCAGTTTAAGGATGCGGAATAAGAAACTAGTATAAAATATATAGCATTAAAAAAGGCTCTGTAATCAATTTTACAGAGCCTTTATATTTTAGTTTAATTTTTAATCTACTTAGTAACTGAATTTATTCTGCTCCAAATAAACCTCCTATTATTGAGCTTAAGAAAGATAATAAAATAGAGAATAACAAGGCCCACCAAAAAGTATCTACATGAATTCCATCAACAAAGTAAGAGGCAAGTTGAATCATAAGTGCATTAATCACTAATAAGAATAATCCTAGCGTCAACACAGTTACGGGGATCGTTAAGACGGTTAAAATTGGTTTCACTAAAGCATTAACTATACCTAATACCAATGCAAAAACAATTGCAGACATAAAATCATTAATGTGCACCCCAGATAGGATATACTGCGCCAAAACGTAAGCAGCAATAGCCGTAGAAAGTAAATTGATAAGTAAATTCATAATGATGTATTTTTTAAAATTAATTTCTTTTTTAACATTTATTCATAATGAAATGTTATCACAAATAACATTCCAATTTTAACATTAATAAAATGTCATGAAACTCACCAAAATTTCCTAAATGCCTCTCTTCGATAAAATTTTAACACACATATCTAATTTCCACTATATTTAACAATCACGATAAATCTAATCTATTTTTAACTCATTTACCGCTAATATTATAAATATTTAAAAATATAGTATATCATAATCAAAATTTATGTAGATTTAATAAAGAAAAACAGCAATTATTATGTCAAAAGCTATCCTCATATTTATACTATGTATATTTAATTCGAATGTGAATGGTCAAGAAAATACAGAGACTGAAAATATCCATCAGACTAAATCAATACCCCAAAATAACATTAATGTAGAATTACTTGGTCGATCTATAAATTTATATTCTATCAACTATCAACGTGTTTTTAAGAGTTATGAAAATTCTTATTTGTCGTTATCAATAGGTGCAAGCAACACAAATTCTTATAATAAGGAGAATAGAAAGTCGTTTCCATTTTCCATATTTTACACCACTCATCAATCAAGTAATTGGCATGGTGAGTATGGATTAGGTATCAACTATATTATTGACAAAGATAGAATAGAAAATACAAATAGCCTTAATACCTTACACAGAGCATCAGCTCACGCCAGCGCTGGAATTAAATACCAAAAACCAACAGGTGGCTTTAATGTTAAATTGGCAGTAACTCCTGTCCAACGATTTTATAACACAAGTGACTTTCTTGATTTAGAACCTCTTATGCACTCATTCGGTCTTACAGTAGGTTACGCATTTTAATTCTTCTCAGACAACTCTAACCAGCGCATTTCCCCTTCTTCTATTTGTTCTTTTACCTCGTGATGCTTTTTAGACAAATCTGCAATTTTCTCATAATCTAAATTAGGATCTGCCATTTCTTTTTCTAATAGTTCTTTTTCCTTTTCCCATTTGGCAAGATTTTTCTCTAAAGTTCTAAACTCCTTTCGCTCTTCATTGGTCATCTTATTAGCATCCACAGGCTTCGCCTCTACTGGTTTCTTTTCAGCAACCGCTTTTTGTTTTTGTGCTTCTGCTTGTTGCGCTTTTTGATCTAAGAAATACTCGGTGTAGGTTCCATAAAAAGTAGCGATCTGCCCTTCGCCTTCAAAAATCATTAACTCATCTACAATTTTATCCATAAAGTATCTATCATGCGATACAACAAGCACGCAACCATTATATTCATTTAAGAAATTTTCTAAAACGGTTAATGTGGGTAGATCTAAATCGTTGGTAGGCTCATCCAGAATTAAGAAATTTGGATTTTTAAATAATACAGTCAACAATTGCAGACGTTTTTTCTCTCCTCCACTTAGTTTAGATATGGGTGTGTATTGTTGATGAGGTTCAAACAAAAACATTTGTAAAAATTGACTCGCAGACATTGTTTTACCATTGGCCAAAGGAAAGAACTCTGCAATATCTGTTACATAATCAATCACACGTTGGTCATCTTTCACAATAATTCCATCTTGTTTAAAATGCCCAAAAACTAAGGTATCTCCACGTTTTATTTCTCCAGAATCTGGTTCAATTTGCCCTTCTAATATCTTTAAAAAAGTAGATTTTCCTACCCCATTTTTACCTATAATTCCAATCTTTTGCCCTCTCGCAAAAACATTAGAATAGTCGTCTAATATGGTTTTCTTATCGTAAGCAAAACTTACATCTTTAAACTCAACTATCTTCTTACCCAAACGTGTCATTTGCATTTCTAGCAATACTTGATTGTCTACAATTTTACGTTTAGCCACTTTCTCTGTCTCGTAAAAATCCTGCTCTCTACTCTTAGATTTAGTGGTTCTTGCCTTGGGTTGACGGCGCATCCATTCTAATTCTTTCTTATATAGATTGGTCGCTTTGTCTATGCTTGCTTGTGCATTATCTAAACGAATGGCTTTATTGCGAATATAAGTTTCGTAATCTCCTCTGTGTACATATACCGTACCATCTTCCATTTCTAAAATCCCTGTACAAATTGCGTCTAAGAAATATCTATCATGCGTTACAAGAAGAATGGTCCTAGGTTCTTTATTCAAGAAATACTCTAGCCATTCCACCATTTCTATATCTAGGTGGTTGGTAGGCTCATCCAATATCAATAGCTGATGCCCTTCATGTATAGAAATATCTATTAAAAACTTAGCCAAAGAAACCCTTTTGCGCTGACCACCAGAAAGGTTTTTAATTTGTTGATCTAAAAAGTCAATCTTTAAATTAGAAAATATTTCTTCAAAAAGTGATTCTATATTCCATGCATTGGCTTCATCTATCTTACCAATTACATCCATCATCCTTTCATCTGAATTGCCTTCGTCTAATAGTTTTTGATATAAATTCAGTAATTGTAAAATCTCATTATCATGCGCATAGATTACATCTCTTGCCGTCATTTCACTAGAGAAATCATCGCCTTGCTCTAGGGTAAATACTTCTACATCTTTTAATACGTCAACTTCACCAGAATCTGCTGGTTCTTTGCCTTGAATTATTTTGAGTAAAGTAGATTTTCCACTTCCATTCTTGGCTACAATGGCTATGCTTTCTCCTTGGTTTACAATAAAACTAATATCCTTAAAAAGGGTTCTAATACCATAGGATTTGGTAAGGTTATTTACGGTAACAAAATTCATGTTTGGGGTGTATTACTAGGGTAATTAAAGTTAAATTTAGGTGCTTTATATCTAAGGTTTGTATAGATAGATATAAAAATACACTTGAGATAGAATTAAAAATCGATTCTCAAGTGCAAAAGTAAGCATAAACTTCTAGGTATTACGTGTGGCCATCATTATTTAAACAAGTTATCTTTAATGCAATTTATTTAATCCCGAAAAATTCTTCAAAAGCAGCGTAAAATTTCGCTGGTTCTTCTATATATGGTTTGTGTCCACTGTTTTCAAACATTATAAATTTAGCTTGTGGCATAAAGATTTTATACTGCGCATTAAACTCTGGTGTAGAAACGCCATCATACCTACCTGCGGTAATCATGGTTTTAGCCTTCACATCTTTTAATTTTCTTCTAAAATCTGTATCCATCATACTTCCACTCACTTCAAAATCACCATCTCTTCCTATAATCTGCACATAGACATCATTAGCCCATCCCCTATATTTCTCTTTGGGAGAATTTCCTTTAGCCTTGGTATTATGGTAATAAATATATTTTGTAGGTAATTTTCCATAAATTGCTTGATGTTCAGCGTCATAGGAAACATATCCTAAATTTCTAATTGAATCAACTTGTGCCCAAATCTCTGGAAAATGGGTTTTGGAGTAATGATTATAACTGTCACAGTTTGCTTGCCACATATGACCACTATGAAAACCTGCAATCAAAAACATTTTATCTAGGTTTTCTCCATATCTAATCGCATAATCTTGTGCTGGAACGGTACCATATGAATGCCCTACCAACGAGATTTTATCTAACTTCAATTTTTGTCTCAACTTTTCTATTAAATCGGTATCGGCTTTTACAGAATATTCCGAAACATTTTTAGCATCATCTGATTTTCCACGGCCTAAGAAATCAAAAAAGATGAGTTTATTGGTTTTATAATATTGTCCAAAAGCACCTTGCATGTAATCGTGAGAATTGCCTGGTCCTCCCGGTAAAAATATAATTGGATCTCCCTCCCCTAAAACCTCAACATTTATTTTATAGCCATCTATTTCTATAAATTTTGACTCATATTTATCAAAAATATTTTTATCTACTGAATATTTAAAACTTGAATTATCCTGAGATTTTTGCTGTGCAGTCACGATTACCGTCAAGCAAATTAATAAGGTATTGAATAAATTTTTCATGCAAAATGATTTTACTAAGTCATTCAAAAATAATAAGAATAAAAACAAAATTCCTTTATTTTACTTTAATTATATTTGTTTCATGAGCAATCCCCTATTAACTCCTATTGAATACCTAAAAGGTGTCGGGCCACAGCGTGCCGAAGTTCTGAAGTCTGAATTAGGAATTTTTAGATTTAGGGATTTACTCTATCACTTTCCATTTCGGTATGTTGATAGGACGAAATACCATACCATTGCAGAGATTAATTCTTTTAGTACAGAGATACAAGTTAAAGGTAAAATGACTTCTTTAAAAGAAGTTGGTGAAGGCAAGAAAAAACGGCTTATTGCAACTTTTGAAGATGGTACAGGAGTAGTAGATTTAATCTGGTTCCGTACCACGCAATGGCAAAAAGACAAGTTTAGGTCTTTGCTACAAAAACCCATTATTATTTATGGAAAACCTACCCTCTTTAATCAACAAATAAATTTTACCCATCCAGAAATTGAAGAACCTAATAGCGAAAAGGCTACCAAGGGGCTGCTTCCCGTGTATAGCAATACAGAATTAGCACAAAAGAAAGGAATTAATAACAGAATTTTGCAAACCTTACAATTAGAAGTTTGGAACCAAGTTGGGAATTATATTAAAGAAAACTTATCAGAAGAAATTTGTAGATTATACCAGTTGATCAGCCGCAAAAAAGCATTTCAATATATACACTTTCCTCCATCTGTACCAGCCTTAGAAGCTGCGCAAAAAAGATTGAAATTTGAAGAATTTTTCTTCTTGCATTTATCATTACAGACCCAAAAAGCCATAGGCAAAAGAAATTTTAGGTCTCATGCTTTTAAAGAATTAGGGACTTATTTCAATGATTTTTACCATAATCACTTAAGTTTTGATCTTACTAATGCACAAAAGCGTGTTTTAAAAGAAATTAGAGCAGACCTTGCCAACGAACAGCAAATGAATCGGCTTTTGCAGGGTGATGTAGGAAGTGGTAAAACCATTGTGGCTTTTTTTACCATGCTTATGGCAGCCGATAATGGATTTCAATCGTTGCTTATGGCTCCTACAGAAATTTTGGCGCAACAACATTATAATGGACTTAAGGTAGACGCTGATAAAATAGGCT
>JBPCUN010000028.1:0-11991 GCA_051011115.1 Weeksellaceae bacterium
AACGCGCCTACAAAGTGGTAGGCGGCATTGAAGGATGAGATTTTGACCCTCTATCTAAGAGGGTCTTTTTTTTGTAAACAAATCTCTTTTTTACGTAATAATACATTGCACAATAACAAAAGACAACTATGTCTTTATGCTAACAAGGAGATAGGTATGGCCGCCAAAAAAACAAATTCCACTAAATTATCAAATCTAACTAAAGGGGCTAGATTCAAGCTCTCAAAGGGAAAGGAAAATAGTCCTGCATATACCCTCAACAAGACATATGAGTATGTAAGACCAACAAAGGAAGGGAAAATAGTCTGCCTCGTTCTGTCAGAAGAAGATGTCGTTGACTCTATTATTTTTAAGGCTTCAACAAGAGTAGTACAAGAGCTTTACAAAATAAGAATAAAAAGGTCAGATTTAAGAAATATCATCCAGGAGATTGATGAAGATAGAGACATTCTGGCTGCGCTCAATAATCACGACCCCAACACATGGGATTATTACTTGACAGGCAACAAAGGGTTTGACTCGTTTACTAACAAGGAGGTAGAGGTTGAGATTAATAACTACTTCGCCAGTAATTCTTCAGAATATCTAGGCTTTGGATATTTCGACTTTATCGATAGCTATAGTGATTACATTGAAAATTATCATGAGCTAACAGAAATAATGGATGAGCTAGATGAAGATGTTGACGACAACATATTTTATATTGAGGTTTTGCCTGAATAAAAGATAGTCAAAAAGAGCTAAATATAGCCTCTTTTTTACGTAATAATATATTAGAAGAAAAGCACATGGTGTGCCTACAACAAAGGAGAATGTTATGAATACAATTACTGATACCGATGGAATGAGCATCTTTGCGTCCAAAGAGAAAGTCCTTGGGATGATCGTCAACGAGAGATCTGCGCTGCATTTGATGGCGGCGCACCTCGAGAACGAGGGACGCACTGAAGAGGCAGAGGTACTGTTGCAGTACCTTAAACGCCTCGAAGAGGCGTTCCTGGTAATTGGAGGAAAGTAACCGCCTCCGAACCCCCATTCCTGGGGGTTATTTTTTTGCTATATCTATACTAAATAGAGCCTCTTTTTTAGGTAATAATATATTAGCAAGAAATTAATCTTGCTATATTAACAACGGAGTTTGTTATGGTAGACAATAGAAGAATTATCTTCAACCACATCAATCAAGAAACTCAAGCTCTCGACCGAGAGCTTGAGGAGCTTGAAATTGAGAATCTTCGTATCAACGCACGACGCGCAGCAATTGCTGTAGAGCAAGCCGAGATACGGGATAAGTGGGATAGGGTGGAAAAGATACTCTACTCAGGTAAAATCCCTGAGGAGTATAAACACCTTATCGATGCTGCAATTGCAGATCAGAATATTTACTGGTGACTCCTCACTTCTGGGGGTTATTTTTTTTGCTAAACACAAACCATTTTTACGTAATAATACTTCGGAACAACACAAAGGAGAATGTGATGAACGTAAGAAAAGAAATTATCCGCCTCAAATACTTGCCAGACTTCAACCGAAGATGTGTGCAAAGTACATTTGATATTACTAGTATCAACTTAATTGATTTTGATGATATCGCAAATATGTTTATTGACTGCGCTATCTATGATGTCGAAATCCCACCCATCTACCTCATCGAAGATGCCGATGGCAAATGTAGACCATCGAATGAAAAAGCTTACATGTCACTACTGGTGACAATCAATGGTCTAAAGGACGGGTGGATCAAGCACAAAACCCTCGGAAAATTTAGCGATTGGGACTCTGATACTAAGTATTATTTTGAAAGAGCACCAGTAACATTCCACACCATACCGGCTGCTGAAACGGGCGAACTTGATCGCACTCACAAAAAGATCGAACTCACACAATCAATCAACGAATTCATGTACACCATCTAAGGAAAGATAATGAAAACACTAGAAAATTTAGCAAGCCAGAAAAAACAAAACCTAAAAAAACTGTTTCCAAGCGCAGAGATTACGTTTGGTTTTGTCGAAAGATACCCAGAAAAAATAAATTTTTCAATATCCTTAGAGTCGCCAAAACTCTCGATTCCAGAAAACGTCAACCAACTCGAAAAAATGGGATTTGATATAGACGGTTGCACTACCCATAAACCATTCAAAACTGGTTATCATTACATTAAAATTTCTTGCTTATACAATTTAACAAGTGAGGAAATCGAAAAAATCCGAGAAGAAATAAAGATAAATGATCTCCCAAAGGATGTCCTTCACTCGATTGAAGACCTGGAAGAATGTCACGACTGGATTGAAACAAGTCTCAATTCCTACAAGAAAAACATCCCTATATCGGACGAAACAAAGACTGCTATTTACGATGTTTTAAACAGCTTCGATAAACTTAATGCAAAGACACAAACCCTGACAACCTTGATTAAAAAGGAATCAGCACAATGACTGACTATGCCCCCAATACCAAAAAACAACTAGCAGAAGAACATAAGCCTCAAATTAAATCTATTTTGGGAGAGGATGCTATTTGTAGTTCACACTTTAACTCCTGGAATAAAACATTGACATTTACAGTGGTGGCAAAAACGAACAATCCGGAATTACCGGATAATTCAGATTTTGAAGATATCGGATTTAAAATTGAGTCTGCCAGAATTAGTAAATCACGGGTATTTGGAAGTGGCGATGAAGGGTTTAGGCTAGAAGTGGTGCTATCAAGACCATTAACCGATAAAGAGCTTTCAGATATCTATATCGAGACTAGCCTCCACGAAAGCCATGATGACATCAAGGGCTACATTGACGATCTTTATTACCTGGATGATTTCATGGAGCGTATCGATATATATAACAATGCAACTTATTATGCAAATCGCCAAAAGCACAACGAACTACATGAGCCACTCATGAAAGCAAAAGAGGCTGCCGAAAAACTAAAATCAGAATTCATCAACTTGTCAAAACTCATCAAATAACAAGGAAAAAAATGTACCATTACACACAAGATTCAGTATTCATTCGCAGCAAATCGATTGGAGAGTTCAAAGATACTCTCGATGTTGGGTTTTACAAACTAGCCCACCATCCAATGCTTGGGTTTTTCTTTGAGAAGGCTGCTTTTCCTGACATCCCGGAAGTTATATATGACAACCTGGAAGATAAGGCGCACAAAATTCTCAAGACCTTTAACGATAGAAGAGGAAATACAGGCGTTCTTCTATCTGGACTTAAAGGTACAGGAAAGACCCTTCTGGCTAAACAGATTTCAGTTCTGTCAGGCCTTCCAGTCATCTCCATTTCTCAACCATATAGCAATGACGACTTTATTTCGTTCATAAACTCAATCTCTCAAGATTGCGTCATTATGATTGATGAATTTGAGAAGGTGTACTCTTCCGAGCTTGACGATCAACATGAAGACGAGTTCAAGGCTCAGGAGAAACTCTTGAGCCTCATGGATGGTATGAGTAACAACAGAAAGTTGTGGATCATTACCGCAAACCAAAAAAACAAAATTAGCTCATACATGAAAGATCGGCCCGGTCGAATTCTATATCACCTGGGATTCGATTCGCTATCGCCCAATTTTGTGGATGAGTTTTGTCAAGAAAATCTCAATAACTACGAAAGCAAAATTCAAGACATTAACCTTTACTATCTATTTGCCGGTAGAAGTTTTAGTTTTGATGTTCTGAAGTCTCTTGTAGAAGAGATTAATCGATATCCAGACATTCCGACTTTTGAGGTTATTAGAGATTTGAATATCCCTCGCATCTACTCGCAGGTTGGTGTGGATGTAAAAATCAAGGCCAATGATATGGAATACGAGGATCAATTTCAAATGAGTGACATGCAACAGGACAAACTGTTACTTACATTGTCAAGTAGATTGAGCAACGCTACCAATCGCGAATATGATCGCATGTATATCAGATATTCGGATTGTCTTAAGTTTGATGTAAAAGGCCCCGAAACGATTCATATGTACGTCAAGGGCAGTATATTTACACAATTCAGAGATGGCAGGCTTGCTAAGGTGGATGAATTTAACCCAAGAAGTAAATTCCCAATTATCGATTTTTGCGAAAATCTCAACATTCAAGATGACGACACTGTCTTAATTGAATGCAACACCAGAAAGTACACTAACAGAGAAGACCTTGAAAATATCAAAGTCCTGGCTTAAGACTTCTGAGTTGAGGTACAATAAAAAAGATCACGGATTGATGTGATCTTTTTTTACGTGAATAGGAATACTATATGCTAATAAAAATATCATCATGGTGGGATGAAAATTTAGCCCGAGGCGCAGGCGCTGGAGCTTTAGCTGGTGCCGGGATGGGTGCAACCAGGCAGATTTATAAAAATTATCACTCTGATAAAAATGACAGAAAGTCCATAGGCAAGGCCGCTCTCAAAGGTGGCGCTGTCGGTGGTGCAGTTGGCCTGGCTGGTGCTGGTATTTACAATCAAGGTTCCAAGAAAGGCTACAAAAAAACTAAAGACGACACCTATAAAAGATATTATAGGGAAGCTGAATTAGAAGGTGAAAAGGCTGGGAAAGATACAGCAAGAAAGGGTTTTACCTTTGAGTCGGGTGACTTCCGATGGACTCCATCCTTCAATAAGCGCGCATCATTATTGGACCAGGGGTTAAGAGGTGCTGGCGCTGGAGCTTTAGCTGGAGCTGGGATTGGTGCAACCAGGCAAGCCTTAAAAAACAGAAAACTCCATCCTAAAAATAAGAAATCCATCGGTGATGCAGCCCTTAAAGGCGGAGCTATTGGTGCTGGCGTTGGTGGGGGAGCCGGATTAATGTATGGACTTGGTGATAAATCTGGTCAAGAGGTAGGAACTTCCACTGGAAGAAGGTGGGGTAGTCATGACGGATACTGGCATGGTAAGGAAAAGGCCATGAAAGAAGAAAACCAAAAATTATCCATTGAGGCAAGGGAGGCTTATCAAAAATGGAAAAATGGCAAATAATAAATAGTCATAAGACCCAACAAAGAACAAAACATGATAATTAAGCAAGCATTAAAAAGTCCACTTGAAAAGAAACAATTATTAGACTCGGCTATTCAGGGCGGTGTGGTAGGTGGGACTATAGGTATGGGGTATGGAGCTATTAACCAACACTTTAAAAATAAGAAGCTAGACCCTGACAAAAGAAAGTCTGTTTTAAAATCATCACTCCAATATGGATTAGGTGGAGCTGTTGGTGGTGGCTTAGGGACAGCACTTGCTGAGCACGAATGGCAAAAAGAAAATGAAGATTTTAGAAGAAAGACGAAAAGAAAAGACCATTTTTGATAAAATAACATGATAATTAAATTTGCATCAAGTAAGGAAGCTATAGAACACCTCAAGCAATATGGATTCGATCCATCAAAAGCTAAAGATGAGGAATATATAAAGAAGTTCCAAAGAAAAGTCAGATTCGACCTTCACCCTGACAGGAAGCCAGAGCATGAAAGAGAGGCTTTTGGCAAGAAAATGAGGGACTTTAATGAAGCCTTCGAAAAACTAAAAAACCCCGCTCAAGCTACCGGGTCTAAACCATCTCCAACTTCTACAAAAGATTGGGATACTGTTGATTATTTAAATGCTAGAAACAGATCTAAAGCAAGAGTAGGTGTGTTAGGTAGAGGTGCTGGTATTGGTGCTACTATCGGAGCTATTAGGTCTGCTGGTAATAATAGTGCCGATGGTAGAACAAGGAATACAGTAAATCGTGTTACTAGTGGTGCACAACTTGGATCATTTGGTGGTACTATTGGATCACTTGCTGCTATAAGCAAAAACAAAACAGATCGATCACTTCACCAAAAACTCCAATACGGAGGGGCCGCACTCGGTGCTGCCGCCGGATATGGATATGATAGATTCAAGAGACATCAAGAGAATAAACTCCAAAAGTCAGCATCTGATAATGGGGCCTCTCACTACTTAACCCAAGACACAAAACTCAAACCAAGAACATTCAGAGTTGTTGGTAAATCTGGCGAAGTGTTTGACGCTCCTACAAAAGATAAAGAATTTGCATCAAGATTGTCTCTTTACAATAAAACATTAGATCCACAATATCTAAAGAAATATGAAACTGGAAAAATAGACTTAGACGCCAAGCATAAACCAGAAAGCAGTAAAGACAAAAAAGATAGAAGAAAGGCAGTGATACGAGGTGCTGGTTTGGGTGCTTTGTCTGGCGCTATAGCAATGGGTACCCATCAATATAATAATCACAAAATGGGTGACCCTGCTTCTTCCTTACCCAAAAAAGAAAGAATTCTCCATATAGCCGCACCAGTACTTGCTGGAACCGCGATAGGGGCTTGGACTGGAAACAGAAAATGGAAACATTCTAAAGAAATGCAGAAGATGGCCACAGAAAAAAATCGTAAACGTTTAAGATTTTTGTTTGATCACCCAGAACTAGTAGGTGGTACAGTTTTAGGAACAGCTGGCGCATTCATGGGTGGATTAAAATCAGGACTGGATGCTCGTCAGTCAAATGCTCTTGCTAAAAATGATAAAAATATTAAAAAGAAAAATGTACTCAAAGAAGTAGGCAAGGGTGCTCTCAAGGGTGGTGTTTCTGGTGGTTTGGCTGGTGGTGTAGCTGGTCATGTTACCTTTAATAAAGATAACCTTGATCCGGTAACAATGGCATCTATTTATGGAAAATAGGAGACAATTAAATGATTATAAAAATAGCATCTAGAATACATGGAGCTTTAGCTGGGTCAGTACTTGGTGCGGCTGGTGGTGCGGCTGGTGGCGGTGCCATTTCAGCAACACGTCAAGCGTTTAAAAACAGAAAAGACCCAGAAAATAGAAAGTCCTTGTCGGATGCCTTCCTGACTGGTGCCGCCAAAGGCGGTGCAGCTGGTGGTATTATTGGAGCTGGCACCGGAGCCCTGGCTCAGCCATCTGTATCTAAGTCTGTGAATAAATTAAAAGATAAGGCCAAGGGATATTACCACGCAGGTGCAGAACAGGTTAAGCAAGATATCGAAGATGCTACTGGCAGGTCAGTCCGTGCCGCCGCAGAAAACAAAGTTCTTGGAGCGAAAGATGGTGGCAAGAAAGCCGCAAAAGACGTTTATGATAACTTGAAGGGATTTGTTGGAGGAAAGAAATGATTATCAAAAATGCAGCATCAAGAATTACTAAAGGACTAAACTCTAACAGTATATTCAAAGGATAAGATCATGATAATTAAACAATCGCTAGTTCCCCTAGATAAACGAGCATCACCATTTAAAAGAATTTTGCTAAAGGCTCATAGCAATGTAGGACCATACGCTATAGCAGGAGCTGGCTCTACAGCTACCGCAATGGGGGTTCACGACGCATTCCAACAACACAGAAAAAATAAAACCCTCGATCCTAAGGATAAAAAGTCTGTCGCAGAGGCTGGGTTAAAAGGGGCCGGCAAGGGTGCGTTGCTAGGTGCTGGAGTCGGAGGATTGTATGGGGCTGGAATGGGTGCTATTGACCAGTACAGATGGGAAAAAAGAGCGGCCCTACGACACAGGATGGCCGAAAATATGGGATATACGGCACTAGCTAATGTTATACCTGGAGCTGTCGCATCAGGAGGGGCTTTTGGAATCCACGACGCATACAAACAACATAAAAAAAACAAGAAACTAAATCCTGAGGATAAAAAATCTGTTTTAAAAGCCGGACTAAAAGGTACCGCAAAAGGAGCTGTACTTGGGGCGGCAGGCGGTGCGGCATATGGCGCTGCACGAGGCGCTGAAGAGCAAGCCATTTATGAACTCAGGGAGTCTTCATTTGATTAATGGAAAATAAGAGAAAATAAGAGAAAGTAAGAGGAAAGAAATGATTATAAAAGAAGCGGCATCAAGAATGGCGAAAGGTATTGGCAGTGTAGCAGCAATTGGTTCTGTACTTGGTGCTGGTGTAGGAGCAGGGCGTCAAGCCATCAAAAACAGAAAACTAAAACCAGAAGAAAGAAAGTCCGTAGGCAAGGCAGCTCTTAAAGGAGGAGCTGCTGGTGGAGTAGCTGGTGGAACTTTGGGATTTGCATATCACAAGGGCAATGACCGTGGGTATAAATCTGGTCATGTCTCTGGATTTAGAGATGGTAATAGCAAAGGCTATAAAGATGGATTTGGTGATGGTTTAGATATCAATAGCATATTCAAGGAGTAATAAAATGATAATCAAAGAAGCAACAGCACTTAGGGGAGCCGCCATCGGCGGCTCAGTCCTAGGATTAGGAAATGCCGCTCGTCAAGCGTACAAAGATCGTGGCAAGGCTATGAGCCGAAAAGAGCGCCTGCTCTCGGCAGGCAAGGCAGGAGCTAAAGGCGGAGCTGTCGGTGCCGGTGTTGGCGGAGCTGTCGGTTATGCGCATGCTCGTGGTAAAAGCTCGGGCTACAGCGATGGGTATGAGAAAGGTACGGCCAGAGGACACGAGCGCGGATACAATAAGGGTCAAATAGATGCTCTAACAGAATTTAACAAACAGCTGGAACAGCTCACCAAAAAAAGTAAAAGACCGTATAAATAATGCTCATAAAATCATAAACAGCACTTAACGGTATAATAAAACAGTAATACCCCGGCAACCCTCTTAACAATGGTCCGGGGTTTTGTTTTGCTAAATCCCACCCCCATTTTACGTGATAATAATATAGATCAACGGCACATGTCGTGCCAATAACAAGGAGAAAGTTATATGAGAATCGGAACTCACAATGGTCTGTTTCACGCAGACGACGTATTCGCTGTTGCTACACTGCTGCTGGTCTATCCAGGGGCCGAGGTTGTCAGGACTCGCAATCCTGACCTACTCGATACCTGCGACATCGTAGTGGATGTCGGAGGGGTCTACGACCCTGAGAAGGGTCGCTTTGATCACCACCAACGCCCTCAAGAGGGCGAGAAGTACGGGGCTGGTCAACGGGGTGCAGACCCCGAAGAGGGAGAATGGCCGTACGCGGCCTTCGGCCTTGTCTGGAAGGAGGAGGGCGTGAATGCAATTCACGCCATTCTAACCAGTCGGGGGTACGAAGACGTACCTTTGCACGTCATCGAGAATATGGCTTTAACGATTGATGAGTCCTTTGTCAGGGGTATTGATGCCTCTGACAATGGAGTGAAGGTTGCCTCTAAAGAGGCAACTACCATCTCCCACATCATTTCGGGCTTCAATCCGAACATGTGGGCGGAAGACCCTGAGGCGTTCGATGGGCACTTTAACAAAGTGCTCCCGTTCGCCGCCCTTCTGCTCGAAAAAGAGATCCTGAGGACCTTCGAGTCCTCTTGGATCAACCAGAAAAAATTTGAAGCCGCAATGGATGATACATCTCCAGAGGGTGTTGTCGTACTCAATGAGTACGTGGCATTCTCAACTTTTGACATCCCACAAGAAGTTCTCTATGTCGTCTACCCCTCCGCTGGAGGAGGTGGCTGGATGGTCCAGCAGGTTCCCAAGGAGCCTGGCAGCTTTGAGGGCAGAAAGCCTCTCCCAGAGGCCTGGAAAGGCTTGAGGGGTCAAGAGCTTGCCGACAAGCTCGAAATCTCCGTGGGAGAATCCCTCCCATTCTGTCACAATGGTCTGTTTATCGGTGGTGCCGTCCATAAAGACGAAGCCATCAAAATGGCGATGATTGCTGTTAAAGCATGATTCGCCATGACACTCTATCTAAAACATAGGGTGTTTTTTTTACATTAAATAAGTTTGAAAAATACGTGATAATAGAATTGACACCAAACAAAACCACATAAGGAGTATTTGTGAAGCAGAATTTTTTACAGCTTAAACTCTCTGTGGGTGAGTCTGTATTTATAGACACACCGATTGAGAGAATTAAAATTACCAAGTTTAAAAATGGAGGGATCGCCATTAATGCCAGTCCTGGCTTAAGAATAGTAAGGGAAAAGATCGCTAAAGAGTTTGATTGTGCGGGATGGATTAGAGTCAAACAATGCGAATGGTGCGATCAGGTACATGAGAAGCTACCGGCACAATATCTATGTAAAGATGAGCATGATGAAGCCATGATGTATAGTTTATGCCCCGAGACATACAAACCTATTGTTTTGCGAGCACCATCAAGACTAGAAGAAAAAGAGGTAACAAGTGACGAATCAGGCGACGACAAATAGATTTTCAAATGTGCATATGGTTTACGCACCCAACTCAAAAAATCCTCTCGGTATAAAATTCAAGTGCGATGAGAACACGGTAGCCTGGTTAAGAAGGATTTTCAGGTTGGATCGAGCTTTGGTTGGGCCAGAGAAAAGAAAAGTCAATTACACACCACCTCTTGATGTCATGAATATTGGACACTCAAAAGATCTGTATATTTCAAGTGACAAAGAGTGGGTATCTGAATGCATCCAATACATGGGAGAAATCGAAAAAGGAAAAGACACTTTTATTGCTGTATTCAATACAGAAGGTGTATTCATTCATCCCAGCACGAAAAGCCAGCGAAAATTGGTAAAATCACTTCTTTCTGACTTGAAAAGAAAACAGATTCTGATAACGTACAACGAGGAAAGAGATCTTCATTTTCTCTTCCTTAAAAGAATTCCTTATGACCTAAAAGAAAGAATGAGAAAGAAGGATAAAGCATGTACGAAATCATGATTACAGTGCTGGAGAAATCCAGAGATGAAATTTTGAAGGGCATCGCCAAAAGCTCAGCACTAAGTGGTGCGGCAGATGGCGTAGTAGCCCTGGTGGATAAGAACCCACCCAAAGAAGTATTAAAGGAAGTGGCATGCGGAGCATTCACTGGCGCTACAAGTGCTAGTGCAAAAGCTGCTTATGAGCACTTCTTCAAGAACGCTGGCACAGGAGGTATTGTTGTCTACTGTGCGGCAAGTGTGGCGTCTCGATACGCATTTAGAACCCTTTTCCCCAAAATGGAGGTATCACCTATGAACCTGAACAATGAAGATGATTACGAAGAAGAGTACGATGACGATTACGATTATGATGATGAGAATGATGACGAATACGATGATGACGACGCATGGGACGAGGGGGAAGACTGATGGAAATTAAATGCAAAGTCTCTGCAACAGACAAAGAATATGTCTATATGCAGCTACCTCATCCCTACAACAGGGAAATCAAATTTCCGGCATCTACTATCCCGGAAAAAACAGAGGTTGGAGATTATCACCTGATAGACTACAACACCCTGGCACCTGGCTACATCGGAAAGGCTAATGAGTCAGATGAGGTTAAGCATTTCCTGGAAGTTCATGTTAGGATTGACAATTTAAAAGACATATCTGAGTTTTCTAAGACATACCCGGAATTAAAAGTGTTAAGCTTTAAACTCTTCGAGGTATAATCGAAGTATGAATGAGTTTGAAGTCCTTAAACATATCTTAAACACCATACGAAAGATCGAATTATCAAATCGCGATCCGGCACTTGCTGCCAAATGGAGACAGATATTTAAGGAGCATTCTCAAAGAGTCATTATAAAAGGGGGGCGGGAAGATGGCCTTTGATGGCTATCAAGACTGCCATTTATACCTCAAAGAGGTTATGACTCTCATTGAAAAGTTTTACCAAAAGAAAATAAAAGACATGTCAGAAGAGGAGTTTGAAGATGCATTTAAGCGAGTTTCTGAAGTACTCCAGGATATTTCGCCGGAATAAAGACGGGAGAATATACTCCCCATTCTTAAGGGCGCATCACAACGTAAAGACAGAGGATCTTTTTCCAACAAATAACATCCCAAGAGACTTTTACAAACTCCCATCCGAATACAGGTTGGGTGTATGTCTTTTGGCATATATTTGGGAACATCACCCATCACTGGCAATTAGCAGAGGAATTGTAAGGGTTCCTAGTGGCCTCTATGACTACCTATCTGATAGGGGGCCATGGGCATCCATTATGAAGTGTTTCAGTGCTCTGGATTTCAGGGAATATAAAGATGCTTAATATAGAAGACTATGTTAATAAGTTTCTCGAATCCATTGAGGATGACC
>JBPCUN010000029.1:0-13027 GCA_051011115.1 Weeksellaceae bacterium
ACGCTATACAGGTCAAAATTCAAATACCTTTTAATCGAGAAGAAGAAATTCTTAAGGGTAAACAAGAACAAGCGAGCGTTTTACATGATTATAAGAATGCGGCAAAGCAGACTACACACCGTAAGTAAAATAAGATAAAAACTCGAATAAAATCCTTAAGATACCAAGCTATACAAAATGCCAATCTAATCTCATTTTTATTATACAGAACGTCAAAATTTTGATAAAATATAATATTTGATATTTCGGTTAATTGTTTATATTTCTTTGATGATGTGAAATAGCTCTACTACGAACATTCCACACCATCGGCGCGGGACTATGTCCATGATTTATTTTCTCCGCTTCACTATAAGCATACATCATAGCCTATACATAATCCAATTCTTTTCTATACCTTTCAAGTATCATAAAAAAATGAACTGCGTAAAGCCCGCGCCGCTGACAAAAACCAAGAAACTTATGAACGAATTTTATGTTTTAGATGTAGAAACAGCAAATGCGGATTATTCAAGCATCTGTCAAATAGGAATTGCGAAATTTCAAAATGGAGAATTAATTGAAAAATGGGAATCTTTAATTGACCCAGAAGATTATTTTGACGGAATGAACATTTCAATTCATGGAATTACGGAGAGAATGGTAAAAGGCTCACCGACTTTTGAGCAAATTTATCCGGAAATAAAGATAGTTTTGGAAAACGAAATTGTTGGACATCATATGCCATTTGATAGAGTTGCTATTAATCGAGCTTGCCAATTAGCCGAATTGGAATTAATGAATATTAATTGGTTGGATTCTGCGAAAATAGTTCGTAGAACTTGGGAAGAGTTCGCTTACTCTGGCTATGGACTTTCCAATATAGCAAATCATTTAGGAATTGAATTTAAGCATCATAATGCTCTTGAAGATGCAATTGCTACTGGAAAAGTAATGCTAAAAGCATTCGAGAAAAGCGAAATGAATTTAGAAGATTGGTCTTCGAGAATTAAAAAACCGATTAATATTTATGCAAATGATTCGACAAGTATAAAAATAGAAGGAAATCCAGAAGGACCACTTTACGGAGAAAATATAGTCTTTACAGGAGCATTAATGATTCCGAGAGCAGAAGCTGGAAAAATTGCGTCTGAATTAGGTTGTAATGTTTCCAATTCTATTACAAAAAAAACTACAATGTTAGTTGTTGGAATTCAAGACACCACTAAACTTGCTGGTTATGCAAAAAGTTCAAAGCACAGAAAAGCAGAAGATTTAATTAATAAAGGAATTGAAATAAGAATATTATCCGAAAATGATTTTGGAGCAATAACACACGATTAATAAAGCCAGTTGCCCACACCGTGTATTATTGCTTGCTTCTCGCCTACTTACGAAAATGCTCGCGGATTTTTTATTTGCTAACTTAATTGCATAACCACGCAACTAACTATACACAATCACATAAAAAAATATCCTACGATAGCATTTTTGCAAGAAGTTATAATTTAATAAATACAACCTAAAACCACCACAAATTGAAAAGATGAATAAATTAGAAATAGTCGGTTTCGTACTTATGGCAATTGGCGTATTATTTTGGTTATCCGAAAAATACTATATCATAGCAGAATTAAATTCAGTTTATAGTTGGGCGAAAATTATATTATATCTTGGACTTGCTATTTGGGCATTTGGATTAATGAGAAAAGAGTTTGAAAAAAAGACGCAAAAAGAAGGCGATAAAACTATTTTACAATAAATAATTAGGACTGACTATTCGATTGAAATTTAAATTTGACGGGAATTACTTTACGTAAATGGACTTTAAAAAGCCTCGTGAATTGAATTGATCAAGTTTATGTAAATGGGCAACAATTAAATAGAGAAAAGCGGAATTCAAAAGTTCACGGAGAAGTATATTTGCTTACAATAGCTATAATTAATTAGAGGTTTGGTGCTTTACCCAAAGTTTATAACTTTAAATCAGGGCCGCCAAATTTTTTGATTTGGTTTTAGAATTAAAAATAAAACAACATAAAGGTTTTGGCTAAATATAAGTCCGAGAGTTTAGTTAACTTAAATCCCGTACAAACCATAGCCACACCCGAGGATGTGAATTAGCTCGACTACGCACATTCCACACCATCGAAACGCCCACACGTATGAGTGTCTACACTCTGCTTCGCTACATCTACACATCATAACCTATACACAATTCAATTCTTTTCTATATCTTTCAGATTTTAAACAAAATATATTGCGTAAAGCCCGCGACATTATCTACTATAATCCACAACTCGAACGAATGAATGAAGCGAATTTACGAAATAAACAAAACGCTCAAACACTAAATAAAATAGACGGAAAATATGTTTGGAGAGAAATTATTAGTGTTTTAAATTTCGACAAAGGCATCTTTTATACAATTAAAGAGATTTTTTTAAGACCTGGCAAAACCATCCAAGAATTTTTGCTACACGATAGAAAAAGACTTGTAAAACCAATTATTTTTATAATAATTACTTCTTTAATCTATAGCATTATCAATAATTACTTTCAAATTGAAGAAAAGTATATCGATCAAAATGGTCTTGAAAATTCAACAATTGGAAAACTTATTAAATGGATACAACAAAACTATGGCTATGCAAATATTTTAATGGGCGTTTTTATAGCTTTCTTTATAAAACTATTTTTCAGGAAATTTGATTACAACTTCTATGAAATACTTATTCTTCTTTGTTATATAATGGGGATTGGAATGTTAATTTTATCATTTTTTTCACTTATACAAGGCTTGTTTCATATCAAATTATTTGAAATAGGAGGTATACTTGCATTTGTTTATACAACTTTTGCCATTACAGATTTCTATGATAAAACCAAAGTGAAAAACTACTTTAAATCTTTTAGTGCATATATCATAGGAATAATTTCTTTTTTTATAACTGTAGTTTTTATTGGACTAATAATTGATTTAATAACAAAGCATTGATATTATGAAAAGTATTTGGATAGCCAACTTTAAAGACAATGAAATCAAAGTTGAAAACACTTGGTTTCATGGAGAAAGACTCTATATAAATGGAAAGTTACAAGATGAAAAATTTAGTATTTTTTCTTCTAATCTGACTGGGAAAATTCAAAATGAGATGATAAAAGTAAATCTTGGAGGATTTTTTAAAGTAAAATGTAGTGTTTTCGTTAATGATACAAAAATTAAGATTAAACAAATAAAATAAAAGTAGCTAACATTCGTAGCTAATGTACAATTCCCTATTTCATCAAAATAATTTCAGATTTTATATAAAACTGACTTATTCTAAGCCTTTCTATGTTGTTTTGTTCTTTGCGTATTTCTTAAATTGGGGAAGTTATGAAGTAATTTGAGTAGCTTAAAATGTTTGATTTTATTCCTGTTAATCGAGTTAATATATTGGTTATATCTTGCTTACGAAAATTCTGGCAAGTTTTATTCCGTTTGTATTGACTAACTTAGTTGCATAACCACGCAACTAATCATATACAACAATGATGGTGTGAGATAGCTCCGTTACATAGATTCCACCTTTAATAATTGCAGTTTTACTCATAAGTTGCAACTTGAAAACTGAAAAAACTAACGATATGGCAATCAAGAAAGACGAAACAGATAAGCCAGTTTCAAAAAACGACAATGAACCAAAAGTAACTGGCATAGGCGGAATCTTCTTCTATTCCGATAATCCGGAAGAAACGCAAAAATGGTATGTCGAGAATTTAGGAATAGAAACTAATGATTGGGGTTCATCTAGTTTTGACAGCAGAGATGTTGACAATCCTGATATTGTAAATTCTCTTCAATGGAAAGCGTTTAAAAAAGGGGATAAATATTTTTCACCTTCCAAAAAGGAATTTATGATTAACTACCAAGTTCAAAATATCGAAGTACTTGTAGAAAAATTGAAGAAAAATGGAGTGACTGTGCTTGACAGCATTGCAACTTATGATTATGGGAAATTCGTTCATATTTTAGACCAAGATGACAATAAAATTGAATTGTGGGAACCAATTTGAGCCGAACAAATTAAGTGGGAAATTAAGTCGAACGCACAATAATGTATAAAATTTATTGCATGTTCTCGCCTACTTACGAAAATTCTTGCAAGTTTTTTATAACAGAGAAGGACATCCACATACATATGCGATAGTGAATGAAAAAGATTTAGTAAATTGAAGGTTTGATTAAAATTATTGATTTTTTAGTTTGAGATGAATAAAATGAAAATTTTTTGACTATAAAGAACATTTTAATCGCATTGTGAATAATAGATTGATAAAATAATGAACAAAAGGAAGAAAGCAGTATTTAATTGGAGCGGTGGTAAAGATTCTGCATTAGCGCTACATAAGATTTTATCAGGAAAGGAATTTGAAGTTGTCTCACTTCTTACCACCATTAATAAAGATACGCTGACATCTTCTATCCATGCTATTCCTATTGATTTACTCAAAAAACAAGCAGATAGTTTGGGAATTCCTCTCTATAGCGTACTGTTGGTGAAAGAAATGGGTAGTTATGAAGATAAAATGCGTGAAGCTGTTTCATACTTTAAGCAACAAGGTGTTTCACATTTTATATTCGGCGATATATTTTTGGAAGATGTAAAAGCTTATAGAGAAAATAAACTCAATCCTTTAGGAATTGAAGTAGTTGAACCATTGTGGGGGAAATCATCTACCCAAATTATGGATGAATTTATTCAATCTGGAATCAAATCAAAAATCATCGTTACGCAGGCTGATAAATTAGATGAAACTTTTATTGGGAAAGATATAGACCAGCATACAATTAATAGATTTTCAGAGAACATAGATATTTGTGGTGAAAACGGAGAATATCACACATTTTCATATGATGGAGATTTATTTAAAAAGAAAATTGACTTTTCCATTATAGAGACCTCTAAAATATCCTATGATTTTAAACTAGATACTGGAGAAATTAAAACGTTTGAATATTGGCAAGCAAAACTAGGATAAAGTAAAAATGATGTCAACTTAGCATTTACCAATTTTTATCATTGATAAGTTTGGATTTAATTATAAATCTAAATTAATTAGTTCTTACAACCACATCGCGATCATGAATATACTTGGTTTTAAAGTCAACTGGCGTATATTTGAATGATGATGTAAAATAGACCCACTCCCCTACAAACACCCATCACATAGCCTATACACAATTCAATTCTTTTTATTATCTTTCAACTGTAAAAAAAGATAGTTAAAACTCTCCTAGTCAGCGTCATCGCACGTTGCTAGATTGTACTAAACCCAATAAAGAATGTAATATGGAAAAGAAAGAATTAACAGCAAACGTGATCGAAAAGATTGATGAATTAGCTCAACAAGGGAATGATCTTTTTGATAAAAATGATTTTAACCAAGCTATTAAAGTTTGGGAACAAGCATTAGAACTTATTCCAGAGGATAAAAACTTATATGCAGAAAGTCAATGGTTATATACCTCTATTGGAGATGCATATTTTTATTTAAAGGATTTTGAAAAGGCATTAGAAACATTTAATAAAGCAAAAGCAAACATAGAAAACAATGCCTATGGAAATCCTTTTATCATGTTACGTCTAGGCCAAAGCTATTTAGAGAATAATCTCACAAATGAGGGAAAAGAATTTTTATTAAGAGCTTATATGATTGAGGGAAAGGAAATTTTTGAAGATGAAAATGAGAAATATTTTAATTTCTTAAATGAGAACGTAGATTTAAATAAAGCATAAGAAAACGGACGTAAATCGTGAAGGATGTTCGATAATAGGTAAAATTTTCGCGAAGCTATCAAGTATAATATTATTCAAGAAACAAAGTACTACAGATAAATAGGAATATTATATTTATGTAAACAAGTTCTATGATCCATTAGAAATCAACGTACAATAAAAATTAATTCTTAACTTTTCTTCTATAATTAAAGTTCTAACGCTAATGTCATTTTTTTCAGCAAAATAATTTTTAATTGAATAATTATATGGAATTAGATGATTTTAATAAAGGGGACAAAGAAATATTAAACTTAGATTTTATTGATCATTTAGATAGCAATAAAACTAAAATGTACATTGACACACCTGATGTATTAGAGAATAAAATAGATGAAATAGACAAGATTTTTAACAGCAGTCTAGCTTTCAATACCAAGGTATATGCATTACATAAAATTTATGAAGACCTCACCAACATCCAAAAAGCAGGAAGAGAAGGACGATATTTAATCATTAAAATTGGTGAAATTTGTTTTTTAAACAGAAAAATAGAAGATGCGCTCTACAATTTTAATTATGCTATGAAGTTCAATGATACCATAGGAAATCCATTTTTACATTTAAGATTGGGTCAATTACAATATTGTATTGGAAACAAGGATAGAATGATTGATGAATTGAGCAGAGCCTTGATTATGGGGGGTGAGGAAGTTTTTGAAAATGAAAATCCAATGTTTATGAAAATACCAAAAAGTATTTTAAAAGAACCCATGGATTGTTCATGGGAAGATTATAAAGGACAAGATTGGAAATCTACCAAATAAAAACGATGAAATAAAAGTAGTTCAGTTTATATGGGTATAAATATTACAGCATCCGTATTTTCAGAAGAGGGAGAAACAGCCAATTATTTGATTTAAAATTTTTTAGGCGTGCTTTTTATGTGTTTCAAGTATTTCCTGAGACGTATTTGAAACATGAAAATGTTTTTAAACATAAAAAATAAGAAAATAGATGAAAAAGTATTTATTAGTATTTTTCTTTTTATTGTCTTACATTGCTTTAGCAGAAATAAGAGTCAAGATTTACTTTGAACAAGTTACAAATGGGTATAATATTTATGCAGATAATTATGAATTTTGTCCTGTAAGTGTAAAAATTAACTTCAATCTTTTAAACTTAAACGTTTATGGGGGTAATAATAACATTTATGTAGTCAATACCAATTCAAGACGTCAGTTGCTAACCACCCTTAGAGTGAATGACTATACAAAAAGATATTGGTTTTCCTATGTCTATCATACAAATTTAGGAAATCATTATGATGATTATTACGATTGGAAATATGCATATGATTTACCTTATAGTCCTAGTAGTCAACATAAAGTTTCTCAAGGTTACAATGGTTCTTTTTCTCATCAAAATAGATATGCTTTAGATTTTGAAATGCCAATAGGTACCAAGATTTTAGCGGCTAGAGACGGCACTGTGATTAGAGCGGTAAATCAATTTAACTATGGTTGTGCACATCCAGATTGTGCAAAATATAACAATTATATTCTTATATACCATTCAGATGGGACCTTTGGTAATTACTCCCATCTTAGCTATAATGGCGTCATGGTTAGAGAAGGGCAAAATGTATTACGAGGACAGTTAATGGGATATAGTGGAAATACGGGATTTAGTTCTGGGCCTCATTTACATTTTGAGGTTTATAAACAAAAATTATTTAATCGATATACGTTACAAACGAGGTTTAGAACTGGAGATGGAAATACTTATAATTATTTGCAAGAAAGACAAGTATATCCTAGAAATTATTAGTCATCGTTAGAATTAATTTTATCAAGACATTACTATTAAATATGAGTTTCAATTTAAATTTTCATGATTATAAGATAAGTCGTTTTATCAGGACATAAAAACTAAATTTGTCCTTGATTAAAAACCAATTAGATGATAGGAATTATGAGTGCAATGCAAGAAGAAATTCAAGCATTGTTGAATGAATTACAAAATATAGAAAGTTACACAAAAGGTAAACGAAAATACTATACAGGAAATCTTTTTGGAAGAGATGTAGTCTTAGTATTCTCTCGCTGGGGGAAAGTTGCCTCTGCCACCACCGCTACCCAATTAATCAATGATTTTGATTTAGATGAACTTATTTTCACAGGCGTTGCAGGCGCAATTTCTTCTAGCCTCAATATTGGTGATATTGTAATTGGTAAACAAATGGTACAATATGATATGGATGCATCTCCTCTATTTGGTTCATTTGAAATTCCACTTTTGGGCAAAACTTTTTTTGAAACAGATATCCAAAACTGCGAAAAACTCTTAGAAGCAAGTAATACCTTTCTAAACCATTATTCCAATGTAATTTCCGAAGATCAAGCATTAAAATTAAATATTTTTAATCCAAAATCTGTTGTTGGCGATATAGCGAGTGCCGATCAATTTGTAAATCAAAAGTCACAGGTAGATTTCATCAAAAATTATTTGCCATCTGTATTATGTGTAGAAATGGAAGGTGCTGCTGTAGCACAAGTTTGTTATGAATATGAGGTTCCTTTTTCTATTATGCGCATCATTTCTGATAATGCTAATGATAATGCCCATGTAGACTTTCCATACTTTGCCAAAGAAATTGCAAGTAAATATGCGTTAGAAGTTTTGAAAAATTACTTTGTTTCATAAAAATACATACAACCTTAGAAATTCATTTTATCTAATTAAGTCTAAGATTGATGAAACTTTAAAATAAAGATTTCTAAAAAGCACAGATTAAAATGTTAAGTTTGTGTAAACTAAAAATATTATGAATAAATTTTTGTGGACCCAAATATTCAAATTATCTGGATGGAAAATTAAGGGTACTTTTCCGAAAGGATTAAAAAAAGCGATTATTGTAGCAGGTCCTCATACAAGTAATTGGGATTTCCCCTTGGGTCTCGGAGCACGAGCCATAGGAGGTTTCCCAGCAAATTTCATGATTAAAGATAGCTGGACTAAATTACCTATCATCGGAAAAGGATTTATAGCTATGGGAGCTGTTCCTGTAGATAGATCTAAGGATAGGGAAAAAAGCATGACAGAGTTGACCATCGAGCAAATGAGAGAGAGAGATGAATTTGTTTTATGTATAGCACCAGAAGGAACTAGAAAGTACCAGCCAAAATTAAAATCTGGATTCTGGCATATAGCCAAAGAAACTAATACCCCCATGGTACCCATGTCCTTTGATTACCCTAGTAAAACAGTATATTGGAATGAACCTATCTTTCCAAGTGACAACAAGGAAGCAGATATGCTAAAAATCGAGAAAATATTAGGTCAATATTCAGGTAAATTTCCGGAACAAGGAATTCGAGTACCTAAAAAAGAAATTTAAAATAATTATATATAAAGTCTTTAATTATATTTTAAAGTATTAGAACATTCCTTCGTGAGTTTTATGGTGCTGAATTTGATGTTTTCCTTAACTTTAGATAATCATGAAAGATTTACGAAATAAAATTGTTTTAATTACAGGAGGAGCCTCTGGAATTGGTAAAATCATGGTTCGGCTTATGCTGGAAAGAGAAGCTCAAGTTATTATTTGGGATATCAATCAAAAAGGGATAGATGATACCATATCAGCATTTTCAGAAAAAGGAAAAGTATATGGCTATCGCGTGGATGTATCTCAAATTAAAGAAATTCAACAAGCGGCTCAAAAAGTGAAATCAGAAATAGGCACCGTAGATGTAATTATCAACAATGCAGGTATCGTTGTAGGTAAATATTTCCACGAACATACCGCTGCTGATATTGCCAACACAATGGACATCAATGCTAATGCGCCTATGTATGTTACTATGTGCTTTTTAGATGACATGCTGAAACAAAATTCGGGACATATTTGTAATATTGCTTCTTCTGCTGGTATCATTTCCAATCCAAAAATGTCTGTGTATGCAGCCAGCAAATGGGCTGTGGTTGGATGGTCTGATAGTTTACGTCTTGAAATGAATCAATTGAATAAAAATGTGAATGTAACTACGGTTATGCCTTATTATATTGACACAGGAATGTTTGAAGGAGTAAAATCTAATATCCCTATATTAGAGCCAGAAGCAACCGCACTTACTATAGTAAAGGCCATTGAAAAAAATAAAAAAGCCATCACTATACCGGGTTATATATACAGAGTCACTCGTTTCGGGCAAGCGGTTATGCCTGGCAATTTATTTGATTGGTTGGCTGGCGATGTATTGGGTATATATAAAACGATGGAACATTTCATTGGACGTAAGAAGAATTGATTTAAAAACTGCATTAGTTTGATTTTCTTGGGTAGAAATAAACTTCTTTATATCAGGAAATAACTTCTGTCTGAGAAAGAAATATTAATAAAATAAAGAATACAGCCTCTAAAATTTTAGAGACTACATTCTTTTCTTAACTTATAAAGTTCAAAATACTTTATTCAGAATTCGTCTACTTTGTTCCAAGGCTACTCCAAATGCTAAATGAGATCCAAACTCCCAAAACCACCAAGAGACTGGCATATCTTTTACTTTTCCTTGTAATCCCAACGCTGGTAACATAGAACCATGCGTTAAACTCCAAATTAGCGCTCCTGCAGTTATACCTCCATCAAAAGCTATTTGTTTTTCTTTATTGGTAAGGATTACATAAGTTACACCAA
Source organism: Weeksellaceae bacterium (assembly GCA_051011115.1). Taxonomy (GTDB): domain Bacteria; phylum Bacteroidota; class Bacteroidia; order Flavobacteriales; family Weeksellaceae; genus Profundicola. The sequence continues at coordinate 10,441 of JBPCUN010000029.1, forward strand.
TGGCCATTCCCATTCCATAATGAATGTAAGATAAGCTATTTATTTTTTGTTCCTCTGTAAGTTCTTTTCCACTGTAAGCTTTATATACTTTATTTGCTAAAACAGAAGGAGGCATATTTTCTGGTTGATTTTTCACATCCGCACCTTGCAATTCTAATTGAGCATAGGAGGGTGGAAACATCTCTTCTCCAAAATCTTGTAAAGGGGGTTCAACTTTAGCCTTAATCCAAGAAGCGATAGCTCCTCCTATAGCACCAACGGCAATTGCTTTTACGATAGAGATATTATTCATTCCTAATTTTTTATGCCTTTTATTTTTCAAAATTCATTCCATATATAGCCTAAATTTTGAGATTTATCATTTAGTAAAAATATTTATTGACCCTACTAATGTATAGGTCTAAGTAATATTTATTTATTTCAAATCCTTATTTTTGGTTTTTTGAATTATGACTCCTAACAGATTAGAAGCTTTCAGTGATGGTGTGCTAGCCATTATCATTACCATTATGGTATTAGAATTAAAAGCGCCAACAGAAGGTGCAGACTTATTTTTCCTAACTCTCCTTATTCCTAAATTTTTATTTTATTTATTGAGTTTCATTTATATAGGAATATATTGGAACAATCATCATCATTTATTTAAAGCTACTAAAAAAGTAAATGGATTAGTTTTATGGGCAAATTTGGGATTACTCTTTTTTTTATCTCTTATACCCTTCACAACCTCTTGGATGGGCGAGTTTGTGTTGGAGGACACCCCGCAGCTTTATACGGAATCAATCTATTGTGTTGTGCCATAACTTTTATGCTATTAGAAAGAACTGTAATCAAAGCAGAAGGTAAAGAATCTCTAATATCTTCTGCACTAGAAGATCAGAGAAAAGAAAAAGCATCAATCGCATTATATATTTCCAGTATTATTTTGTCTTTCTTCTATACCCCTATAGCTATGATTTGTTATGCATTAGTAGCCTTTTTGTGGTTAATGCCTGACAAAAGAATTGAAAAAAGCCTATAGTATAGTTGAACCTCATAACAAAAGCTTATAGTTAGGCGTGACTTTTTCTATTTAATCAATTCTTTATTTTTATTATCTTTATAAAAACTAATATTATGAGACCAGAATTTGAATCTCTTCAATTAAATATTAATGAGGATAAGAAGCGATTTGAGCTTGAATATGAAGGACATTTAACTTTTATTAATTTCGGTGAGTTTGGCAACAGCATAGCTTTAGTTCATACAGAAGCCGATCCAGAATTAAAGGGAACTGGTGCTGCATCTGCCCTAGTAGAAAAAACTTTAAAGCATTTAAAGGATCAGGGAAAAGAAATACTTCCTTATTGTCCTTATGTATTTGCATTTATTAAAAGAAACCCAGAGTGGAAAGAAATAGTCAGTTCAACTTTCCCTGGTTATAGTCAACTATAATAGTATTAAGTATGTCTAACATAGGTTTAATTATAGAAGAAAAAGCGGCAGATATTGGGAATTTTTTAGTAGGTAGATTATTGCCATTTCGCCAAAAAAGATCTGTAGGCCCCTTTGTTTTTATAGATCATATGGGTCCAAAAGTTTTTAAACCAGGGGACAATATGGAAGTAAAACCCCATCCACACATTGGGCTATCTACCCTAACTTTTTTAATGGAAGGATCTATACAACACAGAGATAGTTTAGGTACTTCACTAGAAATTAAACCTGGCGCTGTAAATTGGATGACAGCGGGGAAAGGTGTGGTACATTCAGAGAGAACACCAGCATATCTAGAAGACCAAGAGAAAACAGTACATGGATTACAAATCTGGGTAGGATTACCTAAAGAATTAGAGGATAAAACCCCAGAGTTTCAACATGTGTCGGAAGATGAAATTCCTTATTGGGAAGAAGATGGTGTTCAGTATAAATTAATTGCTGGAGAAGCATTTGACAAAAAATCTCCTGTCAATGTTTACAGTAAACTTTACTTTGTAGAAGTCAGTTCCACTGAAAAGAAAAAACTTGACCTTGGAAATCAATTATATGGAGAAGTTGCCATGTATGTTTTAGAAGGTGCTGTGATTATTGAAGGAAAGCGTTTAGGAACTAAACAGCTGATTGTAGCTAAAAATTCTACCTTATGTGAATTTGAAATCGAACCCAATACTAAATTATATCTTTTTGGAGGAGAGCCATTCCCAGAGGAACGCTATATTCACTGGAATTTTGTAAGTTCTAGTAAAGAAAAAATTGAAGAGGCTAAATTAAATTGGTACCATCAAAACACAGACGCTTTTCCTAAAGTTGTGGGAGATGAAGATGAATATGTGCCATTACCGCCAGCGTCACTAAAAGTAAAATAAATTGTTCTGTCCATAATATAGTTATTAGAACTTTTTTTGAATTAGCGTTTAGAAAACGAAATGGCAATTACATCTAGATTATAGCCTGGTTTTTAGGAAAAATCAGGCTATTTGATACAATTTTCATATATGAAAAGAATTAAGGAATAATTTTAGTGATATATAGTTTGAATGTAATATAAATTAAAATACTTTATATATGTCTAAAAATGTATCAGACCAACTAGTTGAAATGCTTAAAC
>JBPCUN010000030.1:0-15882 GCA_051011115.1 Weeksellaceae bacterium
CATTATCTGAGTCGTAACCTCTATGCGTTGCTAAATCAAATGCAACGGAAAGCCCCTTTTGTCCACCAGCTAAATTTCTCTTATAAAAAGCATTCGATTCCTCTGCAGTAGAGAATCCAGCATATTGTCGTATGGTCCATGGTCTTCGAACATACATAGTAGAATAAGGCCCACGCAGATAAGGTGGAAACCCAGAAACAAAGCGTTCGCTTAAATCTGGCGTCTTTTCATAAGCAGTTTGAATAGATAAACCATCTAATTCTTCATGCTGAATTTGGGGCGTATAATGTGGTATATTTAAATTTAACGGAATGTTTGAAAAATCTTTACGTGCCATTGGAAATTATATGCTTAGGTGTAAAATTACAAAAATCCCATGGAAATATATAACTAATTGTTTGCCCGAAGTGTAAAGTTTAGACTTATTTAATTCAAAAAAAACCTCCTACTTATTAAAAAGACAGGAGGCTGTATTAATTATTGAAAGATTAAGAATTACATTTGCTTGTATTCAATATCAATTTCTTCTGATTTTTCTCTATAGAATCCACCGGTTAATTTATCTCTTACGGCTTCAAAAGCAGCTAAAGTTTCATTGATTTCTGAATCTCCATGAGCTGCAGTAGGAATTAGCCTAAGTAAAATCATACCTTTTGGAATTACTGGATATACTACTATAGAAGTAAAAATACCGAAGTTTTCTCTCAAATCCTTCACGAGTAAAGTACCTTCAATCGTATTTCCATCTAAAAACACAGGTGTTACACAAGTGTTGGTATCACCAATATTAAATCCTCTTTCCTTTAACCCAGATTGTAGTTTGTTTACATTTTCCCAAAGTTTTGCTTTGATTTCTGGTCGTGATCTTAGTAATTCTAATCGCTTTAATCCCCCAATTACCATTGGCATCGTAAGTGATTTAGCAAAAATCTGCGAACGCATGTTGTATTTTAAATATCGAATGATTTCCTGATCTCCCGCAACAAAGGCACCAAATCCTGCCATTGATTTTGCAAATGTTGAAAAATACACATCGATTTTGTCTTGTACACCTTGCTCTTCTCCTGCTCCTGCTCCACGCTCTCCCAAGGTTCCAAATCCATGCGCATCATCTACTAAAAGCATAAAATCATACTTTTCCTTTAAAGCCGCGATTTCTTTTAGTTTTCCTTGTTGTCCTCGCATTCCAAATACACCTTCGGTAATCACTAAAACGCCTCCATTATTCTTTGCTGCAATTCGCTCTGCACGCACCAACATTTTTTCTAAACTCGCTATATCATTATGTTGATATGTAAATCGCTTACCCATGTGCAATCGAACACCATCTACGATACAAGCATGAGAATCAATATCATATACAATCACGTCATCTTTACCAGCCAATGAATCAATGATTGAAACCATTCCTTGGTAACCGAAATTAAGCAAATAACAAGCTTCTTTTTCTACAAATTCCGCCAATTCTCGCTCTAATTGCTGATGCTTTTCCGTTTCTCCAGACATGGCTCTAGCACCCATAGGATAGAACATACCGTATTCTGCAGCGGCTTTAGCGTCAGTTTCTTTTACCTCTGGGTGATTACAAAGACCTAGATAATCATTGGCACTCCAATACACTACTTCTCTTCCTTGAAAAGTCATTCTAGGACCTATAGGTCCTTCTAACTTTGGGAAAACAAAGTAACCCTCTGCATAATCAGAAAATTGACCTAATGGTCCTGGTTGGTCTTTTATGCGTTCTCTTATATTCATTCTTGTGTTATTTATTTAATTTTTTAATGTCTTTATAAAATACTTTGTCCAAAACTTTGGCAGGTAATCCATACATCGCTAATTTGAACATTATTTTTTTTGGCGCAATAACGTATCTGGCTTTAGGATTTTTTGCCTTAAAAGCTTTCCAAACTTTATTTGCAACAGTTTCAGAAGATAAACCAATGCGTTCAATTTCATCGACTGCGTCATCCAGTTTTGCAAAAATCTTTCCGTAGTCTGTATCTACGTAAGGATTTTCACCTTTTTTTGCTTTGCTCCAAATATCCGTTTTGATTGGGCCAGGTTGAATAATCACCACCTGAACGCCATACAGCATCATTTCTCTGCGCAACGCATCATAAATAGCTTCAAGGGCATGCTTGGAAGAAGAGTAAGGACCTAGCATAGGCCTTGTCATCACTCCAGCCGTAGAACTAATCACAAATAATTTACCTTTCTTTTTAGCTTGTTTGCTCGCTCCTAGCAATGGAAGACATTGTTGTGTTAGATTCACATTAGCAAATACATTAATCTCATATTGCTTTCTCAATTCCTCTATCGGCACATGCTGAATAGGACCATATTTAGCTACACCAGCATTATTTACAAAAACATCTAAAATTTCACCATTTAAGATATTTGTAATTTCTTGAATAGCTTTCTCTACCTTTTGAAAATCTGTAACATCAAAAATTAAGGGATGAAAAGTCTCTGGGTATTGTGCTTGAAGTTTATCGGCATCTTCTGGTTTTCTTACGCTTCCAAATACATAAAAACCTTCTTTCAAAAATCTTTCTGCAATGGATTTACCTATTCCAGATGAAACACCAGTAATGAATGCATACATCATTCTATTCTAAATTTTTGCAAAGGTAGGGATTAATCCATTAAATTGATTTAATCCTAGAAACTACCTTATTATAATTAGTCTATACGCTGATTTATTGAATTTTATGTATTTCACTAGACGGGGTTGGAGTATTGGTAAAACCTTGCTCTTCCATCCAATCGTCATTATAAACTTTTGAAATATACCTAGAACCATGATCTGGGAAAATCACTACCGTATAAGCATCCTCAGGTAATTGATCTTTGTACTGCTTTAATGCTTGCATCGCAGCTCCACTGGTGTAACCACACATCATACCTTCTTTTAAAGCAATTTCTCTTGTGGTATAGGCACTGTCTTCATCCGTAACTTTGATGAATTCATCAATAATTTCAAAATCTGTCGCTCCTGGCACCAAGTTTTTACCCAAGCCCTCTATGCGGTAAGGGTATATTTCATTCTTATCTACCTCACCCGTTTCATGGTATTTTTTGATGATAGAACCATAAGCATCTACCCCAATGACTTTAATATTCGGGTTTTGTTCTTTTAGATATTGAGCGGTTCCAGAAATAGTGCCTCCTGTCCCACTGGCTGCAATTAAATGCGTGATCTTTCCATTTGTTTGACTCCAAATTTCTGGACCAGTGGTATGGTAATGTGCTTCAGGATTTTTTTTATTAAAGTACTGATTGATGTAAATAGAATTCGGAGTTTCTTCATGAATTCTTTTCGCTACTTCATAATAAGATTTTGGATCGTCTGCTGGGACATTCGCAGGACAGACATAAACCTCTGCGCCTAATGCCTTTAAATACGCTATTTTATCTGCTTTAGTTTTATCACTAACTGCCAAAATACAACGATATCCCTTGATTATGCTAATCATAGCTACAGAAAACCCAGTATTACCCGAGGTAGTTTCTACAATGGTGGAACCGGGTTTTAATAACCCATCTTTTTCTGCTTGTTCTATAATGTATAACGCAGTTCTGTCTTTGGTAGAATGTCCTGGATTAAAGGATTCTACCTTTGCGCAGACCTCTCCCGGAATGTCTTCTGCTATTTTATTTAATTTGATTAATGGTGTATTTCCCACTAATTCTAGAATATTATGATAAGTTTTATTAGCCATGATCAATTCAAATTTCTATGCAAAAATAAGAAAATCATTGCTCAATAAAGGATGAGATATAACACTATTTTGTGTTGATAGATATTTAGTTCAATTTATCATACCAATAAGTAATAAGATTCTTTAAAGCTGGTGTTAATTCTACCCCTCTCCTGCTCATCATACGTTTTGCTACTTCATAGGCTGATTCGAGATTGAATTTAGGTGAATCATGATTACCACCCCATGTGAAAGATTCAATTTGATTAGGTGGAAATCCGGACTTGAAGATATTGGCAAATATTCCTGTTACGGTTCCTGTATTGAACTGCGTATTAATGGCGGCTTTTGAATGATCACCCATCATCAAGCCACAAAATTGTAACCCAGTTTCTTCAAAATGTTTTGTGGAGTAATCCCATAACTTCACTTCTCCATAATTGTTTTTAAGATTAGAGTTATTGGTATCTGCCCCTAGATTACACCATTCCCCAATAACACTATTTCCTAAAAAGCCATCATGCCCTTTGTTAGAATAAGCAGTAAGAATGCTATTATTAACTTCACCTCCCACTTTGCACCATGGACCTATAGTGGTGGCACCATATATTTTAGCACCCATATTTAACTTCGCATGCTCACATAAAGCTAAACCACCTCTGACCATGCTGCCTTCACAAATTTCAGCATCATTCCCTATATAAATAGGACCGTCTGTAGCATTTAATATAGCATATTCTACCTTGGCACCTTCTTCTAGGAATATATTTTCTGGAGCAATAATACCATTTGTACTAGAAATTGGTTGTGACTTCCTGTCTTTTGTAATTATATCAAAATCAAAACGCAGTGCATGATCATTATATAAGAATAAATGATACGGCCTTTCTATGTATAATAATTCTGAAGTAAATGGCTTACGCTGAACGTGATTAAAATCAAATCCATCAATCTCCCCTCTATAAGCGATTATATTATCTTGATATTCAAGTGCCTCACCAAATTCTAATGAAAGGATCTGATCTCTTAATTCTAGCGTAGGAAAATAGGAAGAATGAATAAATAGATTATCTGCAGCCTCGTCTAATGGAAATAATTCTTGAAGACAATAATCTGTAAAGTAGGAAATATCAGCCTCTTGTATAAGATGTTGCCAACGCTCTTTGAAAGTAAAAATGCCCATCCTTAATTCACCCGCAGGTTTTAAAAATGTTAAAGGCAATAAACTTTGTTGCTCTTGATTACAATATAAAATAACATTCATAAGAAAGACTTTATGTTTCCAAACCTCTAAAATAAAAAAATCCCGATAAATATCGGGACCAAAAATTATTTATTATGAGAAAACAATTTAATCTTTCTTAAACTTTTTATATTTATTTTTGAACTTATCAATACGTCCAGCTGTATCAACTAATTTCACCTTACCTGTATAGAAAGGGTGAGAGCTTGATGATATCTCTAGTTTAATTAATGGGTACTCTACGCCATCAATTTCTATCGTATCTCTAGCATCTGCAGTAGATCGAGTTAAAAACACATCTTCGTTACTCATATCCTTGAAAGCAACCATTCTATAATTATCCGGGTGAATATCTTTTCTCATGACGTCCTTATTAAAATTGGAGTGCAAATATACAATTACTTTTTTATATTACAAATCTTTTAAATTAATTTATATTTGTAAAAACTATATTCATGCTTAAAAGTTCTCTTCTATACCAATTCGTTTGTATTCTGATACTTATCTTCTTTACAATGAACACGTCCTGTAGAAAAGATTTAGAATTTGAACCTAGTGGAAACACAGCATTTCACTTTTCACAAGATACCGTATTTTTAGATACCGTATTTACAAAATCAAATTCAGAAACTTTTCTAGTCAAGGTATTTAATAAAACTAGTACTGATTATTTAATTTCTAAACTTTATTTAAATCAAAAAGATAAGTCTCCATTTAGAATCAATGTGGACGGAAGAACAGGATATGAGTTTAATGAAGTAGCGCTAAGAGCGAATGATAGCTTGATGATTTTTGTAGAGATTGCATTAGGAGATAATAACAATGATTGGCTCGCAGAAGATGAGATTATGGTAGGTAATAAACAACAAATTAAACTATTAGCTGCCGTAGAATCTGCTATTTATCATTATCCCTCAAAAGATCAAGAAGCGAGCGAAATAACCAATAATACTGTTTGGACTCAAGACAAAGCACATATTATTTATGGAACCTTACAAATCAAAGAAAATAAAAAGTTAGAAATAGAAGCTGGAACGCGCATCTATATGCATCAAAATAGTCGCTTGATTGTAGAAAAAAATGCAGCGTTAATAGCCAATGGATTAAATGATAAGAAAATTATCTTCAGAAGTGACAGGCAGACGACAAGATATGATACGCTCCCTAAACAATGGAATGAAATAAAACTACTACCTGGAAGCAAATTTGAAGGCCATAATGTGCAAATTAAAGGAGCTAATAATGGATTGAACCTAGACCATGCTATGGCTAATCTGCGAAATGTAGAAATATATAATGCCGGATCCTCTGGAATTTTTAGCAATCATAGTGAAATTACAGGAAGAAATGTAGTAATCTCTGACGCAGGAAATGCAAGCTTGAATATTGAAAACGGTGGTAAATATACTTTCTATTTTTCTAGTTTCGCTAATGAGGGTAAATCTGGCGTAGTTGGAGCTTCTGGTCCTAATATCCCTCTATATTTAAGTGATTATACTGCGATAGAAGGCCAAGAAATTACAAGCCCACTGCATGCAACTTTTATCAATAGTATCTTTTATGGAAGATATCCTAATGGCGCTATTTTAGATTTTAAGAATAAGAATCAAGCAGCCTACATTTTTGAATCTTGTGTAATTAAAAATGAAGATAAAAATACCTTGGACTACGCTACCGATTCAAACTTTAAGAATATAATCACAGCGGATCCATTATTTACATCAACCATTTATAGTGATCAGAATTTAAGATTGAAACCTGAATCTCCAGCAAAGCTAAAAGGAAACCCGCTATATATTAATGAGTCTCCTTTTGATCTTGATGGTATCAAACGTAACAATAAACCAAGCATAGGTGCTTACAATTAATCTTGTTCTTGTGAACCCCAGGTTGCATTAGAATATACACGCCATTTTTCCATCAGGCCAACCATATCTACTGGTAAATCTGATTCAAAAAACATATTTTCTCCTGTTTTAGGATGGGTAAAACCTAATGTTTGTGCATGTAGGGCTTGCCTAGGACAAACTTTAAAACAATTATCTACAAACTGTTTGTATTTAGTAAAAGTGGTTCCCTTCAATATTTTATCTCCGCCATAACGTTCATCATTAAATAAAGTATGCCCGATATGTTTCATGTGAACACGAATTTGATGCGTTCGACCGGTCTCTAATTTACATTGAACTACAGTCACATAGCCAAATCTTTCAACCACTTTGTAATGCGTTACAGCATGCTTCCCATGATTGCCATCGGGAAACACCATCAATTGCATTCTATCATGTGGATTGCGGCCAATATTTCCAGTAATCGTACCTTCATCTTCCTCTATGTTTCCCCAAACCACAGCGGTGTAAAGTCTATTAGTGGTCCGATTAAAAAATTGATTGGCTAAATGATTCATAGCAAATTCGGTCTTAGCAATCACCAAAAGACCACTGGTATCTTTGTCAATTCTATGCACTAACCCTGGTCTTTCTAAATCCGCAGACATCGTAGGTAAGTTATCAAAATGATATTTTAAAGCATTGACTAATGTTCCTGAATAGTTTCCATGGCCAGGATGCACCACCATACCAGGTTCTTTATTTACGACCAAAAGGGTATCATCTTCATAGACGATATCTATGGGAATATTTTGAGGAATTAAGTTACTTTGGATGGGTGGGTAAGCCATCACGACTTTAATCTCATCGCCTGGCTTTACTTTGTAATTTGATTTTACAGTCTCCCCATTCACTAATATATTCTCTGCCTCTGCAGCTTTTTGAATTTTGCTACGGGAAGCATTTTCTATAAAATTGCTTAAGTATTTATCTATGCGTAAAGGTTTTTGACCTTTATCTGCGATAAAACTGTGGTGCTCATATAATTCTTCTGAGTCTTCTTCTGTATTCTGATTGTGATCGATATATTCTTGCATTAGTCTATTGAGATGCCTGTAGTATCTATTTTAGGCGTCGTATTTGGTTGTGTTCTTTTTTCTGATCTAGGAGCAGTTTGTCTCTCGTTCTTTACTTGATTGCGAATTTCTTCTGGCAAGTCATTAATATTAATTTTCTTAGAAGATTCTACCGATTTATAGAATACAGAATCATCATCTTTCATTGCATGCCTAAAGACAATGTTTAATGAATCTATAATTTTCTTATTTTCTGACCTCGGCTTATCAGATAACCACAAGGAAATGGGTAATCCCTCATCATAAATGTCTCTTTCTGGAGGGTCTTGATAAATAACTGTATTAGCTAGTGTGTCTCTATTATCTAAAAAATAAACTTGACCAATTTCAAAGTAATTTTCTTTGATCATTCTTTTAGCCTCATTCAAAGTTAATCCTAAAAGATTAGGGACTGGGACATCAAAATTTAATCCTCTACCGAGTACTAAATCAAGGGTAGCTCCTTTCGGTAATAATGTACCACTCTTGATGGTATCTCCTTTGAACAAAACGGCTAACACCGCATCTCGAGCTGCATCTTTCACGTAGATTGTATCTCCTAATTTAAAACCTTTCATATTTAACTGTGTCAACGCTAAACGTTTACTTTTGTTAATTAATTTAGGTAATTCAACAGGTGCCCAAGTGCTTGGATTTGATTTAATAAAAACTCGCCGCCCAGGTTTCACTTTAGAACCTTCTTTAGGATAAAAATCTATAATGGTAAAAGGTGGATAAGCCTCTGTATATTTAACGCTATCTATTTCATAGTTTAGATTTTTTTCCTCTAATAGTTTCATAGCTTCCTGCACTGTTAAACCTGAAATATTTGGCACCTCTACTTCAACACCATGTTGTGTATATTGATCGAGATATTTAAAAGAGAAAAACCATAAACCCACAATTAAACCAACTCCTAAGAGAATGGCCAACCATAGTTTCCAACTAATGAATGCTTTTAAAAAATTCATAATACATTTTAAATCGTTGCAAATATAGCAATAATGAATATAAGGATTCTAGGAAAAGATATTAATAACAATTCAACGATATAAATTATAGCAGATAAGTGCTATGAATAAGAAAAGTTTTATAATTTTAAAGACTAATTAAAAGTTATGATAAATATTGCCGTAGTCATGGGAGGATACTCGAATGAGTATAAGGTTTCATTGAAATCTGGACAATTAATTTATGACCAGATAGACCGAGAAAAGTTTAATCCCTATCAAGTTCATATACTACAAGAAGGATGGTATGCACTTGTTGAAAATCAGAAATATCCGATCAATAAAGGAGACTTTTCTTTTGAATTGAATGGGGAGATTATTCATTTTGATGCTGTATTTAACATCATACACGGAACGCCTGGAGAAGATGGTTACATGCAGGCTTATTGGGATATAATAGGAATATCCTATACAGGTTGTGGACATTACTTATCAGCACTTACTTTTAATAAGAAGGATACGCTTGCCGTATTAAATAAATATAACATTCCATCGGCGACATCCGTTTATTTGAGTAAAGAAGACCCATATGATGTAAATGAAATAATAGATAAAGTTGGCTTACCTTGTTTTGTAAAACCAAATCAATCTGGGTCTAGTCTAGGAATATCTAAAGTGAAAACAAAAAATGAGCTGGAGCCAGCTTTTGAGAAAGCCTTTCAGGAAGATGATGATTTATTGATTGAATCCTTTATAGATGGAACAGAAGTTTCTGTCGGTGTGATTCAATATGGTGGTGAAACGATGGTAAGTGGAATCACAGAAATTGTATCTCATAACGAATTCTTTGATTATGATGCTAAATACAATGGAAGTTCAGATGAGATTACCCCAGCTAGGTTAGATGATGAGACTGTAGAGCAAATCAACCACATCGCTATCAAAGTTTATAATTCCCTACGCATGAATGGAATGAGCAGAAGTGAATTTATTATTCAAAATGGAATTCCATATTTGTTAGAAGTTAATACTTTACCAGGGTTTTCTCCCAGTAGTATATTACCACAACAATTAACTTATTCTGGCATAGCTATCAAAGACTTTGTAAGCTCTGAGTTAGAAAAAGCATTAAAAAAGTAAAGCTATATATACAGAATAAGGTGATTATTTATCTTTAGGAATGAGCTTCTTCTCTACCCATAAAGTGGCGAATGGAAAGAATGCTGCTAAAAAGGCAAATACAGTGTCTTCATCATCCAGCTTCAATGGTTCTCTCACATAATACAGTAAAATAAGATACCATGTAAAGGCGGCGCCATGTAATGTGCCAATCGGAATCATCTGTTGCCATATATCCCATTGATATTTGATGGGCATAGCTACTAAATATAACAAGACACAAGTAATAAACTCGGCAACACAAGCCTGTTTAAACTGTTTTATTAATTGCTTTTCAGATAAATTATCAAAGTATGGTATCATAATAAAGTAAAAAAGATTCAGGGATAATTTTACTTATCACCTGAATCTCTAAATATATAAATATTAATTAATCTTTATAAAAACATGGCCATAGGCGTTTCTAAATATTGCTTAAGAGTCTGTAAGTATAAACTTCCTGTTGCCCCATCAACTGTTCTGTGATCACAAGCCATAGATAACATCATAGTATGTCCTACTACAATTTGTCCATTTTTCACCACAGGCTTTTCTACAATAGCCCCTACTGAAAGAATACAAGAGTTTGGCTGGTTAATAATCGAAGTAAAAGACTCAATACCATACGCACCTAAATTCGATACGGTGAAAGTACTGCCTTGCATTTCTTCTGGCTTAATCTTACGCTCTCTTGCTTTACCTGCTAAATCCTTCACTTCTGCAGAAATTTGCGTAAGTGATTTTTGATCTGCATGATTCAATACTGGCACCATAAGACCATCTGGAACAGCTACAGCAACACCAATATTAATATCACCGTGCAGAATCATCTCTTTATCATCCCATGTAGAATTAACTTGAGGGTGCTTTCTTAAAGCCATTGCAACAGCTTTCACTATAATATCATTGAATGATATTTTAGTATCAGGAATAGCATTGATTTGTTTTCTAGCCGCCATTGCATTCTCCATATCTACTTCAATATTTAGATAATAATGTGGCGCTGTGAATTTACTCTCAGATAAACGTTTAGCAATCGTTTTACGCATTTGTGAGTTCGGTACACGTTGCTCTTCACCTGCAGCAAATGATTGGACTGCTACATCTTTAGAAGTACTTGTAGACGATTGTGCGGATTTAGCACTTGGCGTATAACTTTCGACATCACGTTTGATGATTCTACCATTATCACCAGAACCTTGAATATCCTCGATATCATATCCCTTCTCTTCTGCTAATTTTTTTGCTAAAGGTGAAATGAAAATTCTACCAGATTTATTTTGTTTTTCTTTAGATGCAGGTTCTTTTTTAGGTTCTTCAGCTGCTTTACTATCTTTTTTCTCCGCAACTGTTGCAGGCTTCTCTTCTTTTTTAGGTTTTGGTTGTTTGCCACCAGACGCTACGATACCAGAAACATCTGTACCTTCAGGTCCAATAATAGCCAAAATAGAATCTACTGGAGCTGCGTTTCCTTCTTCTACCCCAATGTATAGTAAAGTACCATCAACATCAATTTCAAATTCTTGAACAGCCTTGTCTGTTTCAATTTCTGCTAAGATATCACCAAAAGCAACTTTATCCCCAACTTTTTTGTGCCAAGCCTCTACTTTACCTTCTTCCATGGTATCACTCAATCGTGGCATAGATACTACATGCACATCATCTGGAATCGTTGCAGAAACAGCTTCATCCGTATTCTGAACATCGTGCTCTTCATCTATTTTTTCTTCCTCTTCCTTATCCTCTTCTGCATCTTTTTCTTTCTCTTTATTAGAAGATTCGCCACCTTCTAAAAGAGCTGATATATCCTCTCCTTCTTCTCCTATAATAGCCAAAACACTATCTACAGGTGCAGCATTGCCTTCTTCTACTCCAATATAAAGTAAAGTACCATCAATATCAGATTCAAACTCTTGAACTGCTTTATCTGTTTCAATTTCGGCTATGATATCGCCATAGGCAATTTTATCTCCTACTTTTTTATGCCAAGCTTCCACTTTACCTTCTTCCATGGTATCGCTTAGCCTAGGCATTTTAATGATTTCAGCCATAATTTTAGGTTGTTTATACTTTTTGCCCTATTTAATAAAAGGCAATTTAATTAATGTTAAAATTAAATTAATCTTGGTTTTCAACTTTATCTAAAAAAGGATAATCCTCTTGTTCGTAAACAGTTGAATATATTTGTTCTACATCTGGGAATGGGGATTTTTCTGCAAATTCAACACATTCCTGAACTTTTTCTATCACATCTTTCATCACTTGATCTAGCTCTTCTTTCGTAGCCCAATTATTGTCTAGAATTTTACGCTCAACGATACCGATTGGATCCCCTTCTTTAAAAATATTTACCTCATCCTTTGTTCTATATGGTTCTGCATCAGACATGGAATGACCTCTATAACGGTAAGTTTTAACATCTAAAAATGTTGGTCCATCACCTCTCCTTGCTCTCTCAATAGCTTCATAAGCTGCTTCTGCAACTTTCACAGGATCCATACCATCTACAGGTGCAGAAGGCATCTCATACCCTAAACCTAATTTATAAATATCCTCATGATTTGCTGTTCTCTTAACAGAAGTACCCATAGCATATTGATTGTTTTCTACCACAAATACAACCGGTAGCTTCCAATTCATAGCCATGTTAAAGGTCTCATGTAATGCCCCTTGTCTTGTAGCACCATCCCCCATAAAGCAAATCGTAACGGCCTCTCTATTAAAATATTTATCTGCAAATGCGATTCCAGCCCCTAATGGGATTTGTCCTCCTACAATTCCATGACCTCCATAAAAACGGTGTTCTTTACTAAAAATATGCATAGAACCTCCCATCCCATGAGAAGTACCATCTACCTTACCAAATAATTCAGCCATGATTCTTTCTGGATCTACTCCCATAGCCATGGGATGCACATGACAACGATAGGCTGTAATCATGCTATCCTTTTCCATATTCATAGCATGGGTAAAACCAGCAGGCAATGCTTCTTGTCCATTATATAAGTGTAAAAACCCACGGATTTTTTGCTTTAAATACATTGATCGGCACGTGTCTTCGAATCTTCTCCAAAAGGACATCTCTTCAAACCAGCTTAAATACGTTTCTTTGGTTATCTCTTTCATAAAAAGTAAATAATACCTGTTAAGGTAATGAAAAACAAAATTAGTTTATATGAATCAAATGAGCAAATTCTTTGTCCTCAATGATTGCATTTGTTAAAACTCCATGTTACTTCTCCTGCGCCTGAATAGCAGTAAGCAATACGGTATTAAAAATATCGTCTACTGTACATCCTCTACTTAAATCATTTACAGGTTTATTTAATCCTAAAAGCATTGGACCAATAGCTAATGCACCCGTTTCTCTCTGTACCGCTTTATAGGTATTATTTCCTGTATTCAAGTCTGGAAAGATAAGAACAGAAGCTCTACCCGCAACTTCTGAATCTGGTAATTTACTTTTACCTACACCTATGTCTACAGCCGCATCATACTGTATAGGTCCTTCTACCTTTAAATCTGGCCTTTTAGATTTAATAATTGCAGTTGCTTCTCTTACTTTATCTACATCTGCACCTTTACCAGAACTTCCCGATGAGTAAGATAACATACCAACTCGAGGTTCTATTCCAAAAGCAGTTGAACTATCTGCAGCAGAAATTGCAATTTCTGCTAATTCCTCTGCGTTTGGATTTGGATTAATGGCACAATCTCCCATCACGCTTACACGATCTTCTAGACACATAAAGAAAACAGAGGAGACAATCTTACTATCTGGCTTTGTTTTAATAAACTGTAATGCGGGACGTATCGTGTGTTGCGTCGTATGTGCTGCTCCAGAAACCATACCATCTGCATCCCCTTTATAAATCATCATAGTCCCAAAGTAAGAAACATCTGACATGGTATCTCTAGCGATTTCCATATTGATATTCTTATGTTTACGTAACTCGTAGAAAGTTTCTGCGTATTCTATTTTTCTATCAAAAGTGGCAGGATTTACAATACTTACATTGTCCCAGTTATAAGTTAATCCCAGTTCATTGATTTGATTTTTAATCTGCGTATCTTCTCCTAGTAAAATAATGTCTACAATATCCATTTGAGATAATCTTGCAGTAGCTTTTAAAATTCTAGGATCATTTGACTCTGGTAAAACAATACGTTTTCTAGACGATTTTACTTTTTGTACCAATTGATATTGGAACATATAAGGTGTTATAACTTCATTTTTGAAGCTTGTGATTTTATTCATCCATTCATCTGGATTGATGTTTTTATGAAATGTTTGAATAGAGGTTTCAATTTTTTCTGTATTGTCTGCAGAAATATTAGATTGTATATTCCCAATCATATTTGTAGTCTCAAAAGTACCGGATTCCACCGATAAAATAGGGACAATATTAGAAAGACCATCCATTAAATTCATTACGGGTTCTTCTGGCACTAGCCCGCCTGTTAAAATAATTCCTGCAATATTAGGATAATTTTGAGATTGATGAGATTGCAAGGATCCTAAAATAATATCTGCCCTATCTCCAGGAGTGATGACCAAAGCATTTTCTTTAATATGAGTTAAAAAGTTTCTAAGCTGCATGGCTCCCACAGCAAAATTTCCAGAAAGATTGGATAATAATTCCTCTCCTAATAAAACTTTAGCATCTAATACCTTGGCTATTTCCATCATAGAAGGATAAGATAACGTAGTTACCATAGGAATGGTATATATCTCCACGTCTGCAGAAACTTTGCCCTTTAAAGCATTTCTTACAAGGTCAACATTTTCTTCTTGTATCTTGTTAGCGATTAACCCAACGACATGTACTTCACTTTTTTTGAAGGTGAGATAAGCCATTTCTAGGCTATCTATAAATTCATCATAGGACTTCCCTTCCCCTGTACTCACCAAAACCGTAGGAAGCCCAAGATTCTTAGCAATACTTACATTCCAATCGAACTCAAAAACTGAACCTTCACCACTAAAATCACTCCCTTCTACTAATACAAAATCATTTTTCGCCTCTAATTCTTTATATTTTTGAATAATGTATTCTAACGAATCTCCAATCTTACCGCTGTTCCTATTTTGGATAATCTGTTGCCTTGTAAGTGCATAGGCGGACTCATAAGGTTGATTTAATTTGAAATGTTCTAAAATTGTATTGATATGATTATCTTTCTTTTCAGTGGTTTCTATGACTGGCCTGAAGTAAGCTACCTTGGCTGTTTTACCCAACAGGTATTGCATTAAACCTAAAGAAATGATTGATTTACCACTTTGTCGCTCTAATGTTGCTATATAAATCCCTTTATTCATTGGTATGTATTGGACTGCTAATTTAATAAATTACTCCTTTATCTACTTATTAAAAATGTGTTTTATGTGATTAATTGAATTAAATTTAGAAACTTTACATAAACTTAATTACATTGTATCCAAATTTATTTACAATATAATTTTGTATAAATAAAATTTATGCTTTTATTTGACATTATAACAAAACATATATGGAATTAGATAGGATTTTTAAAAACAACGAAATTTGGATTAAAGATAAATTAGAAAATGATCCTGAGTACTTCAAGGAATTAAATAAAGGTCAAAAACCAGAAGTATTATATATAGGGTGTTCTGACTCTAGAGTTACCGCAGAGGATATCATGGGACTGAAACCAGGCGAGCTTTTTGTTCATCGTAACGTGGCTAATATAGTAAATGCCATAGACATGAATGCGCAAAGTGTTATTAATTATGCAGTTACCAATTTAGAAGTAAACCATGTGGTGATTTGTGGCCACTACTCTTGTGGAGGTGTAAAAGCAGCTATGGAAGCAAAAGATCTTGGAATTTTAAATCCTTGGTTACGTAACATTCGCGATGTT
>JBPCUN010000031.1:0-20794 GCA_051011115.1 Weeksellaceae bacterium
ATGAAATTATACAAAACGCTCAAAATTTAAAGCAAATTAGCTCTAATCATGACGAGCATTTACATCAGGAAATTCATGACCCAAATCATCATGAAAAAGCGCATGCTGAATCTAATCATGCAACTGAAACTTCAATCCATAAAGAGAATGAGGAAGAAGAAAGCTATGATTGGTTGACTACTGATCAAGCCATTACGCTATCTAAAGTGCAAATGCAAGGGAATAAAGCACAAACAGCACTAGATGCTAAAAGTGCAGGTCTTACTTTTAATATTGATAAAACGGAATTGCTAAAAGCCGCTTGTTGCAATTTATCTGAAAGTTTTGAAACCAATGCTACGGTTGATGTGAATTATGCCAATGCAGTAACTGGGACTAAGCAGATTAAGATGCTAGGAATTGATCAAAAATACACACTAATCTCTAAAGAATTATTACCAGACATTCGAGGTTTAGCTTCTCCTTACGGAATGAATTTCATTCCTGGCCGATGGATATCAGGCATTCAATTAACTAAAGGCGGAAGTACGGTGACTAATGGTTATGAGTCTATTTCAGGACATATCAATACAGAACTTGTAAAATTTCATGAAGAGCCAACGGCAAGTATCAATATATTTGCAGACCTACAAACACGCGTAGAAGGAAATGTAGTTTGGGCGGATGCTTTGAATGAGAAATGGAATAATAGTGTTTTACTACATGCCAATAGTACCATCGACAGATTAGATGAAAATAATGATGGATTTATGGATCAACCCGTTGGTAAGCAATTAAACGCCACTTATTTATTAAATTATAATGACCTAGAAAATTCAGGTATTGGAACCCATTTTGGCGTAAACATTTTATCTGATCGTCGTGTTGCCGGATCTATGGCTTTTGATAAAAATCTAGATCGTCTTGGAAACAATCACTATGGTGTGGGCATCGATATTGATCGTTTTCAAATTTGGAATAAAACAGGTTACATTTTTGATGGAAAACCATATCAATCCATAGGTTGGATGAATCAATATACCAATCATAAACAAGATTCGTATTTCGGTACAACGCCGTATATCGGGACTGAACATACCTTCTACTCTAACTTGATTTTTGAAAGCATTTTAGGCTCTACCATGCATAAATACAAAGCTGGCTTGTCTTTCTTGTATGATAAATTTGATGAAACCTATCTAGCAGACAATTATAAGAGAGAAGAAACAGTCCCAGGTGCTTTTGCAGAATATACTTATACTGGAAATAAATTAACAGCCGTATTAGGAGCTCGAGTTGACTTCCATAATTTAGCTGGGACTCAATTTACACCAAGAGTAAACCTTAAATATGATATTGCTGACAAAACCACTTTGCGTGCCTCAGCAGGTAGAGGTTTTAGAACGGCTAATGTATTTGCAGAAAGTCAAGGTTATTTAGCTTCTAATAGAAAAGTGGAAATTATATCCTCCGGTGGAGATATTTATGGTTTAGATCCAGA
Organism: Weeksellaceae bacterium; assembly: GCA_051011115.1. Lineage (GTDB taxonomy): Bacteria > Bacteroidota > Bacteroidia > Flavobacteriales > Weeksellaceae > Profundicola. The sequence goes on from JBPCUN010000031.1 coordinate 1,481, forward strand.
AATCGCATGGAATTATGGTGTTAGTTTAAATCAAGAATTTAGATTTTTGCGCAATAAATCTAATATTACCATAGACTATTTCCGTACGCAGTTTGAAAATCAAATTATACCTGATTTAGATGCTTCTCCACACAAAATTTTATTTTATAACATGGATGGAGATTCTTACGCAAATGCGTTTCAAATTCAGTGGGATTTAGAGCCTATCAAACGTGTGAAATTACGATTAGCTTACAAAAATTACCAAACCCAAGCTTCGTATTTATCTGGAGAGAAAGAAATTCCATTCACTGCAGAACATAGAGGTTTTGCCAACCTTGCCTACGCTACTTTCACCAATGGACAAGGCCAAAATTGGACATTTGATACTACTCTACAGTGGATTGGAGAACAAAGAATTCCAGAAACTAGTTCTAACCCTCTAGCATACCAATTACCAGAATATGCAGATGCTTATTTTGTATTAAATGCACAAATGGCTAGACAATTCAGCAAAACATTACGCATGTATGTGGGAGCAGAGAATTTGTTGAGTTATGAACAAGATAATCCTATCTTACAAGTGGACGAGCCTTTCGGTAATTATTTTGATGGTGGTATGGTATGGGCCCCAATTATGCCTGCAAACTTTTATATTGGAATTGATGTTAACTTTTAAAATTTAAAGATTAAGATTGTTTCGAATTTTAGTTAAATCTCAATTAAAAAGTAGCCGTCTCAAAATTGAATTGAGACGGTTTTCTTATACATAAAACTTGCGGTTATGAATTTCGCATAGAAATCAAAAAGTTTTTATCAGGCATAAATTCACCTTTACCTTTATATATTTGCCATTCCGTGGTTGGTTTCAACCATTCTTCTGAATTTTGTAATCTTAAAGGCATATTAAAGTTTGGAATGGTATTACCCCATTTATACCAAATCTCTCCATTTTCTTCTTTGATTTCTAAAACAGGAATATCTTTTTGTCTTAAATACTGATCAAAAAATGATTCTAAAGGTAAATCTGTATCATTAGAAATAAAATCTTCTATTTGTTGCGTAGTTACTGTTTGCTGATAAAAATTTGAATTCAAACCTCTGATTAAAGCTTTGAATTTAGCATCATCATTGATTATTTGACGCAAAGTATGAATGATATTCGCTCCTTTATTATACATATCAACACTACCCTCTTGCCGAATTCCGTAAGCTCCTATTAGTGGTTTATCATTTAAAATATTGTTTTTCAAACCTTGTACATATTCATTCGCCGCACTTTTACCAAACATTCCCTCTACATACATAACTTCACTATAAGTAGTAAAAGCTTCATGTATCCACATATCCGCGGGGTCTTTTGCCGTGATATTATTGCCAAACCACTCATGTCCAGATTCATGAATGATAATGAAATCAAATTTATTGCCCCATCCAGATCCAGATCTATCTTCTCCTAAATAGCCATTTTCAAAACCATTCCCATAAGCCACATTACTCTGATGTTCCATACCCAAATAAGGAGCTTCTACTAATTTATAGCTATCTTCATAAAAAGGATAAGGACCCATCCAATCCTCAAAGATCTCTAGCATGGGCTTAACTTGAGCAAATTGTTTTTCAGCTTTTTCGACATTATAATCCAATACCCAATAATCAAGGTTTAACGTATCTTGGGTAGCATTGACATAGTTATCTTTTAGGTTTTTATAATAACCGATATATGGAACAATATTATATGTATTTATTGGATTTCGTACTTCCCAAGTATAGATATTGTTGCCTTTTTCCCCTTTCATAAAAGAAGATTTCCATAACCTACCATTTGCAATAGCAACCAAATCATTGGGTATTATCATAGAAATCTTAACCCCATTATCTGGCTCATCTCCCCAATAATCCTTGCTAGGAAACCACGCACTAGATCCTAAACCTTGCACGGCAGCAGACATCCATGGACGTCCTAAATCATCTTTCGTGAAAATCCATCCACCATCCCAAGGAGCTTGTTTGGCTTGTATGGGCTTTCCTTCAAAGTAAAATTGAAGAATAAATCTATTTCCTGTTTCTTTAGGTAATTCGCTTACATCTATGAAATATGCATCGTGATTTCTGTACCATTTATCCGTAGAAATCACATGCTCTACCATCACATCATTTGAATCTAATTCTTGTTCTCTTACTTGGATGATTTCCATAATCTGCATGGGTTCTTGCAAGTCAATTTGAATAATACCATTGTTATCATCATTTATAACTTCCAATTCCATGGTCACTGTTCCAGATATAAATTTGTTTTCGTAATTTGGTGTAAAAGTTATGTCATAGTGCAAAACATTCCACCAATTTCTGAAAATCGTGTTACTTCCACGTAAAATATCTGGAGAATAATCTTTAGTTATTGAGTGGAATAGCGTAGTTTCTTTTGAATGCTTTATAACAATATTTTGATTACACGCAATAAAAAAAATCACTAGTATTAAAAAATATTTATTTTTTTGAAGAAACAATTTTTCCCTGCTCTTATTTCTTTTCATTTTTATAAAGCTATAATTTATTAAAGTGAATTTACAATATTTTTTTAAATGAGCGACTTCAGAAAGTCTTTCAACAAATAAAACCTTCAATATTTAGTTGAGATGAATTCTATAAAACACTTATTTAAAAATAGTTAAATTATTAAATTTAAAAAGATTATTTTAAGTTATAAACATAATTTAAATCGGCATTAACACTACCAAATTTTAAATAACGATAAGTATTGACTAAATTTGATTATTCAATTATTATCAACTAACCTTTAATTTTCATAACCTCATATGGCTACGCTCACAACACCCGAGAAGAAAAAAACTTTCTCTTTTGATGAAACTTTAAATAAATCATTAAAATATTTTGATGGAGATGAATTAGCTGCAACAACATGGATGAAAAAATATGCAGTTAAAAATTCTGATGGTGAATTTGAAGAAGTCTCACCAGATGATATGCACCATAGAATGGCGAAGGAATTTGCCAAGATTGAAGAAAAATTCGGAAACGATACATCTTCTTCTCAATTGTCAGAATATGGTAAAAACAGAAAAGCACTTACAGAAGATGACATTTACGGTCTTTTTAAGGATTTTAAATACGTGATTCCACAAGGAAGTGTAATGTCAGCATTAGGTCACCCTTATATGATCGCTTCCTTGTCTAACTGCGTAGTAGTACCTCAAGTATATGACTCCTATGGAGGAATTATGCATACAGATCAACAATTAGCCCAACTGTTTAAACGTAGATGTGGTGTGGGTGTGGACATTTCTGGGTTAAGACCAGCTAATGCGAAAGTTTCTAATGCTGCAGGAAGCACCACGGGCGCAGTATCTTTTATGCATCGATTTTCTGATACCACTAGAGAAGTTGCACAAAACGGAAGACGCGGAGCATTGATGCTTACTATAGATATAGCGCATCCAGATGTGATAGATTTTATCACTATTAAACAAGATTTAAGTAAAGTCACTGGTGCTAATATTTCTTTGCGTTTATCAGACGAGTTCATGAAAGCTGTGGTAGAAGATAAAGAATATACCCATCGTTGGCCAATAGATGCTAAACCAGAAGAGGCCAAATACGTGAAAACTGTGAAAGCCAAAGAAGTTTGGGATATCATCATAGAATGTGCACATAAAACGGCGGAACCAGGTCTTATTTTTTGGGATAGACAGCATTGGTATTCTACCTCTTCTATATATCCTGGTTTTGAGAATAGTTCTACCAATCCATGTTCCGAAATTGCCATGCAAGGAGGAGATAGTTGTCGATTAATCGCAATAAACCTCTATAGTTTTGTTGATAACCCATTTACAGACAAAGCAACTTTTGATTTTGATAAATTCTATGAAGTTACTTACGAGGCGCAACGTCTGATGGATGATTTAGTTGAATTAGAATTAGGCCATATTGAAAGAATAATTGCTAAAATAAAATCTGATCCAGAGCCAGATTATATCAAAGCACCTGAATTGGCGACTTGGGAATTACTGTACGAAACAGGTAAAAAAGGAAGAAGAACAGGGCTTGGCTTTACAGCTTTATCTGATTGTATAGCAGCTCTAGGATTAAAAATTGATTCTGAAGAGGCTCTGAAAGTTGTAGATCAAATTATGCGCAAAAAATTAACAGCAGAATTTGATTCTTCGGTAGATATGGCCATTCAACGCGGACCGTTTGCGAATTTTGATCCAACTTATGAAAAAACCTCTGATTTTGTACAAATGATGGCAAATGAGTTTCCAGCGTTACACGATAGAATGATGGAAAATGGTCGTAGAAATATATCTATATCTACCGTGGCCCCTACGGGGACTTTGAGTATGCTGGCGCAAACGTCTTCTGGGATTGAACCTGTATTTATGCTAGGCTATAAACGTAGAAGGAAAGTAAATACAGATGCAGAAGATGCTAATATTACGTTTGTAGATGATATGGGAGATTCTTGGGAGGAATTTGATGTATTTCACCCAAAATTAAAGCAGTGGATGGAAGTGACTGGAGAAACTGATCCAGCTAAAAGCCCCTATGCTGGGTCTACTGCACCAGAGATTGACTGGATCAAAAGAGTAGAATTACAAGCTTTAGTGCAGAAATACACAACCCATTCCATAAGCTCCACCATCAATTTACCAGAGGATATTCCTGTGGAGAAAGTGGCTGAAATATATGTGGAATCTTGGAAGCAAGGATTGAAGGGTATTACAGTATATCGTGATGGTTCTAGAGCTGGTGTTTTGGTTTCTTCTGATAAAAAAGAAGAAAAATCAGAGGTTACATTATCTGAAGATGAACAAAACAAAAGGGATGAAATTGCTGTGAATGAATTCGCAAATCAATTTAGCCTGACAAGTGCTCCGAGAAGACCTAAAAAGTTAATCGCTGATGTTATCCGTTTCCAGAATGATTATGAAAAATGGATGGCGGTTGTTGGTAAAATAGAAGGACATCCGTATGAAATTTTCACAGGTCGCTTAGAGGATTCATTTAACTTACCTCCTTTTGTAGAAGAAGGTTGGGTAATTAAAAATAAAAATGAAGAAGGCGAAACACGATATGATTTTCAATACATAGATAAAGAAGGTTACAGAACAACCATAGAAGGGCTTAGCCGATCCTTTAATAAAGAGTTCTGGAACTATGCTAAATTAATTTCAGGAATTTTACGTCACGGCATGCCGATTAATTATGTAGTTGATTTAGTTTCAGATTTAAGTTTATATGATGACAATATAAATACTTGGAAGAATGGGGTTGCTAGAGCTTTAAAACGCTATATACCGAATGGAACTGTAGCAGCGGACAAGAAATGTCCTAATTGTGGAGACCCAAATGGATTGGTTTATGAAGAAGGATGCTTGAATTGTAAGAGTTGTGGACATAGTAAATGTGGTTAAAACTCTAAACCAATAATAAAAACTAAAAAGCCATTATTCGGTCTGAATAATGGCTTTTTTAATGTAAAATCGATTTAAATTAATGTTCTCTCTCATCCCTATAATATGGCCTTATAATCAATCTAACACTTTTATTATATTGGAAATACTGTATCACCCAATTCGCAAGTGCTATCATCTTGTTTCTGAAGCCTACAAGTGAAACTAAATGCACAAACATCCAAATAATCCAAGCAAACCAACCGGTTAATTTTATATTCCCAATATCAGCTACTGCCTTGTTTCTCCCAATGGTTGCCATAGAACCTTTATCATGATATTTGAAAGGTTTCATAGGTTTCCCTGAAACTAAATTATTTAAATTTCTAGCAAGGTTTTTTCCTTGTTGAATAGCTGGTTGCGCCACCATCGGGTGCCCTTGAGGATTCTCCTCTGTTTTCATACATGCCACGTCCCCTATGGCAAATATATCTTTAACGTTTATTATTTCATTAAATTCATTGACTAAATATCGACTTCGCTCAATGGATGCTTCTGGTAATCCACTAATAACCTCTCCCTTAACTCCTGCCGCCCAAATTAAAGTTGTTGCATCAAAATCTTTGTTATTGGTATCTACATGCTTACCATCATAGTTGAGAACACGTGTGTTCAACCATAAATCTACGTCCATTTTGCGCAAATAATCTGTTGCGGCCTTGGAGGCTTTCTCCGAAAATCCAGGCAATAAATGATCTCCAGATTGAACTAAATGAACATTCATCCTACGTATGTCTAAATCTGGATAATCATTAGGCAATATATGATTCTTAAGTTCTGCTAGGGCTCCCGCTAATTCTACCCCAGTAGGTCCTCCGCCTACAATTACAAAATTCATAAGCCGCTTACGCTCTGCTAAATCTTGTGTCAAAAGTGCTGCTTCTAAATTCTGCAAAATCACAGAACGTAAATCCAGGGCCTCTGGAATAGATTTCATAGACATAGCATTCCGCTCAATTTCTTGATTGTCATAGAAATTGGTATTAGATCCAGTAGCGATAATTAAACGATCATATTGTAGCGAACCAATATTAGAATCAATTTCTTTATGCTCTACATCTATGTGAGATACATTAGCGATTCTGAAATGAAAGTTTTTCTCATTTTTAAATAAAGTTCTTATGGCATGCGCTATGGAATCTGGCTCTAATCCTGCTGTGGCTACTTGATACAAGAGCGGTTGAAAAGCATGATAATTATTCTTATCAATTAATACCACTTGTTGTTTTGTTTTATCTAGTTTCTTAGCAAGATTTAATCCTGCAAATCCTGAACCTACTATCACAACACGGGGTAAACTACTATCTGGAATATTCATGGAGAAATATAATTCTGATGTAAAGATACGGCATTTTGCAGTTTTCTTCTTTTCTATTCTTCTATAATTCTATGGAAGTATTGGCATAAAAAGGATAATTATGAACACCTTTTTTTTGAAAATGGTTGCTACAAACAGTAAGCACAATAGACTATGTAAGTTTAACAATACTTCACTTCTGAACATAAAAAAACCGCCTCATTGCTGAAGCGGTTTAGTATAATCAATGGTTGTTGGAATTTTAGTTTCCTCCTTCCATTTTCTTTTTCAATTCAGAAAGGGCGTCTAAATCTCCAAGCGTAGATTTCTCTGGTGCTTGTTGACTTTCCATCGCTTTCTTAGCTTGTTTGATCTCTTCATCTCTGTAAGTAGCTGAATGAGAAACGACAACTCTACGGAATTCCTTGTTGAATTCAATTACTTTAAATTCAATTTCTTCTCCTTGTTTTACACGTGAACCATCTTCTTTTTCAAGCGTTCTGGCAGGTGCAAAAGCTTCGATTTCTTTGTCTTCAAATTCTACGTTAGCTCCTTTGTCAAATACATTAACCGCTGTACCTGTATGAGATGTCCCAACAGCATACTTAGTTTCGTATTCATCCCAAGGATTAGTTTCTAATTGTTTGTGACCAAGACTTAATCTTCTAGCGGCTACATCCAATTCTAAAACTACAACTTCTAACTTATCACCTACATTAGTGAATTCAGATGGGTGCTTGATTTTCTTGGTCCAAGATAGATCAGAAATATAGATTAATCCATCTACTCCTTCTTCTAACTCTACAAAAACACCAAAGTTTGTGAAGTTACGTACAGTACCTGTATGTTTAGAACCTACTGGGTATTTAGACGTAATATCTGTCCATGGATCTGGCGTTAATTGCTTCATTCCAAGAGACATTTTACGCTCTTCTCTATCTATGCTTAATACTACTGCTTCTACTTCATCACCAACTTGTACAAAGTCTTGTGCTGAACGTAAGTGAGTAGACCATGACATTTCTGATACGTGGATAAGTCCTTCTACTCCTGGTGCAACCTCTACAAATGCTCCATAATCTGCTAATACAACAACGTTACCTTTGATTTTATCACCAACTTTCACGTTCTCATCTAAAGCATCCCATGGGTGCGCCTCTAATTGTTTCACACCTAATTGGATTCTTGTTTTGTCCTCATCGAAGTCTAAGATTACTACATTAATAGTATCGTCTACTTCTACCACCTCGTTTGGATGGTTGATTCTGCTCCAAGATAAATCTGTAATGTGGATTAAACCATCTACACCTCCTAAGTCTACGAATACTCCATAAGAAGTAATATTTTTAACCACACCTTCTAAGACTTGTCCTTTCTCTAATTGAGAAATGATTTCTTTTTTCTGTTCTTCGATATCCGCCTCGATAAGTGCTTTATGTGATACAACAACGTTTTTGAATTCTGGATTGATTTTCACAACCTTGAATTCCATTGTTTTACCTACATACTGCTCATAGTCACGGATTGGTTTTACATCAATCTGAGAACCTGGTAAGAATGCTTCTAGACCTAAAATGTCTACAATCATACCTCCTTTTGTTCTTGCTTTGATAGTACCATTTACGATTTCACCAGTCTCGTTCAATTCATTCACACGTTCCCATGCTTTTAATGTACGAGCTTTACGGTGAGATAATTGTAACTGACCGTTTTTGTCTTCACGTTTGTCAACCATTACTTCTACCTCATCGCCTACGGCTAAATCTGGATTGTAACGGAATTCATTCAATGAAATGACACCTTCTGATTTGAAGTCGATATCTACAATTGCTTCTCTATCAGAAATACGTACAACTTTACCAGTGAAAACTTCATTTTCATTCAGTTCTTCAAGGGTTTCCTTGTACATGTCCTCTAACTCTTGCTTCTCTTTACGATCTTCTTCGTCAAGACCTGTTTCGTAAGCTTCCCAGTCAAAATTGTCTGGATCAACGTTAGCATTTAACATTGACTTTTCTTCCTGTTGTTTAGTAGCTTCAGTTGCTTTAACTTCTTCTACTTCTTGATTTTTAGTCTCTTCAGACATATAAAATAATTTGTATCCCAAACCTGCATTATAGAAAAACATGCGGTAATAACCGGTTGAGAGTGGTTATATTAATGATTAAAATAGCTTATTTCTTAAATACCGCTAAGCGGTTGCAAAGATAGAAATATATAACATATAAATATTACATTTCTTAAAAAAATTAACTTAAATTTGAGAGTAAATTCTATAAAATTTAGTTAAATGAAAAATCTTTTACTATTTACAACAATATTATTTCTGTTTTTTGGCTGTAGTTCTGATGATGATTCTGGAATTTCTCATAATTGGAAAGCTAGCGATTTCTATGGTAACTGGGCTATAGCAACGATTACCTATAACGGGAGAACCACTGTCCCGCCTGAACCATATAGAGATGATTGTGGTCCTAATTATATGACATTAAAAAGTAATGGTATTTGTGTAAGTGTTGAACATTTTAATAGCTCCTGCGAAACCAATGTGAGTGAATTAAATTGGTCTTATCGCGATGGAAAAGTATCACTTACGGATGGCTCTACAGTTGAGATTTGGAATATAGAAGAAGTTAAAAAAGATGAGATTATACTTCATATTAAAGGAGATTTTGAAGGGAATGGGAAAATTGGTAAAGCACAAATTGTTTTATTTAGGTTAGATGACATAGATATTATAACACCTAATCCTATAGATGACCTCAACATTAAAATTGAATATAAGAATGAATCTGTTGAATCACTAAATTTCACTTGGGATAAATATAATGGTAAAGACAAGTTTTATGCTTATGAATTATTTGCTTACATCACCAATCCAGAAACACATGAAACGAATGAGAAGCTAGTCGCTACTATCAATGACATAAACAATACCGTTTATCGTATCGAGAACAAGGTAGAAACATCACATTATGCTATCAAAGTGAAAGGTAAAAATAATGAAGTAATTGTTTATGATGAAGTTAACCTTAGTATTGCGAATTATATAAGACATGATTTAGATATTTTATCTGTGGAATCTTTTAATGACAGGCAACTGAAAGTAAAAATAAAACCTATTAACAGTATCTTTTTTGACTATTACGAAATCAGTTTATATCGTGGGGATAATTATAACCCAGATAAGACGAGTATTTTTACGGATCAAAATCAAACTGAGTTTATTATAAATAAAATCTTTGCGCCAACTACAAAAGTTGTTGTTCGTGCGAAATATATTAATGGAGCTATATCGCAAGAAAGTCAAGACACTTATCAATACACGCAAGATGGTATAGCAATAGTAGATATTAATTTAAATGATAACGACAAATTATTTCCTCTTGGGGATGGTGAAAATATCTTTATACACAATGGATGGAATATGCTTCGATATAATATTGAGACCCATACAAAATATCCGATTTATAGCAAAGAGAGTACGGCTAATATGTTGACTATAAATCCATTCACATATTTAAAAGATGGGTACATTGAATTTTACAATGATGAATATATTTACTTCTACAATATAAAAACAATGCTATTAGAGAAATCATTAAAAGTACCTGAAGCTAGAGGGTTCTATGAACATATAATTAAAATAAATGATAAATATATTTTAAAGGATTATGATGAATTCCATATTTATGAAGAAAGGGATAATCAATTAATATTGGTAAATCAAGTAAGTATTGATGGAAATATAGATGATGATTTATACAGAACTGGTCCAGATACTTTTGTGGTGAAGGAAAATCAAAATCAATATAGAGAGTTCAAAATTAATGGAGCTAATTTAAAAGAAACCAGAACTATTTATTTTGAACCAGCAATCGGCATCGGTTCTGGTTATATGAATATAGAAAAAGGTATTTATGCCTCTATAAGAGATAATTTAGTATATCAATATCCAGAGAAATCTATTTTACAATCTTTCAAAAATGGAGTGGACTTATTAGGTTACGATGTTGCAAATAAAATATCCTTTATAAGTGAACCCATGAATAGCAATAACATTAGTAAAATAAAAGTTTTATCCTCTACGGGTCAAGAATTATCAACTTTAGGAAGTTTCTATGATCCCGAATATATAATTCCTATAGGTAATCGCAAGGTAATGATCTACGGTAGAGAATCAAATTCTTATAACGGACCTTATTACATGATAATTCTAAATTATTAGGACATTTTATTTACATCAAAAAGCCTCACTTTCATACGTTCTAGTGAGGCTTTTTAATATTGAAATATTTAGAAAGATTACCCTAACTTTTCATTTATAATTTTCAAAACAGTCTCTACTGTTTCTTCTGCATTCAGGTAATCATTGTTAACTTCAATAGCGTCCCCAGCCTTTTTTAAGGGCGAATTGGATCTTTCAGAGTCCATTTTATCCCTAGCATTCACATTGGCAGTCACTTCTTCCAAAGTAACGTCATCGCCTTTCGCTTTTAATTCATCATATCGCCTTTGTGCTCTAACATCTGCACTTGCAGTCAAGAATATTTTAACCGGTGCATCAGGGAAAACCACCGTTCCAATATCCCTACCGTCCATCACAATACCAGTTTCTGTAGCCAAACTTCTTTGAATTTTGACTAAAAGACTCCTCACTTCATCTATTTTCGCAATATGGCTTACATTATTAGAAACTTCCATCGTCCTAATTTTTTTCTCTACATTTTCGCCATTTAAGATAATTTCATTCTTTTCTGAAACGGGATTATACTCAAAATTAATCGTGATATCATCAAGGCTTTTTATTAAACCTTCTTTATTCACTACACCATTTTCTAAAAGCCCATTACGCATTGCATATAAAGTGATAGCACGGTACATGGCTCCTGTATCTATATGTATAAAACCTAGTTTCTTTGAAATTTGTTTAGAAAGAGAACTTTTTCCCGTAGAAGAATGTCCATCAATGGCGATAATTTTTTGCATAATATAAGTTTGTGGTAAAATTAGTTTTTTTAATACTTAAATAAAGTTAAAAAGTGAAATGACTTAAATCTTATCAACCTCAAAAATATCAATTTGTGTACGAAACATGCCATAATTAATGGTGACTTTTTTACCCTCAATTTTCTCTACCGTTCCCACACTTGTACTCCCTTTGATGCGAACCCGATCATTGATACTTAATGATGCCGCTTTCTTCTTAGTTTCTGCTTTTTCTCTTTTATCAATTCGCTCTTGTATCTCCTCTATCTTATCTGCATTTTTATCAAGATCTTGTTTTAGTTTTTCTTGAACCTTCTTCTCTATCTTTTTGGCTTTGATATGCTCTTTGGGCTCAGGTTTTTTAGAATTTTCAATGGCAACAATTTTCAAAAATTCATCTATCAAACGTCGTTTACTCCTTCTCTTATGATATTGATCTGCTAATTCATCAATCTTTTTACCTAATTGAATATGTCTTTGCTCCTTTTCATACAAACGTTGAAAATCAACTAATTTGGCTTGTATTTTCTCGTGTGTCTGCTCTAATTGTTCTTTCTCTTCTTCCGATTGAGTATGAATTTCTTTTAGGCTATTTTTAGTCTTTTGTATATCATGTTTTTCCTGCTGAAGTTTCAGAATAGTTTTGTCTAGCCTTACTTTATTACGTTCAATCTTCTTTTTAGCTCGGTTAATTAATCGAAAAGGAATTCTATTCTTCTGCGCTACTTCAAAAGTAAAAGAACTACCCGCCTGCCCTACTTCTAATGCAAATAACGGCTCTAGTGATTTTTCATCAAATAGCATTGATGCATTTGTGGCTGCTTCTAAATTTTCTACAAGTATCTTAATATTTGAATAATGCGTAGTAAATACACCATAGGCCTGCATTTCATAAAATTCTTCTAAGAAAACCTCTGCTAAAGCACCACCCAATTCAGGATCAGACCCAGTACCAAATTCATCAATCAATAAAAAGGTCTCTGCATCAGACTTCTGTAAGAAATATTGCATCTGTTTTAGCCTATATGAATACGTACTTAATTGATTTTCTATGGACTGATTATCTCCAATATCAGTGAAGATATTTTCATAAAAAGTCATGTGGCTTTTCTCATGCACAGGAACTAAAATTCCACTTTGCATCATCAGCTGCAAAAGACCTATAGTCTTCAACGTAATACTTTTACCCCCAGCATTAGGGCCAGATATCACCATAATTCGATTATCTGGATCAAAAGAAATCGTCTGTGGATGAATTTCCTTGCCTTCCTTATGATGTTTAGACCATAATAGTGGATGATAAGCATTGATTAAATGTGTTTTCTTCTCAAAATTAAGATTAGGTAATACCCCATTGATTTCTAAAGCATATTTCGCTTGAGAAGCAATTAAATCTAATTGAAACAAGAAATTTTGATAAGATATTAACTCGGGTTGAAATTCTGCTAACAGTGCGGTTAAAACTCTAAGAATTTTATCAATTTCGTTCTTTTCTTCTTCTTTTAATTCATCATATTCTCGCTGAGATTTCAATACTGATTCTGGCTCTATAAAAGCGATAGAACCAGTTTTACTAGAACCTACAAATCGCCCAGCTACTTTTTTTCTATGCATGGCACTTATCGCCAAAACACGCTTTCCGTCCACCAGAGACTCTCCAATATCTGCTAAATATTCTCTATTCGCTTTCATGGCTCCATTAAACCGATCAGATAATTGTTGATAAACAATTTTCAATTGTTTCCTAATCGCACTTAATTCTGGACTCGCGCTATCTTTAATCTCTCCTTTCCTATCAAAAATCTGATTAATCTGCGTCAGAATTTCCTTTTCAAAATGGATGCGATTAATTCTATCATAGAAAACAGGAAAATATTCTTGAAAAGTATCCAAAAACTTAGCAAGTTCCTGAATCTGCATCATATGACCTCGAATTGCTAAAAATGAAGTGGCAGGCATACGATAATTTTCTACTGATAATTTCTCTAAATCCTCTCGTATATCATCATAGTCACCAAATGGGAAACGATTTTCTCCCTGCAAACCAGAAAGGAATTCATTGGTAGCATTTAATCTAAAAATGGCTTGTTTATAATTGGCAAGTGGTTTAGTTTTAAGAATAACTTTTTTTACCCGTTCCGTCTTGGCATACTTCATCACCTCATGCAAGACCTTATCGAACTCTAAATCTTCTAATGTTTTATTGGGAATATTCATTCCTGCAAAAATAAGAGCTTTTTAAATGGTATGAAACACTTGAATCGTTAATAACGCTAATAAAAGTAAATCACCACATTATACAATATTTCCTAATGGTTTAAAATTTTATACTTTCCCAACTATTTAAGAACATTTCGATACAATTTCCACCTGCGGTGTAAATCACCTCGATGTGACGTGGGGTTTTTCATTGATTAGACGAAAGACTTATTACTTAAATCTCACTACTTTCTATTAGCTACTTATTAAAAATAATTATGTTCATCTTGGCTTGACACAAAACGAACTAATAGCGAAACACACGTCACACAGAGGTGAATTTTTCGTCAGAAAAATTGGTATCGAAGTGTTTGAATGAATAAAGTAGAAATAGTTTGAACTCAAAGATATCCTTCTTTTTTGGGAACATTTCGATACAAATTTCCTTTACATGGAAATTAAACATAATGTGACGGGTTTTTATATATAAATGGTGAAATAAGAGAAAATACAAAAAATCTTGATACTTAAATCTAAATACTTGATACCTAAATCTTGTTACTAGATACTTGATACCGCGATCGGGATAGCAATGGAAATCCCGCAAGGGAGGATGCGAAAATTAATAAAGGGATGTGTAAGCGACCGAATGGAAGCTCTATACATCCCTATTATTTATAAGCAGATTCCTGTGGAATTGAAATGTAAAGCCCGTTCAATCGCCCTAATTAATATTTTGTTTCTATCTTTAAACCAAAATTAACCTAATGGATGTAAAGATATCACCAGCTTGGAAGGAACTTTTGAAGGATGAGTTTGAGAAGCCTTATTTTAAGGAACTAGCCAGTTTTGTGAAGAGTGAATATGCGACTAAAAAAGTGTATCCTCCTGGGAGGTTAATTTTTAATGCGTTTGAATCTGTAGCACCACAGGATATAAAAGTAGTCATATTAGGGCAAGACCCCTATCATGGAGCCGGGCAAGCACATGGTTTAAGTTTTTCTGTTCCTAAAGGGATACCAACACCTAAGAGTTTAATCAATATATTTAAAGAAATTGAATCTGATATTGGCACGCCCCCTCCAAGTAATGGAAACTTAGAAAGATGGGCCGCACAAGGTGTGTTTTTATTAAATGCTTCGTTAACAGTAAGAGCAGGAGAAGCTTCATCCCATCAAAAAAGTGGTTGGATGCGGTTTACCGACAAAGTTATAGAGACGATTTCAGAAAACTGCGAGCATGTAGTTTTTATGCTTTGGGGAAACTTTGCTAAAGAAAAAATAAGTTTAATTAATCAAAACAAACATTTAATTCTTACTTCCGCTCATCCTTCTCCCCTTTCTGCACACAGAGGTTTCTTTGGCAGTAAACCATTTTCTAAGGCTAACGCTTATTTAGAGAAAAATGGAATGGAACCTATAAATTGGTAGTAAAAGATTGGAAAGTATTTATTCAAAAAAAATAACCTTGATCAGAAAATCAAGGTTACTTCAAATTTATTTTAATCAGTAATTGTTACTAATATTCATTAGTCAATGTAGATTATAAATTCTGTTTCCGGGTCAGCTTCTTTTCCTTCTGGTAAATCTAAAGTTGCTGTAATTACATATTCACCTGGTTGTAAAGTTACAGTCTTAGATTCTTTAGTTTCTTCTACTATAACATCTCCAGTATTGCTAGTAACGATGTACTTTACTTCTGGCGTTGCAGATTCTAGGCGAAAACTATATTCATCAGCTTCTATCACAGTTAATTCATAATTCTGTGTTTTGGGTGAAGCGAATGAACCTTTAAAATCTTGTTTCTTTAATTGAATATTCTCATTGGCCTCCATGTTATTATTCTGATCATCAGAAACTCCTGTGCTTCCTTCATATTGCGATGGCGTGTTATCTCCCTTCAATAATTCTTCTGAGGTTGTATCTTCTTCTTGGACCGTTTTGGCATTTGGATCACAAGAAACTGTTACAGCCATAGATGCAATTGCTCCCAATAAAATAAACTTTTTCATCCTTTTAATTTTTAATTATAGTTTTAGACTTCAAAAATAATACCTTTCCCTTAATATCTGTGAAAATTAATTTATATATTTGAATTAAATTGATTTTATGGTTCATATCTCTGAACTTAAAAAACTGATTCAAGTTAAAAAGTTAGATACCAATTATTTCCAAGGATATAACGAGCCAATCGGAAGTCCACAAATCTTTGGAGGTCAAGTGTTGGCGCAGGCTTTATATGCGATGAATGAGTCTGTACCCGAAGGTAGAATATGTAATTCTCTTCACTCCTATTTTGTATTACCTGGAAACTTACAAAAGCCAATCTTTTTTGAAATTGAAAACATACGTGATGGCGGTAGCTTTTCTGTAAGACGCGCCGTGGCTAAACAAAACGATAGAGAAATCTTCTTTATGAGTGCAAGTTTCCAACAAAAAGAAGATGGGTATGAGCATCAGATACCAATGCCAATGGTGAAGCACCATTCAGAATTAATCAATTGGGATGATTTATTTGGTCAATTTAAAGAGTTTATGCCAAAATCTATGGCTTCTTTCTTATCTATAGAGCGACCAATTGAGTTTAAACCCACTATTATCCCTAATCCCGCCGATCCTAAAAAAATGCCACCCTATCAAAATGTATGGTTTAGAATCAAAGGAGAAATAGAAAACAATGATGAATTAAACCAAAGTATCATTGCTTATATATCTGATTACAATATACTGTCTACGGCTCTACAACCCAATGCTGACAAGGCACACATAGGGAATATAAAAATGGCTACTTTAGACCATTCTATGTGGTTTTTTAGAGAATTTGACATCAATCAATGGATGTTATTTTCCATTGAAACGCCTAGTACTTCTAATGCCAGAGGTTTTACAAGAGGCCATATTTTTACAGAAAATGGAAAATTGATTGCAAGTGTCACACAAGAAGGTTTATTAAGGCCGATAAAATAGTTTAATAATAAAATTTAGAACATTATATATTATGAAAAAATTAATGATAATAGCACTTTCAATATTCTTGATTGTTGCTTGTGAAAAAGAACCAAAAAACTATGCAACGCTATCAGGACAAGTTGAAAACCTTGCTGAGGGAATTGATAGTGTAACGGTGTTTGTTCCTAATGGTTATAAAAAACAAATTGCCATACAAGCAGACGGAACGTTTCAAGATACATTAAAGGTGACAGAAGGAAAGTACCAATTCAAAATTGGAGATGAATATGGTGCATTATATTTAAAGAATAATGATGAAATAAAAATCATTACAGATTACAAAGATTTTGACCAAAAATTAAAATTCGAGGGTAGCAATACCAGTGCAGATATCAGTAACGCTTTTATTGATAGGTATAAACTATCTACAGACTACTTAAATGAAAAAACATTAGGTTTACCAAAAGCTCAATTTGATTCTACTATAACGGCTTACGAAAATGCATACGCATCGTTTAAAGAGAAGAATAAAAATATTCCTCCAGCCATCTGGAAAGATATGGATGCAGAAATGACTAATAGTGTTGCTGGCTTCAAAGAATACTATACCAAGTCACAAGAAATTAAAGAAAAGTTTACAGGAAAACCTTCTCCTACTTTTGCCATGGAAAATATCAACGGGGATATGGTTAAATTATCTGATTTTGAAGGTAAATATGTATACATAGATGTTTGGGCTACTTGGTGTGGACCTTGTAAAAGAGAAATACCAGCCTTAAAAGAGCTTGAAAAAGATTATCACGGAAAAAATATTGTATTTGTAAGTATGTCTGTTGACGCGCTTAAAGATAAAGAGAAATGGGCTAAATTTGTAAAAAATGAAGATTTACAAGGAGTGCAGATATTTGCAGAGAATTCTTGGAAATCTGACTTTGTAACAGCATATGAAATTCAAGGTATTCCAAGATTTATATTAGTGGATCCCCAAGGCATGATTGTATCACCTGATGCACCAAGACCTAGTGATAAATCATTAAGAGAATTATTTAACGAGTTAAACATTTAAATAGAAGTTTAATGTCTATTATACTTCTTACATCATAATTTAATACATTTGTTCTTTTAAACATAACCAACCAAAAAATGACAGAAAAAACCTTTAGAGAGGTAATTGCTGAAGCAATGACCGAGGAAATGCGCAGAGACGATACCATATATCTTATGGGTGAGGAAGTTGCAGAATATAACGGTGCCTATAAAGCTTCGAAGGGAATGTTAGATGAATTTGGACCAAAAAGAATTATCGATACTCCTATTTCTGAGCTAGGATTTGCAGGAATTGGTGTGGGTTCCGCAATGAATGGCAACCGACCTATCATAGAATTTATGACCTTCAACTTTTCTTTAGTTGCTATTGATCAAATCATCAATAATGCAGCAAAAATGAGACAAATGACAGGTGGCCAATGGAATATACCAATCGTTTTCCGTGGACCAACAGCTTCTGCAGGTCAATTAGCTGCAACACATTCTCAAGCATTTGAAAGCTGGTATGCGAATTGTCCAGGGTTAAAGGTTGTTGTACCTTCCAATCCATACGATGCAAAAGGTTTATTAAAATCTGCCATCAGAGATAACGACCCTGTAATTTTCATGGAATCAGAACATATGTACGGAGATAAAATGGAGATGCCAGATAGTGAATATTTGATTCCAATAGGTGTGGCTGATATCAAGAGAGAAGGAACAGATTGTACTGTAGTTTCTTTTGGAAAAGTAATCAAGGAGGCTTATAAAGCGGCTGATGAGTTGGCTAAAGACGGTATTAGTGTAGAGGTTATTGACATACGTACCGTACGTCCTTTGGATTATGACACGATTATAAAATCTGTTAAGAAAACTAATCGTTTGGTTATTTTAGAAGAAGCTTGGCCATTTGGATCTGTTTCCAGTGAGATTTCTTATATGGTACAGCAAAAAGCGTTTGACTTTTTAGATGCTCCAATCAAGAGAATTACTACACCAGATGTACCATCTCCTTATTCGGCTCCATTATATGAGGCATGGTTTCCTCATGCAGATGAAGTAATAAAAGCTGTGAAAGCGGTTACATATAAAAAGTAATAAATTCAATTTGGATGACGAGGCCTCTTAATTATTTAGATTAAGAGGCCTTTTTTTATATATTAAATTACAATTAAATATTACTCAATTAAAGTGAATACCTATCAATACTTGTTAATAATATAAAAAAAGCTTTAATTTTGCCAGCACTTAAAAAGAAATGATATGGATTCGAAAGAAACAAAAATTTTTGACATTATAGTAGAAATCCCGAAGGGAAGTCGTAATAAATATGAGTTAGACAAAGAATCTGGTAGAATTAGATTAGACAGGACTATCTTCTCTTCTATGCACTACCCTGCAG
>JBPCUN010000032.1:0-23258 GCA_051011115.1 Weeksellaceae bacterium
GTTCTCTATGCCAACAAGTCTGAAGGTAAATTAATCTTATTCGCAGAAATGAAAGCTCCAGGTGAAGCATGGCTTAGTTTTAATATCTGTGATGGAAAAATTACACAGAAAGCCGTATTTCGCCCCCATGGCATAATGGGTAGATTATATTGGTATGCTGTTTTACCTTTTCATGGGTATATTTTCAATGGGATGGTAAAAAAATTAGCAAAGGGGTAGACATTACCTTACTATAGAAATTATTTAAAAGAGTTCATTAATTTTCACCATGCGATAAGTGAAAATTTCATGAACTTTTTTTTAATCATCTTTCATGCAACTAAGTGCTCACTTTTTAATTGATAGATTCCAGATTGAAAGGTAGTTTTGCTCATTTTGTTTTAAGTTTGTCTAATGCATTTGCAATATAAAATCAAAATGAAAAAATATAATCAATTAAATCTCAGAGAAAATGATTGCCCTGAGATTTAATTAATGTATTTTTAACATCTATTCAGTATCGTTTATTTAAGACTAGACATAACGAAAAGATATCAAGATGTTAAAAAAGTAAATAAACATAAATTAAAAAACTATGCTCTTTGCAAACAAGAACTTTATCAGTGGAATAAGCATATAAGGGGAGAGTGCTCGGTATTAAGAAAATTAAATAAATATTATAAAGTTGAAAAAATTACTATTTATATTCCCAATTGCTGTTGTTATGCTGATTTTGCAGGGTTGTCCTGATTTTAAAGCAGACTTTATTGAGTATAAGTTTAAAATGGATAACCCAGAAAGTTGGATAGATATTCAGCCTAAAAAAGAGGTGTATAATGTAGGCGATACCGTGGATATTACCTATAAAATACCTTCTCACATAGGTGAATACACGGAAGAAGAAAGCGAAGCGGATATAATGGAGTATTATGATATAAAAGCAAAGGATTTTAAAATAAGAAATTACTATAAATATGATAGTATTTTGGTAACAGATTATAGTATGCCACTTAAGTCCCGATATGCCTTCAATCTTTCACAAGATGCAGAGAAAACCATTATTTTAATCAATGAGGGAAAAGAGGTTGAGATAATAAATAATGAATTACATAATGCACATTTAATCTACCGATTCGATGAAGAGAAAGAAGAATACATAGCCAAAGTGAAAGTTATTTTCACGAAACCAGATAAGTTTTATTGGTTTACTGATACAACTTATAATAAGAAAAATGAAATTTCACCTGGTTATATATCAATTCCGATGCCGCATAACCGAGATTATTATGAATCGAATGCTGTAATTAATTTTTCACCTAAAGACGATATTGCTTTCAAAGTTGTAGAATAAAAAAGTAATAGAATATAGAGAAAGCCAAACCAGCAACGTTGTCGGTTTGGTTTTTTTTAAATCAATTTGTAAATGAAGTATTTAGCTAATTATCCAGCCATATACGCACGCTTTGTCTAATGCATTTGTAATATAAAATCAACATGAAAAGATATAATTAATTAAATATCACACAAAATGATTGGTGTGGGATTTAATTAATGTACTTTTAGCATCTAATTCATATCCTTTATGTAAGGCTCGCCAAATATTTCTGAAACTTTCTGATGTCTATAGGCAAAGATATCATGGACTCTTTTTTTAATCATCTTTCCTGCAACCAGATTTCCTATAAAGCCTAATGGTAGTTTGTAGGACACTATATCATTCATCTTTACTTGATTATCGCTAATGGCCTCAAAATGATGTTCATGGTGCCACATAGCATAAGGACCGAAGCGTTGTTCGTCTATAAATAATTTTTGATTCTCTACATGTTTAATTTCTGTGACCCAATTTTGTTTAATGCCTGGCAGGATTTCAATCTTATAGGTTACAATTTGTCCCTCGTACATTTTCGGCGGTTCGCCAGAGGTTATGGTAAAGCCCATGTCTGGTGGCGTCAAATCATTTAAATTTTTAGGCTGAGAGAAGTATTCCCAAACTTCATCTATAGGGGCGTGGATGATTTGTTCACTTTTTAATTGGTATATTCCTGATTGAAAGGTAGTATTGATCATTTTATTTTTAGTTTGTCAAAGATTAAAACAGTTGGGTAAAGCATGGTAAAGCAATAAAAGAAATCTTCTATGGGAATAGTACCAACTCTAATGCCTAGATTTTCTGCATTATGATACCAAACCACAGGTTCTGAGGTAAAACTTCCTGTTAACCAAGAATTCACGATTATAAAAGGTATTAAAATCACTACAAATGAAAGTACATAGCGATTAAAGACTTTGAATTTAAACTTTAATTGAATCAGCATTAATAGGGCAAAAAGTCCAAAACTCGCAAGGGTGTAGGCTTTATCGTAATTCCCGATTGCAATGGCAACGGTTACAATGAATAATAATGTAGCCAATCTGTGTGCTGTTTTATCTTTTAAGGCTGGTTTTGGGAAAAAATATAACAGTGCGTAATGTATAAAATTACTAGCGTAGGGTATTAGAAAGAAAAACATCCATTCTTCTATCGGTAATTTAAGTATACGCCAACCTACTAAATAATCATCATTGAATCCCCAAACACCGATATAAGTAAAATATATATCCCATAAAATAAAGACCAAACCCACCAATGCAATAGCCGTAAAGTACGATTTCCAATATTGAATGAAATGCATCCGTTTTCGCTCAAAGCTATAGGCGAAAGGAATAGAAAAACTCAAAACATTCAGAATTAAATATAAATAATGGGCCATCAAAATCTAAATTTTGAAGTATTTAAAAGGAACAAATAACATCCCAAAACATTCTCCTTCTTCTTTTCCTAAATGTTTATGATGACGTTTATGTGCTTTGCGTAAACCCACTAAATAGGGATTTGTCGTTTTATCAAACCATTTAAACCTTCTATGAATTAGCACATCATGCACCAAGAAGTAAGCTATGCCATAGAGCAAAACTCCCAAAGCAATAAAGAAAAGGTAATTGATGCCCCCCTCTAAACCAAAATAAAATAAAATCATACAAGGAATGGCAAATAGTACAAAAAAGAAATCGTTCTTTTCAAAAACATGTGGATAACCTGGTTGGTGATGATCCTCATGAAAGTACCATAATAGTCCGTGCATTAGATATTTATGTGTAATCCATGTGATACCTTCCATGATACAAAAAGTGACAATCGTGATTGCTATATACAGTAGAATATCCATTATTTATGATAATTGTGATTGCAATTTTAAATTTTTATACACAAGAATTTTAGAGTAAATCATCATCTTCTGGAAGTTATTTATGCGCATTCTTTGGTTGAATAAAGCAGATGCTGGCTTAGCTTTTATTTTCAGAAATAAACGATGATAATATTTATAGGCTAAATATACCGCATAACGAGAAGTTATGGGTAAATCTTTAATTCCTTTTAATGCTACTTTAAAATCCTCTTCAATGTCTTTTTCTATTAATTGCTTGTCTTTTTCTGTAAAATGATTGAATTCTACATTGGGAAAATACGTTCTATTCAATATATGAAAATCAGCATTCATATCCCTTAAAAAATTCACTTTTTGTAGTGCAGCACCTAATCTCTTAGCGCTAGGTTTTAGTTGTTCGTATTTTTGATTATCTCCCTTCACAAAAATCATTAAACACATTAAACCGACTACTTCTGCAGATCCATAGATGTAAGTGTCATATTCTAGTTTATTTAAAGTTTCCATTTTTCCTAAGTCCATTTCCATGCTTTGTAAAAAAGCATCCACTAAATGCTGTGGAATATTAAATTTTCTCTGAGTTTCACAGAAAGCTTGGATAATGGGATTTATCGAGATTCCCTCTTCTAAATCTTCTCTATAGGATGCAATAAATCTGTCTAAAATTTTTTGTTGATTATGGGGGTGAAATGTATCTACAATTTCATCTGCAAGTCTTACAAAACCATATATATTATAAATATGATTTCTAATACTTGAATCCAATAAAGAAACGGATTTAGAAAATGAAGTACTGTACCTCTCAGTAACCAATTGAGATATCTCTTCACAAATGGATTGATATAGATTGTAGTTATTCATCAAATATCTTTTTTCATAATATAATCGCTTACTACTTTGCCAGAAATTATCGCTGGCGGAACTCCTGGGCCAGGTACCGTTAATTGTCCCGTATAAAACAGGTTTTCTAAATTTTTATTTTTAATAGGAGGTCTCAATATAGAAGTCTGTAATAAGGTGTTTGCTAATCCATATGCATTTCCTTTACAAGCATGATAGCGGTCTTTGAAATCTTGAACACCAAATGATTTTTTGTATATAATTTTATCAGATAATCCAATACCCGTTCGCGCTTTAAATCTATTTAAAATTAACTGAAAGTATTCCTCATGCTTATCAGCGTCATTTTCTAAATCTACAGCTATAGGAATCAGAAAAAATGCTGTAGCCTTCCCTTTTGGAGCCAATGTATCATCAACAATTGAGGGAAAATTAGCATAAAAAAGAGGGTTAGAAGGATATATTTTGCTATCATAAATTTCTTCTGCGTGCTTATCAAAATCCGTATCAAAAAAGAGATTATGATGTGCAACCTCTTCCACAGGGCTATCTAAACCTATATAGTATAGAAGCGAAGATGGGGCAAAGGTTCGGGTGTCCCAATATGATTTATTGAAATTTCTTTTATCTTCTTCAAGCAAGGATTCCGTATGAGCATAATCTGCTCCAGATATAATGATATCTGCTGTATACGATACTTTTTTAGTTGTTACAGAAACTACACGTTTACCTTTATGATTAATTTTTACAACTTCCTCATGGGTTTTTAATTTGACACCGAGTTCTTGTGCAAGCGTAACCATAGCTTTTACTACTTCATACATTCCCCCTTGTGGATACCAAGTTCCTAAACCAAAGTCTGCCCAATTCATGAAATTATAAAAAGCTGGGGTGTTACTAGGCTTAGCACCTAAGAACAAAACAGGAAATTCTAGGATGCTTCTCAAATTCTCATTTTGAGTGACTTTTGCTACTTCTTGTTTTATATTTTTGATAAATAAGGGTAGACGCTTGGCTGTATCTAATGTAATAAGTTCTGCAATGTTGAGTCCAGGTTGATAGACTAGATCTTGCATAGCAATCTCATAATTTTTTTTCGCTTTCTCTAAAAATGATTTTAATCTAGCACCTGAACCAGGATCTATAGAATCAAAAGTTGCCATTATCTTAGCAGAATTATCTTCTATATCTATAGGATTACCCTTCTCAAAAAATACCCGATAAGCTGGAGATAGTTTCTGTAATACATAAAAGTCTGATGTGGTTTTGCCAAAATCATTGTAAAATTTTTCAAATACATCTGGCATCCAATACCAGCTAGGTCCCATGTCAAAAGTAAAACCTGCCTCCTGCAATATAGAAGCTCTACCTCCCAATTGTTCGTTTTTTTCGAGTACTGTTACTTCATAACCTGCTTGCTGCATATAGCAAGCTGCCGTCAAAGAAGAAAAACCTGAACCTATAATTATGACTGTTTTCAAACTAAATGTTATATATTAGAACAAAAATATACTATATTTTTTAATTATGCTAAGGATTTTTTATTCTTATTTTTGTAAAAGCTTTAAAAGCTATCACATGAATTATGATTTATTACAAAATATAATAGAATCCTTAAAAGAATTTGAACAATCTACATCTGTCAATGCTAATTTAGAAGACTATAGACAATGGTTGAATGAAAAGGCTTACATCCGTGAAAGTCCCAAAAAACTAGCTGATAAATATGATTTAGAAGTTAATGAACTAGAGAATGAACTTTGTAAGCAAGTCATTATGCTGAGTAGATACGCAAAATCTACAATCAAAAAAGGGTTAGAGGATTACCCAGATTTAGTAAATGAAGATTTTACCTATCTATATCGTTTGATGGATTATGAATCTCTTACCAAAATGCAATTAATTGATAAAAATGGTCAAGAGAAACAAACGGGTTTAGAGATTATTAAACGTTTGGTGAAAAATGGATTAGTTCGTGAATTTCAAGATCCCGATGATGGTAGAAGTAGGAGAGTTGCAGCTACAGCTAAGGGAAAGAAATTATTCAAAACTTCTATGAATGAAGTAACTTTGACTGCCAAGATATTAGGTGGTAATTTAAGTGTTCAAGAAAAGAAAATATTGTTGAAACTTTTGATTAAATTAAATCAATTTCATGAAGTAATTTATCATCAGCATAAGGATGCTTCAATTCAAGAAATAGAAAAACTATTGCAATAATGAAGAAGTTAATACTATCAGGCGGTACAGGATATTTAGGAAAACTTATTCAGGATCACTTTAAAAAGGATTATGAAATTTATATTTTGACAAGGTCCGATAAAAAGAGTCAAGAACCTGGGATTCATTTTGTGCAATGGGATGGAGATTCTGTAGGAGAGTGGACAGCAGTCTTAGAAAATGCTGATGTCGTGATTAATCTTGCGGGTAAAAATATCAATACTCGGTTTACAGAAGAAAATAAAAAAGCAATTTTAGAATCTAGAATTGATAGTACACAAGCTATTGGTAAGGCCATAGAAAACTGTGAGAATCCACCCAAAATGTGGTTGAATGCTTCTTCAGTTGCTGTGTACAAAGAAAGTAAAGAATATCCTAAAGATGAATTATCACCCACAAATGGAGAAGACTTTTTGTCCATAGTCTCCCAAGAATGGGAGAAAGCATTTTATAAATATCCAAATACTTCTATCATAAAAGCAGTATTTAGGATCACCTTGATTTTAGGAGATCATGATGGAAGTGCATACCAAACACTTAAAAAATTAGTGCAACTTGGTGGGGGCGGCAAAGCAGGAGATGGAGAACAAATCGTTAGCTGGCTTGGAGAAGCTGATTTTGTAAATGCACTTGAATTTTTGATTGATAATGAACTTGAAGGTCCGTTCAATTTTGGTAATCCAAAACCTATCTCTAATGCAGAGCTCATGAAGCAATTAAGAGAAAAATTTAAAGTTCCTTTTGGGTTACCTGCCCCAGAATTTATGATTAAAATAGGAGCCAACATTATGGGTACTGCCCCAGAATTAGTCTTAAGAAGTCAAAATACGCAACCAAAACGGTTATTAGAACATGGTTTTAAATTTACACAGTTGGATATTAAAGATATTTAATGAAATATCTTTTACATATTTCATGATAATAAAAGAAGCCGAAATTCGCTGAATTTCGGCTTCTTATTTCGTAAATAATGGTTTTATTTCAGAATCAATGCTTCAACTTTTCTCCAGTCAATAATCTTGAAATTTTGAGATTTTTTCTTTTTATCATCATAATTAAATCCATCTTGAACCACCATAATTCCTTTAGGAAATTGACTTCCTAAATTTGCATGAGTAAAATCAAGGCCATCAGTTTCTTCTACACCATCAATTTCACCATCTACAATTCTGAAACTTTTTATGTATTCATTATTTCCTTCCCTTTTATAGATAGCATAAGAATTATTTCCTTGAGAACTTAAGATTACATACCCATCACGTTCATTGGTTTTATAAATTGATATTCCTTCAATATCATATTTTAAATTTTTGTTAGACGCTTCAGATGCATTTTGTAATCTATGGAAGGAGTAATCTCCTAAGTTGATTTTCCAAACTGTATTTTCTTCTTCTCCTACGTATAAGTAATGCAATTCGTCGTCTACCACCATTCCTTCAGGCTGGGTTTTAACTTTTAATTGTTTGCTTAATTGAGCAGTCCATGCCGTTTGATCAAAATTTAGATCATATATAAAAATATTTCCTGATTTATCATTTACAAAAGCTTGTAATTGATTTTTTACATAACCTAAACAAAATCCATATACTTCTTTGTCTTTCAGTAGTTCAGTACCAGAAATGGATTGATAATTTACGCTACCTTGGCTATCTATGGTTCCTATTACAAGATTGTTATTTGATCTATTTGTGCCAGCAATCACATCAATTTTTTCACCATTCATTTCAATATTTTGGCGAATGTCAATGTTATTGATTCTTCCTACTAAATCATAGCTGAGTTCTTTACCACTTAAATCATAAGAAGCAATTCCAGCCATTTTATCAGTTCCAAAAACAACACTTGCTTCGGAATTTTTAGTATTAACCCAAATCGCAGGATCATCTGCAGAATCATCTTCTCTCCCTTGGTGAGTAGGGGCAGTTTCTACGTCAGCTGTAGTTGTGTTGGTGATGTTGAGTCCCAAACTCTGTTGTTCGCCTAAGCGTGCCGTATGACATGATGCAAACAATATAGCGGATAATAATATGATATTTTTCTTCATTTTTTAATGCTTTAAATTCAAATTATAAATTGATTTGAACGCCAACTTTATATTTTATACCATAATGTTCAACTTGCATGGTACGTTCTTCTATCCCTTGAAAATATCTTAAAGGTTGGTTTAAAATATTATTCACTTTTACATAAGCATTGATTTTATCACTAAAATTATACCCCATATTAAAATCTAAATAATCAACTTCATCATAGTATCTATCATAAAATGAAGATTCACTAAACTCATCAATAAAGGAAGAAGCATGGTTATAAGATAATCTGGCCTCAATTTTTGGAGTATTATAAGCCAAAGAAGTATTTAAAGTATGTTTAGGTGTTCCTGTTAAAGATATTTCATCATCTTCTCTACCATCAATTTTAAAGTCTTTTACCTCTGAGTGGGTGTAGGTATAATTAGCATAAATACTAAATGCTTTAAGTCCTTCTGCAATAAAATCTAAGGGCCTTTGAAATCCAACCTCTACACCAAATAAGTTGGCATCACCAGCATTGATGGGTCTTTTAAATTCTTCCCAAATAATCCCATTAAATTCATGGTTGTTATATGTCTCATTCGCTATGAAGTCAGAAATATTTTTGAAGAAAACACCAGCTTCTATTAATCCAATATTCTTAAAATACTTTTCTGCCATTAAATCTATATTCAATGATTTTGTAGGATCCAAATCTGAATTACCAATTTCAATTTCCATATCTTCTTGATTGATGATTTGGTAAGGAACTAAATCAAAATATTTAGGTCTTGCTATGGTATTGGTGATTCCAAATTTGATGTTCCACAAAGCTGCAGGACTATACTTCACCAATAAACTTGGCATTAAATTCGTGAAATCTCTTGTTTTCTCACCGGTAGGAGTAATAGTCTCAGCGTCAAGATCTGTTACAAAACCATTGTATTTAATTTTAGTTTGCTCCACACGCAGCCCACCTACAAAAAGCCATTCTTTGCCAATTCGTTGATCAAATCTCACATACCCAGCGGTAACATCTTCTGAAGCACTGTAATTTCCAGCAATTTCTTCTATATCGCCTTCACTTTCAAATTGATTATTGTATAAATTTAAACCACCCAAATATTCTGGCGTTATAAATTGACCGATCGCTATATCTGTTGCTTCAAAATCGGAGTCTGAATAATCTTTGCTATGCTTTAAAGTTTCATTTAAGAAAGCATCTTCATCCAAGGCAGAAAAAGCTAAAAATTTATTGTATCTCTTCTTATCCTTCATTTTATATTTAGCACCCACTTGCAGTTTACGTTCAAAATTTCCTTGGTTTAAAGGGAAAATCATATTTACATAAGCAGTTTTATCATATTCTTTGGTCCATTTATATTCTTCAGAAACTTCATCAATTTCAAAATTTTGAATGTCAATTTCAGAGGCATTCTTGGGAGTAAACTTCACATTTCTTGGATCAGAAATATCTTGATTCAATGCTACTTTATCACTAGATTCTAAACTGATATACCTTTCATCTGGTCTAGTTTCACTAGCGGCTGATGCTACAAATCCCCAGTCAAGTTTCATGAAAGTAAAATCATGTTTACCATTTATTTTTATGTTATTTAGAATTTGTTTCTCTCGTCTTGCATCCTTTTCTGTACCACCTTTAGTTTCTCTGATAGCCGAGCCTACATATTGGTTATCATCTTCGTCCCACTTGATTTTCTTGTATCTAAAGCGCATTCTATTTTCATAATCATCTCTTTGATTATAACTTCCACTTAATTCTAACCGATGATTTTCATTGAATTTGTAATCTAATGCTGCGGTATAGTTTTGTCTTAAACGTTGTACATCATATTTTCTAATTTGAAAATCATTCACATAATATTGATCATTTTCTCCACCATCATCGCTCCACTCGGCCTCATAATTGTCTGATCCTATAAAATTATTGTAGACAGAACCAGAAAAGGTAAAACCTAATTTATTATTGGCAATCCTATCGGCATATAAAACACCACCCTTATAGTTAACTTTGTCACTTATGGTGTTGTAACCCCCGCTTACATCAACTCTTATTCTACGAGCATTTGGGATAGAACGAGTTACTAAATTCACAGAAGCACCAATGGCATCACCATCCATGTCTGGTGTAACTACTTTATTCACTTCAATAGACTGTACCAAATCTGCTGGAATTAAATCTAATTGAAAAGCTCTTGTTTCACCTTCGGCAGACGGTAATCTATTTCCATCCATGGTCACGGAGCTTAAATCTGGTGCAGTTCCACGAATATTTCCAAAACGTGCTTCTCCTTGATCATATTGAACATTGATACCTGGAACTCTTTTTAAAGCATCTCCCATATTATCATCTGGAAATTGATCTACCTGCTCTGCAGATATCACGTTACCCACATTTACCATATTTCTTTGTTGATTCAGAGCTTTAGCAGTCCCTGTTAGACTACCCACTACTTGAATAGAAGAAAGATCAATTCCTTTGTTCATTTCAATGTCTAACACAGTAGTCTTACCAGCTTCTATGGAGAATGCAACTTCTTTATTAAAATATCCGAAATATGAAACCTCTAGGCTATAATCCCCGGGAGCTAATTTATTGAAACTGTAAAATCCATTATTATCAGCATACGTAAATAGGGCAGTATTGAGTATCTTTAAGTTAGATGCTGCTAACGGAAGGTTGCTATCATCTAATACTCTTCCTTTTAATTCTCCAAAAGCCTGTCCCCACATGATTGTTCCCCATAAAAGGAGTGCAGTAGACATCAAAAGTCTATTCTTCATAATCTAAAATTTAATATTTTAGCGAAAGTAGACCTTTCAGGGTATAGGATATATTAAGAGAACATTAACCTTCTATTAACTAATTGTAAATAGGATGTGATAGAGAATCATTAATCTTCAATATCGTCAAAGTAGGATTTTAGTGCAGTAAGTTCAGCTTTCACTTTTTCTAATCGAAAGATAAGTTCTACATCAGATTCTAAATCTTTGCTTTCTTTCAATGCAATATTCGCACCTTCTAGGGTGTAGCCACGTTCTTTGACGAGATGATATATAGTCTTTAGGTTTTTGATATCTTCTTTGGTAAAATATCTATTGCCTTTTTTATTCTTCTTCGGTTGAATGATATCAAACTCTTTTTCCCAAAAACGAATAAGAGAAGTATTAACGCCAAATGCGTTAGCTACTTCTCCTATAGAATAATATAATTTGTCTGGTAAATCAATTTGCATTAATCCAAAGATACAGTCATTTTTTGAGATTTCTCGTACAATTCTTTAAATTCGTCTGGACTGATTCCATCGGTAAGAAATGCCACAGGATTTATTTTTTCTCCATCTTTATGTACTTCATAATGTAAGTGAGGACCAGAAGATAAACCAGTGCTCCCTACAAATCCTATTATATCGCCACGTTTAACTTGTTGATTTGCTTTAGCTTTGATTTTACTCATGTGTGCATAATAAGTCTCATAACCATAGCCATGATCAATCACCACCACATTACCGTAACCGCCAGCAGAACCTGCTAATTTCACTTTTCCATTGGCAGTTGCATAAATAGGTGTACCAGTGGGAGCTGCAAAATCCAATCCCCAATGCATTTTTCCTACTTTTAATATAGGGTGTAAACGCATGCCATAACCAGAAGCGATGCGATTCAATTGTTTATCTGCAACAGGTTGTATAGCAGGAATATGTTGAAACATTTTTTCCTTATTCTTAGCAGCCTCTAAAACTTCATCCAGAGATTTTGATTGCACTACCAACCTTTTATTTAAAATATCTAAATTTTTAGACGTTTCAATCACAAGATCAGAATAGGTGAGATCTGTAAATTTATCATATCTATTGGTACCTCCAAAACCTGCTTGGCTTACATCTTCTGGTATGGGTGCTAGCTCAAAGAATGAACGATAGATGTTATCACCTCTTTCTTGCATGTCATCTAGAACCTTCTGCGTTTGGGTGAATTTCTTGTTTAAAATCTTATATTGAAGCTCCATAGCTTCTAATTCGCTCGCTAATTGTGCTTGACCTGCGGTCTTTGGTTTAATTAAATAATGATAAGCTATAGCCGTTCCTAAAGCAGAGAAAAATAAGGTTAAAAAGACAGCCGAGAGTATAAGTTTGGCGGTATTGGTTTTGGATTTTACGATGGGTATATATTGCTGGGATTCTTTATCGAAGTAGAATTTCTTTTTTTTCATATAATCTTGAAATTGAAAGCAACATCACTATATTTGTTGTTGCTACATTGCAAAGTACATAAATTAGAAGTAAAATTAAAGTTAACGAAATACTAAATTGATATTAATAGTATATGAAAGCCAAAGATATACGTCAACATTTTTTGCAGTTTTTTGAGTCTAAAAATCATAAAATTGTCCCATCCGCACCCATAGTTTTAAAGGATGACCCCACATTAATGTTCAGTAACTCTGGAATGACACAGTTCAAAGATTATTTCTTAGGGTATCAAGACCCAAGTAGTCCTAGAATTGCTGATTCGCAAAAATGCCTGCGTGTTTCTGGTAAGCATAATGACCTAGATGATGTAGGAAAAGATACCTATCATCACACAATGTTTGAGATGTTAGGTAACTGGTCTTTTGGTGATTACTTTAAAGAGGAGGCCATTGCATGGGCATGGGAACTCTTGACAGAAGTTTATAAAATTCCCGCAGATTCCTTATATGTTACTATTTTTGAAGGAGACAAATCAGAAGGTTTAGCAAAAGATATAGAGGCTTTAAACTATTGGAAAAAACACATTGCAGAAGACCGAATTCTAAACGGAAATAAAAAGGATAACTTTTGGGAAATGGGTGAGCAAGGACCTTGTGGGCCCTGTTCAGAAATTCATGTAGATATTCGTACACCAGAAGAAAAAGCAGCGGTAGATGGTAAAACTTTGGTAAATCAAGATCATCCTCAAGTGATAGAAGTCTGGAATCTAGTTTTTATGGAATTTAATCGCAAAGCGGATGGTTCCTTAGAAAAATTACCTGCGCAGCATGTCGATACAGGAATGGGCTTTGAGCGATTGTGTATGGCTTTACAAGGTAAATCTTCTAATTATGATACAGATGTTTTTACTGATTTAATAAAGAAAGTAGAAGAAATTTCAGGATTCACCTATGGTGCAAATCAAGATATAGATGTAGCTATTCGGGTAATTGTAGATCATGTGAGAGCCGTCGCTTTTTCTATCGCAGATGGCCAGTTACCATCCAATACGGGGGCAGGTTATGTGATTCGTAGAATATTGCGTAGAGCTATCAGCTATGGATATAGATTTTTGAATATTCAAGAGGCTTTTATCTATCAATTAGTAGATGTATTAGCACTGCAAATGGGTGAGGCATTTCCAGAGTTAGTAAAGCAGAAAAAACTAATTACAGAGGTGATCCATGAAGAAGAAAAGAGCTTCTTAAGAACCATAGAGCAAGGGCTTGTGCGATTAGAAAGTTTAATAAAAAATGCTAAAAGCAAAACGTTGAATGGCGCAGAAGTTTTTGAATTATATGACACTTATGGATTCCCAGCAGATTTATCAAGAATTATAGCAGAAGAGAAAGGTTATGGCATTGATGAGAAAGGATATGAAGAAGAGATGCAAAAGCAGAAAAGTCGTTCTAAAAAAGCATCGGAATCTTCTACTTCTGATTGGGTAGTTCTAAAAGAAGATAATTCAGAAGATTTTATAGGATATGACGAAATAGAAAGTGAGGTAAATATCACGAGATATAGAGAAATTGAGAACAAAAAAGGAAAGTTTTATCAAATTGTTTTAAATAAAACACCTTTTTACGCAGAGAGTGGAGGACAAATTGGTGATACTGGTGTTTTGATTTCTAAGGATAAAGAAATTAAGGTGTTAGATACTAATAAGGAGAATAATCTAATAATACACTTAACTAAAGAATTACCTGCTTCTACAGATAATTTACTTGCCAAGGTTGATATAAAACGACGTAGGGATATTATGAAAAATCACTCGGCTACGCATTTACTGCATCAAGCGTTAAGAGCAGTTTTGGGAACACATGTGGAACAAAAGGGTAGTTTTGTAGGGCCAGATTATTTAAGATTTGACTTTTCTCACTTTTCTAAAATGACACCAGAAGAGCTAGAGCAAGTAAATCAATTGGTGAACGAGAAAATCGCAGCGCAATTAAAGCTTGAAGAAAATAGAGCCGTTCCATTCAAAGAAGCTGTAGAAAATGGTGCTATGGCATTATTTGGTGAAAAGTATGGAGATCAAGTAAGGACGATTAAATTTGGAGACTCTGTAGAATTATGCGGTGGTACTCATGTGAGTAATACGGCAGATATATTCTTGTTTCAAATTATAAATGAATCTTCTTCTGCTGCAGGTATTAGGCGTATAGAAGCAATTACAGGAGATAAAGCATTATCATACTTTAAAGAATTTGAGCAACGTTTTAGAAAGGTAGAGGAACTTTTAGGAAAACCAAAAGATGCCACTTTAGCAATTGAAAAATTACAAACTGAAAACGATAATTTGAATAAGCAGTTAGCAGAGTTCAAGCATAAAGAAGCTATGCAGCAAAAGGATGTATGGAAAAATCAAATGGAAAGTTTTGGTGATGTAAATGCAATTTTAGTTCAAACATCAATGGATAATAGCTCAGTAAAAGATTTAGTTTTTCAGTTGAAAACAGAGATTGATAATGCGTTTATTACGGTTGCCAATGCTTATGAAGGCAAACCCACGGTTTCTGTTGGCATTTCAGATAATCTTGCGAAAGAAAAAGACTGGAATGCGGGACAATTGGTTCGTACCTGGGCTAAGGAGATTAAAGGGGGTGGCGGTGGTCAACCAACTTTTGCAACAGCAGGAGGAAAAGATATTTCGGGATTGCCTCAAATTCTAGCGTTGGCAAAGGAGTTTTTAGCTGAATAAATTTTTTAACTAAATAAAATAGAAAGCTCAAGATGAAAATCTTGAGCTTTCTGTTTTTAAATAATTCATTTAATTAAAATAACGTAAATGATTATTTATCAGTTAGTTTTCTTAATTGTATTTCTGTTAAAACTTTTTTAGTGTATAGCGGAAAATCTGCATTTTGAATCCAATTATAATAGCCAGGTTCCTTTTCAAAAACATCAACCACACGTTTGTTTTTATGTTTTCCGAATTTGAATATTTCATCTCCATTTTCGTCGAATCCAATCATTCCTGCAAAGTCTGCATTCTTATAATGTTGTGAAAATTCACTCAAGAATTTAATGTCATTATCTAAATCATCGTATTTCTCAATTTGTGCTTTTAAGATTTCATAAGTGGCATTCGTGTCAGCTTCTGCACTGTGTGCATCCACTAAGTCTTTATCACAATAATATTTATAAGCTGCTGCTAGATTTCTAGGCTCCATCTTATGAAATATGACTTGCACATCTACAGGGCGACATTTTTTAAGGTCTATATCTTGACCTGCACGCAATAACTCCTCAGCCAATAAGGGAATATCAAATCGATTAGAGTTAAAACCAGCTACGTCACTTCCTTCAATCATTTGAGCTACTTTAGGAGCAAGTTGTGTAAAAGTAGGTTTATCCGCTACATCCTCATCAGTAATGCCATGAATAGCGGTTGTTTCAGCGGGAATAGGTCTTTCTGGGTTGACTAACCAAGTTCTACTTTCCTTTTCACCATCTGGGTAAACTTTCAGGATAGAAATTTCTACGATTTTGTCTTTTCCTACATTCATTCCTGTAGTTTCAAGATCAAAAAAGCAGATAGGTTTGGTTAAATTAAGTTGACGCATGGGTAAAGGTTTTTTTAAAAATAATAGATAATATGATATACAGAATAATGATAATAAATAATGATTTCAAACCAATGAATACTAATAAAATAACAGATGTTATTAGAAGTATGACTTGAGGTAAAATATCTTTTAATTTTAATGATTTTAATTTGAAAGAAAATAGAGGCAAGTCAGCTACTAATAGAAAACTAGATATTACTGTGATGCTGATAAGGCTATTAGTTCCGTAATCCTGTAAAAAGTGCAAGGGTATGTCTGGAAGTAATAGATAAATGCCAAAAATCATGATGGTATTAGCTGGGGTTGCTAATCCTTTAAAATAACTTATTTGAGAAGTATCCACATTGAATTTTGCTAATCTTAACGCAGAGAATAAGGTAATTGAAAGACCAAAAAATGCAATCGCAGGAAATTCATAAATAGTGGTGTCTTTCAATTGATTGAACATTTTAGCCATTAAAAAACCAGGAAAAACCCCAAAGGTGACCATGTCAGCTAATGAATCTAATTGTAATCCGATAGGTGATGCTACATTCAGCCATCTAGCTACCATACCATCTAGCAAATCTGCGATTAATGAAATGCTAAGTAATATCAAAGCTATGTTGATAAACTCTTCTGGAAACTTCTGATCCGTAAGGCTGTAATATAAAGTGAAATACACCAATAAGCAGCCACTAAACAAATTGATTAGGGTGAGGATGTTGGGGATATATTTTTTTATATTCATGTGGGCTAATATACGATTTTGTTCAGTTATGTGAATTCAAACATGCAGAGCATACACGTTAAACATTTCCTTTTAATAAAAATTCAATTTTCTAATGAAACTATATAACCACATATTTGTTCATTTAGTTTGAACCTACGATTTTTGTTGTAATTTTATAGAATGATGTATAAGATTCCCCTTTTTATATTGGCTATATATTCTGTTTCTGTTCAGGCGCAATTTCGCTCATATTCGAATGAATTTTTGAATATTGGGGTGGACGCTCGTGCCTTCGCTATGGGAAACGCAGTGGTAGCTGATGTCTCTGACGTGAATGCGGCTTATTGGAATCCTGCAGGTTTGTCTCAAATTGGTAATGATTGGCAGGCAGCAGCTATGCATGCCTCATACTTTCAATCTATTGCTAACTATGATTATGTAGCGGCAGCAATTCCATTAGATAATCAGAATGCTTTAGGAGTTTCGCTATATAGGTTTGGTGTTGATGGGATTATGAATACAACAGAATTAATTGATAGCCAAGGAAATATAGATTATGATCGGATTTCCACCTTTTCTGCAGCTGATTATGCCTTACAATTATCGTATGCTGGTAACATATTTAATCTTCCAAATATAAATTTTGGGGTTAACGCTAAAATGATTTATAGAAATGTGGGGGAATTTGCAAATGCCTATGGTTTTGGATTAGATGCTGGGATGCAATATCGCAAGAGAAATTTTGCCGTCGGCGTAATGGTAAGGGATATTACTACAACCTTTAATGCATGGAGCATCAATGAAGATGCTTTAAATCAGCTAGAAATTGACGGTATTATATTGAATGAACCGCCAGAAGAAAGCATAGAACTCACCTTACCAAAAATTCAAGTGGGTGTGCGTCAAAAAGTTGATTTTAACCAACGGTTTTCGGGTACTGGTGAAATAGATTTAAATTTCAATTTAAGAGATGGAAGCGAACTTGTTTCATCTTCGGGTTTAAGCTTTAGTCCAGCAGCTGGGGTAGAGATTGCGTATGATGAGCTGGTTTTCGTAAGAGCTGGTGTAAATAATTTTCAAAATATAAAAGATTTTGAGGGAAAGCAATCGATTCAATTTCAGCCAAATGTAGGTGTGGGGTTTAAGTATAAGGGAATAGCGATTGATTATGCCTTAACAGATATTGGAGATCAAAGCATCGCATTATATTCTAATATATTTTCTGTTAAAATTGATATGGAAGAATTTTATTAAAATCAAACTGAATAGGTAACATTATACTATTAAATAAATAATTAGCATCGAATTATGAAAAATTATTTGGTAACTGGAGGAGCTGGTTTTATTGGTTCTCATGTTGTTGAGAGACTTTTAAGAGAAGGAAATAATGTAGTTGTACTAGATAATTTTCATGACTTTTATGATTATCAAATTAAATTAAAGAATATTGGAGAAGCGGTTGGTTTTCATTTGATTCCAATAAGTAATTCAAAAGATCAGGACATATTAAGCTTTGCAAAAGAGGTTAA
Source organism: Weeksellaceae bacterium (assembly GCA_051011115.1). Classification (GTDB taxonomy): domain Bacteria; phylum Bacteroidota; class Bacteroidia; order Flavobacteriales; family Weeksellaceae; genus Profundicola. The sequence goes on from JBPCUN010000032.1 coordinate 18,324, forward strand.
AACAGACTTTTTTGAATTGGTTTATGGAGATATCAGAGATTCTAAATTGGTAAGTACGTTGTTTGAAAAATATTCCTTTGATATGGTGATTCATCTTGCAGCTCTAGCAGGTGTAAGGCCATCAATAGAAAATCCAATGGACTATGAAAGTGTGAACGTACAAGGCACGATGCAGCTTTTAGAAATTTGTAAAAAATATAAAGTTCAGAAATTTCTATGTGCCTCATCCTCTTCTGTGTATGGTAACAATGATAAAATACCTTTTGCAGAAACGGATGTTGTGGATTTTGCGATTTCACCTTATGCCGCCACCAAGAAATCTTGTGAAGTGATGGGACATGTGTATCATCATTTATATGATGTAGATATGATTCAATTAAGATTTTTCACAGTTTATGGGCCTAGACAGAGACCAGATTTGGCGATTCATAAATTCACGCGATTGATAGAAGAAGGGCAGGAGATTCCATTTTACGGGAATGGCGATACCGCAAGAGATTATACCTATATAGAAGATATTTTGGATGGTGTATTGAAATCAATTGAGTATTTATTTACCCATGACCAAGTCTATGAAATCATAAATCTAGGTGAAAGCGAAGTTGTCACTTTGATTGATATGGTAGCCACCATAGAGCATTTCTTAGATAAGAAAGCAAAAATTAATAAATTACCCTTGCAGGCAGGTGATGTACGAATTACAAATGCAGATATTTCTAAAGCGAAAGCGATGATAGGGTATAAGCCCAAAATTAATTTTCAAGAAGGAATAGCTAAGTTTATTGAATGGTATAAGTCTGTAAATTAGGGATATCATTATTTTATGTAAAACAATAATATCATCTTAAAATTTGCTATCATAAACAAAATAAAAGCCGTTTCAAATTAGAATGAAACGGCTTTATTCATGTTTATATAACGCTCTAGTTTATGGGAAAACTCCTCTTTCCTTATATGTTTGTTCTAATCTTTCCATAGCTACTATATATGCTGCAGTTCGTAGGTCTACATCAAATTTCTTAGAAGCTACCACAACTTTATCATAAGAAGTCTCAACCTTGTCTTTAAGTTTATCTAACACATCCTCTATCTTCCAAGTCTCACTTCTTCTATTTTGTAGCCACTCAAAATAGCTACCAATTACACCACCACAATTACATAAAATATCTGGTATTACTTTAATTCCATTTTTAAATAAAATTTCTTCTGCCCCAGAATCTGTAGGTCCATTTGCTCCTTCCGCAATTAGGCGCGCCTTAATATCACCTGCATTGTCTTCTGTGATTTGATTTCCTAGCGCTGCAGGGATAATGATATCACAATCTATAGCGAAAAAGTCATCCTTTTTATATTCATCTGCATTGTTGTACCCAACGATTCCACCATTATTATCTTTTGCGTATTCTAATAATTCTTCTGGGTCAATTCCTTCTTCATTATATATAGTGCCCGAATGATCTTGCACAGCAATTAATATCGCACCCTTTTCTTTCATGAAATGTGCAGACCAGTAACCCACATTGCCAAAACCTTGAACTATATATTTTTTACCCTTTAAATCTACATTTTCTGAATCTGCCCATTTCTGGATGGTAGTAACAACACCAAATCCAGTAGCACGATCTCTACCCTCTAATCCTCCTGCAACTACTGGCTTGCCAGTAACAACATTAAAGCTTTGGAAACGAGCTCCTGGCGCTTTGTTAGATGCATAGGTATCGGCAATCCAAGCCATGATTTGGGAATTTGTATTTACATCTGGAGCAGGAATGTCATAATCTGGACCAATGTTATCACCAAGAGCATAGGTAAATCTTCTAGTGATTCTTTCTAATTCACCCTTAGAATATTTTTTAGGATCTATTTTAATCCCCCCTTTACCGCCACCAAATGGAAGACCTGCAATGGCAGTTTTCCAAGTCATCCAAGTAGCTAAAGCTCTCGCAGCATCAATATCTACCGTTGGATGATAGCGCAAACCACCTTTATAAGGACCTAATGTATTATTATGTTGTACTCTGTAGCCAGTAAAAACTTCTATGCTACCATCATCCATTTTTGCAGGAAAATGTACTACGATTTCATTTTGAGTTGTAGCTAAAATTTTTCTAACACCTGGGTCAAGTTTCATTATGTCTGCAGCTTTATTAAACTCATGCATAACATTTTCGTACATGCCCGTTCTTTGTTTCTTAGGGATATTATCACTCATATTTATTATAAATAATTTAAAATTATCGTAAATTTAAAATTAATAAATGGATGAACCATATAGATTGTCAAAAAATTTTGTGAATTTTCTGATTTAATCATTAAAAATTCAATTTAATTTAATTTTACTACAAGAATTCAGCTTGAAAATAATGAATATATGAAATAAGAAATTTTACTATCCCCTATATAATAGACTAAATGTAAAATGTACACTTTTATATTTTAATCAACGCTATGTATTTTAAAATAAAAAAGCCACTTTTAGTTTAAATAATTAAAAGTGGCTTTATAAGTAAAATTATATTGAGTCATTTATTATCCTACACTTCCTTCTAATGAAATTTCTAATAATTTTTGGGCCTCTACAGCGAATTCCATTGGCAGTTTGTTTAAAACTTCTTTGCTAAAGCCATTTACGATAAGCGCAATTGCTTTTTCTTCGCTAATACCTCTTTGGTTACAATAGAAGATTTGGTCTTCTCCAATTTTAGAAGTGGTTGCTTCATGCTCTAGGGTAGAAGTGTCATTTCCTACTTCAATATAGGGGAAAGTGTGTGCGCCACATTTATTACCCATAAGCAAGGAGTCACATTGTGAGAAATTTCGAGCTCCTTCTGCGCTCTTTAATATTTTCACAAGACCTCTATAGGAGTTTTGTGATTTACCTGCAGATATACCTTTAGAAATAATGGTAGATTTTGTGTTTTTACCAATATGAATCATCTTGGTTCCTGTATCTGCTTGTTGGTAATTATTGGTAACAGCAATAGAGTAGAACTCTCCTACAGAATTATCTCCCTTCAATATACAACTTGGGTATTTCCACGTTACAGCAGAACCTGTCTCAACCTGTGTCCAGCTCAATTTAGCATTATTTCCTGCTATACCACGTTTAGTTACAAAATTGTAAACACCACCTTTTCCTTCTTCATTTCCTGGATACCAGTTCTGAACCGTAGAATATTTAATTTCTGCGTCATCCATTGCGATTAATTCAACAACGGCAGCATGCAATTGATTTTCATCTCTAGAGGGTGCTGTACAACCTTCTAGATAAGAAACGTATGATCCTTCATCTGCTATAAGTAATGTTCTTTCAAATTGACCTGTTCCGGCTTGGTTAATTCTAAAATAAGTAGAAAGTTCCATAGGGCAGTGAACACCTTTAGGAATATAACAAAAACTACCATCAGAAAACACTGCAGAATTTAAAGCTGCATAGAAGTTATCTCCTCTAGGGACAACAGTACCAATGTATTTCTTCACTAGTTCAGGGTGTTCCTTGATAGCTTCAGAAATAGACATAAAAATAATACCCTTTTCTGCTAACGTCGATTGGAAAGTCGTTTTTACAGAAACAGAATCTATCACTGCGTCCATCGCAACGCCAGACAACATTTTTTGTTCGTCAAGTGAAATTCCCAAACGCTCAAACGTGCTTAGAAGTTCAGGATCTACTTCATCTAATGATTCAATTTTCTTTTTAGGTTTAGCAAAGTATTTTATGGCTTGAAAATCTGGTTTTTGATAGGTGACATTGGCCCAGTCTGGCTCTTCCATCGTCTTCCATATACGGAAAGCTTCTAAACGCCATTCAGTCATCCATTCTGGCTCTTCTTTCTTTTCAGAAATTAAGCGAACCACATCTTCATTTAATCCTGTTGGGAAATCTTCATATTCGATTTCTGTTGACCAACCGAACTCATATTCTTTACCAGCTTCTAAATCTTCTCTTAAATCGTCTTCGGTATATTTGCTCATTGTGATATTCTGATTATATATTGAAAGGCTTGTTTCAATAATGGTGTTATATTTAATATTTTGATAATAGAATTTAACGTCTTAGAGTGAAAATGATTCTCCACATCCACAAGTTCTATTAGCATTCGGATTGTTGAAGATAAAACCTTTACCATTCAATCCCCCAGAAAATTCTAGCGTTGTGCCGGCAAGATATAAAACTGATTTTTTATCTACAAGTATGCGAACACCATTATCTTCAAATAGTTTATCGTCTTCATGTCGGATTTTATCAAAATCTAAATTATATGATAAACCACTGCAACCACCACTGGTCACACCCACGCGTACATAGGTGTCTTCTAGCGTATTACCCTCTTCTCCCATCAATTGAGATACTTTTATTTTGGCTTCTTCTGAAACTTTAATCATCCTTATTTAGAATTAATATACAAAAGTATGAAATTTAATAGAATTATATACCATTTATTAAATGATGTATAGATACCTTAATAAATAAAATTTATATAATTTTATTCAGATAATAACGTTTAATTAACGGAAATGATATGCTACATAATTAAAAGTTTAAATCTAATTTTTTAATTTCATTAAATTCTGCTATTAAATCATGCACCACCTCATGGGCAGATTTTATTTCATCAATTAATGCAGAACTTTGTCCAAATTCAATTTCACCATCTGCCAAATCTCCTTCAAACATTCCTTTTTTAGCTCGACCTCTCCCTAATAATGTTGTAAGTTCTTCAATGGAGGCTCCTCGTTGTTGGGCTTCATCTACTTTTTGCCAAAATTCATTTTTGTATAATCGGACAGGTGCTAAATCCTTTAAGGATAGAAGCGTATCACCTTCTTTAGCTTTCACAATTTGTTCTTTATATAAGTGATGAGATGATGCTTCATGGGTAGCAGCAAATCGTGAACCTATTTGTACACCATCTGCCCCTAAGACCATAGCTG